>NZ_JBEZFD010000005.1:0-445492 GCF_040649235.1 Spirillospora sp. NPDC049024
CCTCAACGCCTTCGAGATCACCTTCGAAGGCCGCCTGGCCGCCGCCCGCAACTAGACCCCGCAAGATCGAGTTACACCGTTAACTGGACAGACCCGGAGAAACGCCTCCATCGTCGTCGCTCTGCTTCGGCGTCTCGGAGGTGCCCCGTTGTACGCGTCTGCGGGTGCGGCGAACGAGCGCTCTAGATTGGCGCAGGCCCAAGCTGTGCCAATCATGGCGTCCATGCTCAGCCTGCCCAGATCGTCGGCGAAGACGAGGCGCGCCAAGCTCAGGGCGTATGCGAGGTTCTCGTGGATCGGATAGAGCCGAGGAGGACGGGCCTTGGCGAAGGCGAGGGCGAATGAATGGAGTCGCGCGCTTTGCAGTGCGAGGTAGAGTTCACGGGCGTGGTCGCGAGCTTGCTCGTCATCGGCGTCGGCGACGATGCCGCGCAGTGTCCCGGCCGATTTGATTAGGCGGCCGAGTGCGCGATCGACATCTAGAATGCGATCAATGTTGGCGTAGCGGAGGATCCCGCTGGGTGGGCGGACGTCGATGTTGGGCCCGCCGCGCGCGAAGCGGGCAGTGACCCGGTGGCCGAGAGCCGTGTCGATGCTCTCGACGATTTGGTGTGCGGTGTCGGAGCCGGGGCGGTAGCCGGGGAGGTCCGGCCCGAGGGCCCTGGCGAGGGCGCGCGCGTCGGCCAGGTCGCGTTCGAGGCCATCGCTCAGTACCTCTTCGAGGGGCCCGAAGAGGCGCTCGGTGTCGATGCCGCTCCCGAGGGGACTCCTGAGAATGTGGTCGAGGGCTTGTGCGGGGAGGTCGTCCCGGACGGTGTGGTGAAAATGAAGACGGAGAACGTCGAACAGAACGCCGACCAGGTTGTTCGTGCTGTTTTCCCTGTAAGCGGGAGCCCGCCGCAGCCGGGGACCGAGATCGTGGCCCTGTTCCAGGCCGAACCTCTCGGCGTAGCGGAGAGCCTGGTCGCGGAGGCGGTCGAGGTCGAGATCATCCGCCTGGCCGGGGAGGTCTTCGAAGCCGAGGTCGACGGCACGCTCGAAAGCGCGTTCGCGCAGCGGGGCGCGGACCGGCTCGCTGGCGAGGCTGAGGTCCAGGGCGAGGTCGAGGGCATGGAGCAACCGGTCCTCGGCCCGACCGAGGTCACGGGGCCTCGCGAAGGCCAGCAGGTCGACGAAGGTGGTCGGCACCGCGGACGGGAAAAGCCGGAAGAGGACATGGGCGTGCCGGAGGATGAGGGCAGGATAGGCGTCGAGTTGTCGCCCGGAGGGCCGGTGTGGAGAGACGGTTGGTGAGAAGGGGACGAGGCGCACCTGACCGTGGTCGTCGGCCCAGTCCTGATCCGCGGCGTAGAGGATCACCTTGGCCCCGACTCTGGTTCTTCTTGAGAACAGGTCTTGGCCGAGGATCTGGCGTGCCTCTGCCAGCGTGGGTAGACGATAGTCGGTTCCATCGCCGAACAGGCCATTGAGCCAGATGAGAAAGTCCTTGATGTCCCTGGTCCACAGGTCGGCGGACACGTCGGCCGGCAGGTGGCGGCCGCCCATGCGGGCGCGGCAGCGCGCCCAGAGGTCGTCTGAAACGGGGTGAGTGCAGACGCGGGTGCCGTCGTCAAGGGCATGGGTGTCCTGCAAGGTCCGCGCGGCGACGACTCCGTCCAGCAGTCGCCTCTCATCGGCATCACGGGGTGCGGTTCTCAGGAGCCGGTCGAGGCGGGTGCGCAGACCGGGATCGAGTTCGCGTGCCTCCTCCGCGCAGGCGTAGGCGAGGTTGAGCGCGGTGACCGTCCGGTCCTCCAGACAGGCTTCGACGACGGGGCTGGCGTCGGCGCGGGCGGCCCAGAGAAGCGTCACCTCCCGCCACCAGGGGGTGCTGACGTTGTCCATGAGGAGTTGGCGCCGGGACGCGTGTGCGGGCACCAGCATGGAGGCCAGGTACTCCTGCAAGGTGAGGTGCGCGAAGCCGTACCGGCCGTACTGGTGCTCTAGTAGCAGACCGCTGCGCTTGACGTGGATGAGGAAGGCTGCGGGAGTGATGTCCGGCGCGGTTCGCTCCAGGACGGTGCCGATGGCGCGCTCGGCCTCTCCAGCCGGGATGTCGCGCAGTTCGCGCCGCATCATGTACCAGGCCAACTCCTGGACGATGCGCTCCTTCTTCTCTCCGCTCATGCCGTCCACATCGGTGTCGCGGAGGTTCTTGGCCTCCTGGCGGCGGTGGAGGAGGACCTGGCACACCTCCTCGTAGAGCGCGACCCGGCTGCCGGGCAGGCTGCCGCGGTACCGGTGCACATTCGCGATCATGGTTAGCAGCAGCGGGTTCGCGGCCAGGTCCGAGAGCGTGGGACGGCCGCTGACCCGCCGGAACAGGTCGTCGGCGGCCTCCGAGGCGAGCCGGTCGATCTCCCGTGGATCGCCCTGCCGGGCGCGATGCTCGATGGCCCGGTACCAGGCATGCAGGAAGTCGCGGATCTGCCGGCTGGTGAACCGCTGCACCTGGAGGACGTCGGCGCGAGACAACCGGTTGGCGTCATATCCGACAGGGCGGGACGTCACCACGAACGCGTTGGCCGGGTAGCGGCTGATCTGGTCTTCCACCCACTGGACCACACGGCCGCGGTCCCTCGAGTCGGCCACCTCGTCAAGCCCGTCCAGCAGGACCACACAGCGACCCCGCCTCAGCCGCTCCTCCAGCCACTCGGCCGAGACCGCGTCGTTCAGCCACGGCGCGGTCACCGCGATCTGTGCCAGCCCTTTGGGTTCCTCCGTAGCGATCTCTTCAGCGTGGTCGCGCAGATACAACAGCAATGGGAGCTGTAGCCGACGCCTCCATCCGCGCCGGCGCCGCTCCGCGATCTCCAGTGCCGTGTGCCGGACCAGCGTCGTCTTCCCGGATCCTGCGGCGCCCAGGACCGCGAGCACCCGACCTGGGGCCAGGAAGGACGCCAGCGAGGCGCGCCGCCCGGCTTCCGGAGAGGGCACCGAGCCGATGCCGGTGTCGGCGACGGCCTCGGTCACCGGTCGCGGCCGCAGCATCACGTCCACGTAGACCTGGCGGGTCCGCAGGACGTACTCGGCTTGGGTGACCAGCCCGATCGTCTCCATCTGGTCGACCGCCGAGCGCATCCGCCGCAGATAGGCGCGCCGCGATCCCTTCCGCCGCCCTGCCAGCGGGGGAGAGGACGGCGCCGCGTCCGGGGCGGGCGCGGGGGGTTGCGGGGCGGCCTGTGCCAGTGCGCCTGAGACCGTGAACACCAGCGCCAGGTATCCCCAGCTCCAGCTCAGCTTGCCGTTGTCGTAGATCTGGTTGACCGCGACGCCCGCCGCGACCGCCAGCGACGCCCCGACCAGAGCGCGCCCTACGAATCTCAGCTTCCGCACAGCAGTCAGCCCCCGGCCGCTTGACGACAAGACCAGCAAATCCACTTAACCGCGTAGTTCCGCCGTGTGCCGGAGAGTCGCCGATCCGATACCGGCCACCCGGGGGATGGTGGGCGGTTGGCCGATTTCGGTCGGGAGGGAGCGCGGTTCGGCGATGCGTGGCCGCAGTGTCGGTGGGATGTGCTTGTGTAGCGAGTACACGACATCGACTGCCGGAGGCGCGGCGTGAGTGATGATGACGGGGGCCTGTTCCCGCAGCCGGGGGACGTGCAGCTCTCGCTGGTGAAGGGGGAGCCGGCCGAGGCGAAGGCGCCGCTGGACGTCCCGCAGGCGTTCGCGGAACGCACGTCGTTCGAGGTCCGCGACGAGTTGGAGAAGCTCGTCCGGCTCGACCTCCTGGGGCCGTGGGGCGGCCGCGAGGAGACGTTCGCGCCCAAGGCGATGGGGCCGCGCGAGCGGTACCTCGTCGGGATGCTCGGACCGCGCCCGTCGGCGGCGTCCACGATCGAGAACGCCGGCGAGATGCCCGACCCCGAGGTCGGGACGGGCGGCGACGCGGCCGAGGGGCAGCTGCCCGAAGTCCTCAGTCCGCAGGCGCTCGGCAAGATCTGGGCGTCCTCCATGGGGCTGTCGTTCTGCGTCCCCGGTGACGTGGACGCGGTCGTGGTCAAGGCGGCGTGGGGCCGCTACGAACTCCGCGAGGAAGAGGACGAGGAGGGAAAGAAGCTCCGCGTCTGGTCGCGCAAACAGGAGGACCGCGAGGAGGAGGTTCGGCTCGACGCTGAGGAGTCGTACAAGATCCCCCTGACCGGGGAGCACGAGGACGCACCCGGCGTGCTGCTCAGCGTGAGCGTTCGGACCAGGGACGGCAGCCGCGTTGTGGAGGTCGCTCTCGTCAACCAGCAGAGCGAACCCGAGGCCAACAAGGACACCGCCTGGCTCTTCCAGCCCGAACTGACCGTGACGGCACTCGACGGAGCCAAGGCGATCTTCCTCCCGGTCGACGACCCCGCCGACGACCTGGAGGCGGTCGGGGACGACTCTGAGGAGCTGCACCTGCGGCTGCTCTATCGGAACGAGCGCCGCTATGCCGCCGGGCGCAACGTCGCAGTCCACGCCGACGTGGCCGATGGCCGGCGAGTGGCGCACCGGCTCACCACGACCTGGCTGCCGGTCTACAACGTGCCTGCCACGATCGCGCCGACCGGCCCCGGCACCCCGCTCGAGCACGTCGTTCTGTCCATGGACGACCTCGCCGAGGCATCGCCCGCGCAGATCGAACAAGGACTACGGCCCCTGGTCGACGGATACGGCGCCTGGCTGAACGAGAGGGAAGCCGAGATCCCGGGGCTGCCGGCCCCGCTGCGGGAGGCCGCGACCAAGGCCGTCCACCAGGCCCGCAGAGCGGCGAACCGCATCGCCGCCGGGGTGACGCTCCTGTCCGACCCGACCAGCCCGCGCCACAAGGAGGCTCTGGACGCGTTCCACTTCGCCAACAAGGCGATGGCCCTCCAGCGCCGCCACACCGCCATCGCGCCCCTGCGGGAAGAGGGGCTCGGATACGCCGAAGCCCTGGCACGCGTCGAGGCGCGAGGGGAGGCCGCCGCGAGCTGGCGGCCGTTCCAGCTGGCGTTCGTCCTGCTCAACCTGCCGTCGCTGACCGACCCGAGCCACCCTGAGCGCGCCGCCGATCACACCGCCCTGGTCGACCTGCTGTTCTTCCCGACCGGCGGCGGCAAGACCGAGGCCTACCTGGGGCTCACCGCCTACACGTTCGCCATCCGCAGGCTTCAGGGCACCCTGGGGGCCGCCGAGGACGCTCGCGACGGAATGGCGGGCGTCGCTGTGCTCATGCGGTACACGCTGCGGCTGCTCACCGCGCAGCAGTTCCAGCGGGCCGCCGCCCTCGTGTGCGCGGCCGAGATCATCCGGCGGGACGACCCCGCCACCTGGGGAGAGGAGAGGTTCCGCATCGGGCTCTGGGTCGGCGCTGGAGTGTCGCCCAACTGGTTCAAGGACGCCAAGGAGCAGGTCATCGAGGCGCGCGACCAGGGCAGCGGCCACCGTGCCAACGTCCTGCAGACGCTCGCCTGTCCCTGGTGCGGCGAGGAACTACGGGCCGAAAAGGACCTCGACATCGACGAGGAGCGGCGCCGCATCCTGCTGTACTGCCCGCGCGGGGAAGGGGACGCCTGCCCGTTCTCCCGCAGGATGGCCAACCACGAAGGCCTTCCGATCCTCACCGTGGACGAGGAGATCTACCGGTACGCGCCCAGCCTCGTCATCGCCACCGTCGACAAGCTCGCCCAGCTCCCCTGGAGGGGCTACGCCGGGATCCTCTTCGGACGCACCCGGAGCCGCTGCGACCGGCACGGCTACCGCCACGACGACCTCGACGAGAAGACCGGCTGCGCCGGCAAGCACAACAAGAAGGGCTCGCTTCCGGCGGTCAGCGCCCGGCCGGTCGCGAGGCTCCGCCCGCCCGACCTGATCATTCAGGACGAGCTGCACCTCATCTCCGGTGCGCTCGGCACCACGGTGGGCCTGTTCGAGGCCGCCGTGGCGGAGCTGTCGTCCTGGCCGTTCGAGGGACGCCGCACCGGGCCGAAGATCGTCGCCTCCACGGCCACCACCAAGCGGGCGCGCGAGCAGGTCCGCGGCGTCTTCGGCCGCGAGCTGGCCGTGTTCCCGCCGCAGGTGACCGACGTCGCCGACACGTTCTTCTCCCGCCAGGAGCCGGTCACCCCGAAGACTCCCGGCCGGCGCTACCTCGGCATCTGCGCGCACGGCGTCCGCATCAAGTCCGCCGAGATCCGGCTCGCCGAGATCCTCCTGCTGGCCGGTCAGACCCTCTTCGACAAGTACGGCGAACCGGCCGACCCCTACATGACCATGGTCGGCTACTTCAACGCCACTCGCGAGCTGGCCGGCATGCGCCGCTACCTGGACGACGACGTGACCACGCGCGTGCGCCGCCACGGCAGGGCCAAGGGCCTGGCGAACCGGATCGTGCAGCGGGGCGGCATGCTCACCATCCAGGAGCTGACGTCCCGCATCTCCTCCGGCGACATCAGCGACGTCCTCAAGCTGCTGGAGCACGGCTTCGACCCCGAGATCGACACCTCCCGCCGCCGCACCGAGATCGGGGCCGACATGCGGCGGTTCCTCCAAGAGCAGCGCGACTCCAAGGCGAAGGCGAAGGCGGCCCCGCAGCATCCGCTCACCCGCCGGTTCTACGATCGGAACCGTGCCGGGCTTCAGCCGGTGGACGTCGTGCTCGCGACGTCCATGCTCCAGGTCGGCGTGGACGTGTCCCGCTTCGGTCTGATGGTGATGGTCGGCCAGCCCAAGAACACCGCCGAGTACATCCAGGCGTCGTCCCGGGTAGGACGCGACGCCGACCGGCCCGGCCTGGTCGTCACCCTCTACAACTGGTCCCGGCCCCGCGACCTCGCCCACTACGAGGACTTCGAGCACTACCACTCCACCTTCTACCGGCAGGTCGAGGCCCTCTCGGTCACCCCGTACACCCGCCGCTCCCTCGACCGGGGCACGGCGGGGACGCTCGTCGCCGCCGTCCGGCACGCCGCCGAGGAGTTCTCCCGCAACCCCGACGCGTTCGACGTCGACCGCGCCGACCCGCGCGTGGAGGAGATCGTCGACAGGATGCTGGGCCGGGCCGAGGCCGTCGCGGGTGAGCGAGGGCGCGGCTACCTCAAGGAGCGCATCGAGGTCGTCCTCGACGCGTGGGAGGCCCGCAAGACGGTCGGCAGCGCCCGGCTCGGCTACCAGGACGGCACCTGGAACAAGCAGACGATCAGGGGGCTGCTCCGCCCGGCCGGCAACGGCCGTTGGGAGACCATGACCGCCGGCATGTCCATGCGGGAGACCGAGAACGAGATCAACCTGCTCTTCCCGGGCGGCGAAGGCATCTTCCACCCCGTCTACAACGAGCCGGAGTGGTCGTTCGGCCCGCCCGCCGACCCCGACGAGGACGAGCCCGAAGGCGACGAGCTCGGCCAGTCCGCCCTTGACGCGCCGAACGCCAGGGAGACTCGATGACCGAGACCGCGTTCTTCCGCCGCCGTGTCGGCAGCGTCCGCCCGAGCCACCTGATGTTCACCGCGGGTGTCGGGGCGCTGATCGACCTGCCGAACTTCTCCGTCCTGGTCAAGGGGCTGGACGACTGGAGCCACCAGGGCCTGCCCGAGGCGCTGCCGATCGACGAGCCCCGGCTGCTCGCCGCCGTCCAGCAGAGCATCGGCAAGAGCGTCCAGAAGCTGATGCCCGCCCCCTGGATGGAGGGCCTCGACAAGGACCCGACCGGCCCGGCGTCCCGGATCGGCGTGCCCGTCGCGCCGTTCCCCGGCTGGCTGCGCTGCACCGCCTGCAACGAACTCGGCGGCCTCGACTCGCAGGTCTTCGGCTTCGAGAACTCCAACGCCCGCAAGCCGCACGAGGCCCGCTTCTACCACGACAAGTGCAAGAAGCGTAAGCCGCTCGCGGTCGCCGCCCGCTTCGTCCTGTCGTGCACGAACGGGCACCTCGACGACTTCCCGTACGCCCACTTCGTCCACCGCGGCGGGACGTGCCCGAACGCAAGCCACCCGCGGCTGCGGATGGACGACCGGGGCGGCAACCTCGGCGCCAACGTCGAGATCAAATGCGTCAACTGCGGGGAGCACCGCAACATCCGCGACGCGCAGGGCAAGCGCGGCGAGGGGAACCTGCCGCGCTGCCGCGGCCGCCACCCGCACCTGGCCGTCTTCGACCCGCAGGGCTGCGACGAGGCGCCGAAACTGCTGATCGTCGGCGCCTCCAACCAGTGGTTCGCCAAGAGCCTCGCCGCCCTGGCGGTCCCGCCGTCCGGCGCGAGCGCGCTGGACGCCAAGGTCGAGCTGAAATGGGAAGCCATCAAGGACCTCCCCGAGACGATGTATCCCTACGCGCGGGAGCACGTCCCGGCCTTCAAGGAACTCGACCAGTGGAGCAACGAGGAGATCGCCGAGGCCGTCGCTCGGCATCGTGCCAAGCTCGCGGGGGCGGGTGAGGAGAAGACGACCGGCCACGTTGACCTGCGCACCGCCGAGTGGGAGGTCTTCTCCGCCGAGAAGCTCCCCGACCCGAACACCGACTTCACCCTCCGGCGCGGCTACCCGTCGGTCCCGGACGAGCTGACCGGCATCTACGCGGACGTCGTGCAGGCCGAGCGGCTCCGCGAGGTGCGGGCGCTGATCGGCTTCACCCGCCTGGACGCCCCCGACCCGGAGGACCCCGACCTCGTGAAGCTCGTCCGCCTCTCCCGGTCGAACCCCTCCTGGGTCCCGGCCAGCGAGGTCCGCGGCGAGGGCATCTTCCTCAAGGTCCCCGAGGACCTCCTCCAGGCATGGGAGGAACGCGTCGAGAAATCCGAGGCTCTGCGCCTGCACCAGGACGCCTACGCGCGGCACCGCCGCAACCGCTACTCCGACCGCATCGCCACCATGTCGGAGTTCGACGAGATGGCGCACTGGCCCGGCGCCCGCTTCATCGCCCTGCACACCCTCTCCCACCTGCTGATCCGCACCATCGCCCTCGAATGCGGCTACAGCTCGGCGAGCCTGTCGGAACGCATCTACTCCGGCACGGAGGACGACCCGCACCGCAGCGGCATCCTCATCTACACCGCCGTCCCCGACGCGGAGGGCACGCTCGGCGGTCTCGTCTCGCTCGCCGAGCCCGAGCAGCTCGTCCGCCTCACGCGTCGGGCGCTCGCCGACGCGCGGCACTGCTCCTCCGACCCGCTGTGCGCCGAGCGGCTCCCGCACGCCCCCGCCGACTTCCTGCACGGCGCCGCCTGCCACGTCTGCCTGTTCGTGTCGGAGACGACCTGCGAACGCGGCAACAGGTTCCTCGACCGCCGCTTCGTCGTCCCCGTCGCGGGAGCCGACCTCGCCCTCTATCCGGAGCTGCCGTGAACGCCGCGCCACGGCCGATGCCCATCGGGTCGATGCCCATCGGGTCGATGTCCCTCGGGGCGACGCGGTGTCGGGGCGACGGGCCTTGGGGCGATGCGCGGCGGTGCGATGCGCGGCGGTGCGATGCGCGGCGGTGCGACGGGCCTCGGGCCGATGCGCGTCGGGTGGAGAGGCCTCGGGTCGATGCGCGTCGGGCCGGGAGTCGGTGAGGGGATGCATCCGTGAGCGCTATCGAAGATGACGACTTCTTCGACGACGGCGACGGTCTGCACGAAGACGACGAAGCCACGCCTCTCGACAGATTCGAACGGGCCGCGCGCGGGTCCGCCGCGCGGCTCTCCCCGGACGGATTGCGCACCCTGGCCGAACTCTTCGACTGGTCGTCGCCCTTCTCCGTCATCCGCGCGAGCGTGCCGGGGTTCGAGGAGCAGGCGGATGCGATCATCTCGGCCTCCCAGCAGGAGGATCTGCCCGTGTGCGCCGTCGCCGCCTACCTGCGGGGCATGGCGGCGGGCCTGGAGAGGGCGGCCGTGGAGGTCGAGCCAGTGTGGAGCGGGCCCACTGAGCACGGGGTCCCCGTACGGGCCACGGCGCAGGTGCTGTCCCGGCTCGTCCGGCGCGCTCGGCACGAACTCCTGCTCATGACATACTCTGCCAAGCCATACCAGCCGCTGAGGGAGGCGCTCGCCGACGCCGTCGAACGAGGGGTCGTCTCCCGGGTCGTCGTGGAGACCCTCCAGGGGGCGGGCAGCGCGATCTCCGGTGCGGAGCCCGCCGCCGCCTTCCACGGGCTGGGCGTCGAACTCTGGCACTGGCCCGTCACGCGGAGGGCGGAGGAGAAGGGCCGGATGCATGCCAAGATCGCTGTCGCGGACCGCCGTGAACTCCTCGTCTCCAGCGCCAACCTCACCCAGTCCGGGGTGAACAGCAACATCGAGGCCGGGCTGCTGGTGCGCGGCGGTACCGCACCGGAACGGGCCGCCGAGCACTTCGACGCGCTGCGCGCCGCCGGGGTCCTGGAGCGGCTGTGAACGAGGACGTCGTGCTCGTCAGCGCGGCCGAGATCGCCCGGCTGACCGGCTTCGGGCGGGCGGCGGTGAGCAACTGGCGGCGCCGGTACGAGGACTTCCCCCAGCCGGCGGGCGGTACCGCCAACAGCCCCCTGTTCGCCCTGCCGGACATCGAGTCGTGGCTCAACGGCCAGGGGAAACCCCTGAAGCTGACGCCCGAGGAACGGCTGTGGCAGCTGCTGCGCACCACCACGGACGATCTCCGCCTCGGCGAGGTCGTCGGCGACCTTGGCCTCGATGTCTACCTTCAGGAGCGCGGCGTCACCGTCGCGCCGAGCCTGGTCGCCGCCGCGCGTGAACTCCGGGAGCGGCGCGGCCCCGGCACCTTCGAGTACCTCGTGCGGCGCCTCGTCGAAGCCCACGCCAGGCGCATCGTCCCGACACCGGTGGCGACCGCGCAACTGATGGCACGGCTCGTCAGGGTGAAGGGCCGCACCGTCTACGACCCGGCGTGCGGCCTCGGCGACCTCCTGCTCACGGCCCAGAACGGGGGAGCGGCCGGCCTCGCCGGGCAGGACCGGCAGCCGTACGGGGTCGGGATCACCCGCACCCGCCTCCACCTCCACGGTGACAGCGACGTGCGGGTCGTCCTCGGAGACTCGCTCGCCGCCGACGGATTCCCGGATGCGCGCTTCGACGCCGCCCTGTGCGACCCGCCGTTCGGAGACCGGGCCTGGGGATACGACGAGCTTTCCGGTGACCCCCGCTGGGTGCACGGGCTGCCGCCGCGCGGCGAGCCCGAACTGGCCTGGGTGCAGCACGTCCTCTGGCACCTGCGGCCCGGCGGCGAGGCCGCCGTGCTCATGCCGGCCGCCGCCTCGCACCGCCGCTCCGGCCGCCGCATCCGGGCCGCCCTGCTGCGCACCGGGGCCCTCCGCGCGGTCCTCGACCTGCCCGCCGGGGCCGCGGCCGGGTCTCCCGCGACGCCGCATCTCTGGCTACTGCGCCGCCCCGCCGACGGCGACCCGCTGCCCGCCCACGTGCTGGTCCTGGACGCCGCCGCCGAAGACCCCGACGTGGTCGTCTCGCGCTGCACCCGCTTCCTGGACGACCCTTCCGAGGAGACCGGCCCCGGTCGCGGGGTTCCCCTGATCGAGCTGCTGGACGAGGAGGTGGACCTCACCCCGGCGCGCCTCCTGCGCGACGGCGCCGGAATCCTGGCCGGCTACGAGGAGGCGCGGAGCCGGCTCCGGGAGCGGCTGGCCGAGGTCAACGCCCTGGCCGACCGGCTGACGCCGCTCGTGGGAGGCGGCGGGCAGAGTGCCACCACCCTCGCCGAGCTCATCCAGGGCGGCGCGGTCGAACTGCTGAACCCGCCGCTCGCAATGGACCTCGGCGGCGGGGACGTCCCCGTGCTCACCGGAAAGGACATCACCGTCGGGCGCGGCCCCTCCGCACGCACCGCGCCCGCGCCCGGCCTGCTGATGCTCCGTCCCGGGGACGTGGCCGTAGCCCAGACCGGGCGACGGATCAGCCCCCGGGTGATCGACGCCGGTGACATCGCGGCGGGGCCCCAGGTGCAGGTCCTCCGGCCCGACCCGAGCCGCTGCGCCCCCTACTTCCTTGCCTGCTTCCTGCGCGCCGCCGGCCTGCCCGGCGGCACGGCCACCTCGTCCCGCGCCGACCTGCGCCGGATCCGACTCCCCCTCGTTCCGGTCGAGGAGCAGCGTGAGCACGGGGCCGCCTACCGCCGCCTGGCCGAACTGTCCGAGGCCCTGCACGACCTTGCCGCCGCGGGAGACGAGACGGTCGCGCTCGGAATCGAGGGCCTTGGTGGCGGCGGGCTCCGCTCCGGCGGTTGAATGGCGCCGTGACGACCATCGCCGGCCGCTACGCACTGGACCCCGTCCACATCGGGAAGGGCGGGATGGGCGAGGTCTGGGGCGCCACCGACACCCGGCTCAGACGCCGCGTGGCCGTCAAGTTCGTCCGGTTCGGCGACGACCCGGAACTGGTGCGGCGGTTCGTCAGGGAGTCCCAGCTCACCGCGCGCATGGGCCATCCCGGGGTGCCCGTCCTCTACGACGCCGACAAGGTCGCGGGCGGTCCCTTCGACGGACGTCTCTACCTCGTCATGGAACTGGTCGAGGGCGTCAGCGTCGATGACCTGGTCGCCGAGCACGACCCCCTTCCAGTCGGCTGGGCCGCCGCGATCGCCGCGCAGGTCTGCGCCGTGCTCAGCAACGCGCATGGCAAATCGCTCGTCCACCGGGACCTGAAGCCGAGCAACCTGATGGTCGACGTGCACGGCGCGGTCAAGGTCCTGGACTTCGGCCTCGCGGTCGCCCTGGACGCCGACGAGAGGTCCCGGCTCACCAGCACCGGCCAGGCGCTCGGCACCCTCGCCTACATGGCACCCGAGCAGTTCAGGGGGCGGTCCGGCCCTGCGAGCGACCTTTACGCGCTGGGGTGCGTCCTCTACCAGATGCTGAGCGGCCGCAGCCCGTTCGAGGCGACCGACCGCGTCTCGTTCATGCACGCCCACATCTACGAGGACGCGGTTCCCGTGGGCCGCCTGCGCGGCGACGTCCCGCCCGACCTGGACGCCCTCGTCCGGCGGCTGCTCGCCAAGGCGCCGGAGGCCCGGCCCGCATCCGCCGACGAGGTCTTCGACGTCCTGTACCCGTACACGTCCGGCCTGGAGGAACTGCCGGGAGCCGTGCGTGCCGGACGCAGCCCCCTCCGCATGTACGCCGACATCGCCGGCCGAACGCTCGCGAGCCGCTCCGGGACCGCGCCCGGCCCGGCCGCGCCCGCGCCCGAACCAACCGGGGCGAAGCAGCCCGCGGACTCGTTCAGCCTCGGCGACCTGGCTCGGGCCCGGCGCAGCGCCGAGCGGCTCATGCGCGAGTCACGCTTCGAGGAGGCGGCACGGACCCTCCGCCGCACGTCAGCACGAGCCGAGAGCGCCCTCGGCGGCGAGCACTCCGAGGTGATCGCGCTCCGGGGCGAACTGGCCGACGTGCTCTTCAACGCCGGGGACTACGCGGCCGCGGCCTCCGCCTTCCATGCCCTCGCCGAAGGCGCGGCCCGGCGTGACGGCAACGGCTCCGAGACCGCCCTCCGGCTCCGTTTCCAGGAGGCCAACAGCCGGGCGCTCGGCGGCGAGATCGACCGGGCCCTGGCCCAGCTCAAAGACCTCATTGGCGATGAGGCCCGGTTCTTCGGCAAGGACGACGAGAGAGTCCTGGAGCACCGCCGCCAGTTGGGTCTGCTGCTCCATGGTGCCGGACGCGACGCGGCCGCTGCCCGCGTACTGCAAGAGTTGGCAGCCGACTTGGAGCGGCTGCGCGGCCCGGACGACCGGACGCTCCAGAACGTACGCGAAACCCTCGCCCGCATCAGCTGATGGCTCAGGAGGTATCTCCAGCTTCCGTCCGGCCCGGACGTAGTGGGCGGCGCCGCCCGGCTTATGGCCTGCTGTCCGGTTGCCAGTGGAGTGTCATGTCGGGGAGGTTCTCCATGTTGCGGGTGCCGTCGTTGGTGTCGACGACGGTGAAGCCGTGGTGCTCGTAGAACGCGCGGGCCTCGGTGTTCTGCTGGAAGACGCGCAAGGACACTCCGCCAGGGCTGTGCCGTCTTACCTCATCGAGCAGGAGTGTTCCGATGCCCTGCCGGCGCATGTCCGGGCGCAGGTAGAGGTGTTCGAGCATGTCGCGGTCGAGGGCCGCGTAGCCGTTGATCTGCGTGTCGCGCACGGCTACCCAGACGCGGCATTGCTTGAGCAGGACGTCCCTTATCCAGGCGACCACCTGGTCGTGGCTGTGCTCTGGGGGAGGTAGGTACGGCATTGTCGCCGACCGGGAGGTCAGGTGGATGTGCGCGATCTCGGCCGCATCCGCCTCTGACGCGAAGCGGATCCGGGTCCGGTCGTCGACATTCATGCCGGGAACCTGCACACGACGAGAACTCGCACAGTCCGAGATCGTACAAGCTCGGCAAGTCGCGGCCCTCTGTCCGACTCCGATCAAGAGCGCCGGTCAGCGCACTAGGTGAGTAGCTCTTTGGGGCTGGTCATGGTCGGGAAGCCTGTGCTGGCGCCCCGCATTTCGGCGAAGCGGCCGTTCTCGAAGCGGAAGATCTCGAACAGTTCGGGCTGCGTGTCGCCGTTCGGTAGGGGGAGCCCCTCGACGGTCGAGCGGACGGCCGCCCTGTCGCCGTCGACCAGGATGTCCCGGGCGACGACCCGGATGTCGGGGAAGCGGGCGACGAGTGCCGTCCAGGCCGCCTTGCCCGCCTCGAATCCGGTGGTGCCGAGAGGGTGGCTGAAGAAGTCAGGGATGTGCAGGGCGGCGGCCTCGTCGAATCGCCGGCTGTTGAAGCACTCCTGCAATCGTCGCACCAGGGCGGTCGCGTCCTCGCGTGTGGTCATCGGCTTCGTCTCCTTGTGGCCGGTCATGGGCGGCATGCCTAAGCGGTGCGCCGCCCCGGTTAATCACAGACTATACGGTGTGCCGCCCCGGTTATGCTGATGCCGACATGCCAAGCCAGCCACCTGAGCCCCAGCCGCCGGCGGCTCCCCGGCGCGACCGGGAGCTGCGGGCCGACGCGCGCCGCAACCGCGAGCGGGTCCTGCGGACCGCTCAGCGGCTGTTCGCGACGGAAGGCCTGGGCGTCTCGCTCGACGAGATCGCCCGCCGCGCGGGTGTCGGCCCCGGGACCGTCCACCGGCACTTCCCGGCCAAGGAAGAGCTGTATCTCGCCGTCGCGACCGACATGCTGGAAGGGCTGGTCAAGGAGGCGGAGACGCTCGCCGCCACCGGCGATCCTGAAGCGGTGTTCACGCTGCTGGCCCGGATGATGGCCTCCGGCGCCGAGAACGTGGCCGTGAAGAGCGCGCTCGAGGCCGCCGAGTTCGACCTGCGCACCGCCGCCCCGGACGTCGCGGCAGACCTCACCCGCCATGTCGCAGAGCTGCTCGCAAGGGCCCAAGCGGCAGGCGTCGTGCGCGGCGATATCACCGCCGACGAGGTGATGGCCCTGGTCGCCGGAGCCTTCGCCGCCATCCGCCACGCCGGCGCGGAGACCAGCCGCGACCGCTCGGCCCGAATCGCCCAACTCATCCTGGACGGCCTACACCCCCGGTGACGTCTGAACCGTGGGCGGGGTTGGTGCGTCGGGTTGGGGTGTAAGGGACGGGATGCTCAATCTGGACGGGTGGAACGCGATCGACGGGGTGCTCAAGGCGCGGTACGGGGACGCGGAGCGGTTGGAGTGGGACGCGCCCGTGCCGTACCGGCCGATGGGGCCGCTGGGCGATGGGGCATCTGGAGAACCTGGCGTCGTACGTGGTGAAGAGCGGCAACGACTTCCGGCCAGGGCACTGCATCGAGTTCCCGGACGGGCTCGATCCCGAGCGGCCGGACTCGGCCGTGCGGGCCGGGGCGCTGGTGCTCGACCCGGAGCTCGGGCGGGCGGAGACGGCGCTCGGGGACATCGCGTTCCTGCAGTTCGTCGGCCTCACCACCGACGAGCTGCACGCGGCGCAGTCGTGGCGCGTGCAGGGGCTCGTCGAGGCCATGGCGCCGCACCTGCCGCTGCTGGTCACCGACCTCGGACGGATGTCGCTGGCCGACGTGCCCGGGGTCGCGGCGGCGGTGCGCGAGGGCTCCGCGCGGGACGGGTCGGGGACCGGGTTCCTGTTCTTCCAGCGGCTGGCCGCCGACACCTCGCGCGGCGTCACGTGGTCGACTAGCCGGGTTCGGTCGTCGTGTGGGGGAGGGCGACCATCGACATGACGTGTTGGGCGGGGCTGCCCGTTGGGGCGTAGAGGAGGAACGGGCGGCCCGGGGCGTCGGTGCGGGTCTCGGCCTCGAAGAGGACGGCGACGCCGGCGCTGGACAGGTGGGTGACGCCGGTCAGGTCGACGGTGAGGGGGGTGGTGCCGCCGCGGGTGCGCACCACGAGCTCCTCGCGCAGCTGCTCGGCGGTGGCGGAGTCGACCGGGCCGTCCAGCCGGATCCGCTGCGGCCCCGATGTGGGCTGCTCCAGGATCAGCAGCAGTTCCGGCAGGTCGTCCGACGCGGGCGGCGGCGCGACCTCCCCGGCGGTGAGCAGCCGCGCCGGGCGGGTCAGCCGGTGCCGGACGGTCGCCGTCGTCCCGCGCGGCCCCGTCTCGACGTGCAGGTCGTCGGCGAAGTCGCTCGCCATGGCCAGGCCGCGGCCGCGGTCCTCGGTGGGCTGCCACGGCTCGCGCCAGTGGCCGTCGTCGGCGACCTCGACCTCCACCATGCCGCGCCCGGTGCACTCGGCCCGCACCCGGACGGCGCCGGGCGTGCCGTTGTAGGCGTGCTCGACGGCGTTGGTGACCAGCTCGCCGACCGCGTGGCGCAGCAGGATGACGTCCTCGGCGCGGGTGCCGAGGTCGTACAGCCACTCGTCGAGCGCCTTGCGGGCGGCGGGGATCGCCTCCGACTCGGCCGGCAGGTCCAGCAGCAGCGGCGCCGGAGGGGCGGTCCGCTGCGCGGCCAGCAGCGCGATGTCGTCGTCATGCCCGGACGTCCTGACCAGCAGTTCCAGCGTCTGGGTCGTGAGGCGGTCGACGGCGGCGAGCCAGTCCTCGCGCAGCACCCGGCCGGCGGCGACGTCCGCGGCGACGCGCGCCAGCTCGGCGGTGCCGGCCACGACCTCCTCGCCCGACCGGCGCACGATTCCGTCGCTGTAGAGGAGGAGCTGGTCGCCGACGTCCAGGTGGTCCTCGGCGAGCGGGAAGCCGGTCCCGGAGCCGAGCGGCCCGCCGCCCGACGAGCGCAGGAACCGGGCGGGGCCCGCGGACGGGATCAGCAGCGGCGGCGGATGCCCCGCCGTGCAGTACGTCAGCCGCCCGTCGGCGGGGTCTAGGGCGGCGACGCACAGGGTCGCCGCCCGCGCGGCCGGAAGCCGCGACGCCAGCCGGTCGACGGCGGCGAGCGCCTCGCCGATGTCGCCGCTGTGGTCGAGCCGGTCCTCCAGGACGGAGCGGATCCGCCCCATCGCCGCCGACGCCTCGACGCCGCGCCCTGCCACGTCCCCGACCACGAGGGCCGTCCGGCCGTCCGGCAGGGGGACGGCGTCGAACCAGTCGCCGCCCGCGGCGGTCCCGCCGCCCGCGGGCAGGTAGCTGCCGCCGAGCTGGAGGCCCGGCAGGATCGGCAGGCCCGCCGGGAGCAGCTGCCGCTGGAGCACGCCGACGACGTCGACGGGCTCGCCCGGGTCCCGCTCCGCCTCGGCCGCCCGCCGCCGCGCCGCCTGCCGGTCCCGCACCCGCTCGGTGACGTCCAGCGCGAACGCCACGAGCCGGACCACCTCCCCGGTGGGGGACTTCTGCGGGACGATCGTGCAGTCGATGTAGACGTCCTCGTCGTCACCGGTCGCGCGGGGCAGCTGGACGCGCCACTCCCGCGCCGTCACGGTCTCCCCCGTGCGGAACGGGCGCTCGAGCAGCTCGAACAGCTGCTGGGCGACGAACTCGGGGAACAGCTCGGAGGCGGAGCGTCCGAGGACCTCGTCCCGCGCCACCAGCGCGCGGTAGGCGGCGTTCACCGCGACCAGGCGGTAGTCGCCGGGATTCTCGACCGCGGCCACCGCGGCCGGGATCGCTTCGAACACCTCGCGGACGATCCGTGCATCGCCGGTGATCCTGTCCATGTCCTCGTCGCCTGGGGAGTCCTGCATCAACCCTCCGGATGGTCACCCTCCGTGCGTCCCTTTGTTTCCGACACATCCGGGTTAACACCTTGTGACGCACTGGGTGCGCAAGCAGCGGTACCCGCTTGCGCCGAGGAGATTCATCTCACACCGAGGCCATTTCACGCCAGGGCCCGCGGGCTCTCCCGGGCGCCCCGGAAGCCTTTCATGACCTGTGATGATCTTTGTTGCGGAACGGTTCCTTCCGCTTCCGCCGCGCCGCGCCCGGCCGGACCAAGATCGCTTGCGGGTCCGGCGCGCCCGGTGCCAACCTTGGTCCGTCCGCACGGCCGGTTCCGGTCACCTCGACCGGACCAATGTCGCGCGGGCGTGCTGCTGGACTCACGAAAAGGGGATCACGTGAAGTACCGCAAGCTCATCCCGGCCCTCGTCGGCACCGGACTGGCCGCGGGCGTGCTCGTCACCCCGGCCGCGGCGTCGGCCCAGGCCCGCCCGGACGGGGGCGTGTCCGTCAACGCGACGCACCACAAGTCCGCCAAGTGCAAGTCCCCCAAGGGGAAGAAGATCAACATCTCCTGGGGCGACGGCAACGTCTCGACGACCGTCTACTACAACAACCACTGCTCCCAGAAGCGCGCGATCGAGCTGGAGTTCGTCCGCGAGAACGGCACGCGCTTCAACAAGTGCTTCGTGGCCCCCGCCAAGAAGAAGGGCCACAAGAAGATCGACAACAGCAACCCGAACAAGGTCAGCATCCTGTCCAAGGGTTCGTGCTGAGCCGGTCCGGCGGTAGCCGGACCAAGACCTGCAAGACCTCGGTCAAGGCCGACGGCAAGGGCCACAAGGAGTTCCAGGCCGCGTCCATCGTGTCCATCCGGGACCTCGGCCGCGCCTGATCCGAGCCACGGAAGGGGCGTCCACCCGACACGGGTGGGCGCCCTTTCTCGTCGCGTGGGCCCTCCCGATCGCACGCGGGCGGTCAGCGGAGAACCCGACGGAACCGCCCCCGGACCGGGCCCGGGTCCTAGGCCGATCGGACGTCACCGACCGGGACCGCCGACCGACGCGCCGCGCCCGCCCGGCGGCCAGCATGGACGCATGACCGCAGCAGACCTCAACGCCAAGGCGACGGCGCGGCCGGCCACGGCGACGACCCCGGGGTGGGCCGCGCTGCTCGCCGCGTCGATCGGCCAGTTCCTCGTCGTCCTCGACATCTCCGTCGTCAACGTCGCCCTGCCGCACATCCGCGAGGGCCTCGGGCTCGGCGTCACCGGCCTGCAGTGGGTCGTCAACGCCTACATGCTGGCCTTCGCCGGGTTCCTCCTCCTCGGCGGGCGCGCCGCCGACCTCTACGGCCGCAAGCGCGTCTTCCTCGCCGGCCTCGGCCTGTTCACCCTCGCCAGCCTCGCCGGCGGGTTCGCGCAGGACGGCGCCATGCTGGTCACGGCCCGCGCGTTCCAGGGCCTCGGCGCGGCGATCCTCGCGCCCGTCACGCTGTCGCTCGTCACCGCGACGTTCCCCGAGGGCCCCGCCAGGACGAAGGCGATCGCGACGTGGACGGCCGTCGGCACCGCTGGCGGCGCGACCGGCGGCCTCGTCGGCGGGCTGCTGACCGACTACCTGAGCTGGCGCTGGGTGCTGCTGATCAACGTCCCGGTCGGCGCGGTCCTCGCCGTGATCGCCGCCCGCTGGCTGCGCGCCGAGCGCGAGACGGCCGGGCGCCGCCGCCTCGACCTGCCCGGCGCCGTCCTCGTCACCGCGGGCGTGGGGCTGCTCGCGTTCGGCATCGGCGAGATCGGCGACCACGGCTGGAGGGGCGTGCTCCCGCTCGGCGCGGGCGTCGTCCTGCTCGCCGCGTTCGTCGCGGTCGAGTCGCGCGCCCCCGAGCCGCTCGTCCAGCTGCGGCTGTTCCGGCTGCGCAGCGTCGCGGTCGGCAACCTCGCGACCCTCGTCGCGACGATGGCGGGCTTCGCGCTCTGGTACTTCCTGTCGCTCTACATGCAGAACGTCCTGCACTACAGCGCGGTCCGCACCGGCCTGTCGTTCCTTCCGCACACGGCGGGGATCATCCTCGGGTCGCGGCTCGCGCCGCCGCTGATGGCGCGGCTCGGCGTCCGGCGCCTCGCCGGCGTCGGCGGGCTCCTGGCCGCGGCCGGGTTCGCCTGGCAGAGCCTCGTGCTGGACGCCGATGGAACGTTCCTCACCGCGATCCTCGGACCGGGCGCGACCATGGCCTTCGGCTTCGGCCTCCTGATGACGCCGCTGGTGGAGGCCTCGACCAGCGGGGTGCCCTCCGCCGAGGCGGGCGCGGTCGCGGGCGTCGTCAACACCTCCCGCACGATCGGCGGCGCGATCGGGCTCACCGTCCTCGGCACCACCGCCGCGCACGCCGGGCCGGACCTCGTGGACGGCTACTCCGCCGCGTTCGTGGTCGCGGCCGCCATCACCGCCGCCGGCACCGCCATCGTCCCGTTCCTGCCGCGGCCCCGCGCCGAGGAGGAGGGCGAGCGGCGCCAGCGGCCTCAGTCCGAGGCGGACGCCATCGCGTGACGCACGGCGCCGGCCGCGACGACCGCCCACACGATGACGGCGGGCCACAGCAGGACCTCGCCGAGCGTCCCGAGCCAGGGGACGTCGCAGGTCTTCCCCGCCGTCATCGCGCTGACGGCGGTCATGCCGAGCGCGACCGTCAGCATGAACGCGGAGCCGGGCACGCGCCGGCCGAGGCGCCGCAGGACGCGCGGCAGCAGCACCGCCCACAGCACGGCCGCGAGCCCGAGCAGGACCGCGGCCGCCACGGGACGGGAGATCGTCGCCGCGCCGTCGCCGAGGACGCCCGTCGCCGCCACGGCCGTCAGCGCGGCGGGCGTGGACGTCTCCTCCCGCAGGCGCGCGCCGCCGCCCGCGACGAGCCCGCCGAACACCACCGCGAGGACGACCCAAAGGAGAGCGGTGACCGCCAGCAGCACGCGCGCCGCCCACACGAGGCCCGCGAGGTGCAGCCCGACCGCCACGATCCCGGTCGCCATGGCCTCGGGGCCCCACGGGTTGTCCGCCCGATGCTCGCTCACGGAACCACTATGGCCCCCGCACCGGGGGCGGGCCAGGTGGCGGACAAAGGTGCCGGAAAACAGAAAGGGCGCACCGGAAGGCGCGCCCGTTTCTGTCGAAAGCGAGGAAAGCGAAAGGGCTGGTTATCATCTAGAAGTATGAGAAGGAAGCCCCTTCATGGCCTCGCATATTCACCTTAGCAGTCAGGCCGGGACAAGGTCACCCAGATTTTCCGGTGTGTAGACCACCGAGTCCTCGTGCAGGCCCTCCGGGCGTTCCAGGCCGATGAACGTGACCGGTCCGCCGGGCGCCGTGCCGTCCCAGAGGGTGGTCTTCTCGGCGCCGAGGAGGTCCATCAGGTAGCGGACGGTCAGGAAGCGGCGCTCCACGATCCCGCGCAGCAGCATCGAGGTCGTCACCCGGTTGTTCTCGACCCGGTTGAAGTTCGTCCCGCCCTTGAGGTGCAGGTGCAGCCACTTGGCGCTCCACCGGCCGTCGTCGCCGCGCAGGAACACCAGCGGGAGCGCGACCCGGCCGGGCCCGCGCAGTTCCGACTTCATCCGGACGGTCCGCGCCTCGAACGGGCGGCCCTTCTGCTCCGCGTCGCGCAGCATGAACCCGAAGAACGACTCCTCGACGTCCTCGAAGCCCTCCCCGCAGTAGATGTTCACCTGCGGCACGATGAACCGCGCCTTGACCTTGGCCAGGGTCAGGTTGATGAACTCCGAGGCGCCTTCGGGGGCGTCGGTGATATCGCCGGAATGCTCTCCCGCCACGCTCGTGAGGTTGGTGTAGGACAGCCATTCCGGGTTGTCGTAGTCGTCGTCGAGCATGAGCGCGGAAAGGTCGAAGTCCGTCCGCGTCTCGTGCTGCCGCCAGTAGACGAAGAACCGCAGCAGGGCGCCGTCGACGGGCGACACCGAGCCGCGCGGCAGGACGCCGAGGCCGTTCCCGGCGGCCTTCCCGCTGAGCGGCAGCGCGACGTCGAGCGCGTCCGGAGCGACGACGAGGTGCCCGACGGACGGGAGTCGGCCGCGGATCTCCTCGTCCAGCAGCGCCGAGAGCCGCTCCACCGCGGCGGTGTCCAGGGGCGGGCGGGTGTCGGGCATGGCCACGCCGAGGCCGAGCCGGTTGGCGAACAGCCGCGTCCCCCCGGTTTCGGCGGCGCGGTTCAGCAGGTGCTCCCGCACCGACAGCAGCACCCGTCCCGACACGCGGCCGGCCACCGACTCGGCCGTCTTGAGCACCGCGTCCTGGGAGTCCGGTGCGAGGCGCAGCAGCCGGTCCAGGGACCGGAACAGCATCCCGGGCGCGCCCGCCGCCACGCGCGCGGCGCCCGCGACGTCCCCGGACGCCAGGCGCGCCTCGAAGCGCGCCGCGAACGACGGCGCCTTCTTCTCGCCGCGCGCGACCGCGAACACGTCCGCCGCTCCCGCCCACTTCGGGTACTCGTGGGGGTGGAGCCGCTCGCCGAGCCGCTTCCACGGCTCGCGCCAGGCGGCGACGTCGCCGAGCTTGCCGGGGTCGTCGCGGACCACGCCGTCGAGCGCGGCGAGCAGCGCCCGGCGCGTGGGACGCGGCATCGACGCGAACCGCGTGGGCTCCTGGAGGGTCACGTCGCCGTCCGACAGCGCGCACGCCAGGCGCAGCACGTCGGTGACCGTGTCGACGAGCGGCTCGGCGCCGAGCGCGAGGCGGACCCGGTTGACGACGGCGCGGTTCTCCCGGACGGGGATCCGCTCCGGGTGCGGGCCGGAGATGTGGTGCGCGGCGAGCTTCCCGAGCGTGTCGAGGTCCTCCTCGCCGAGCGGGGTGGTGCTCTCCGCGAGGCGCAGGTAGAGCTCCGCGGCCTCCTCTTCGAGGCCGCGCCCGAGGTGCAGGACGGTCACCCGGTCGCTCGCGGCGGCGACCAGTTCGTCCTGCGCCGCCAGCATCTCCTCGTAGGTGTGCTGGTAGCGGCCGTAGCCCTTGAGCGTCAGCAGGTCGAGGACGCCGCCTCGCAGCGACTCGCGCGCCGCCGGTGCGAGGTCGGCGTCCTGCATCGTCTCGTGGAGGAGCCCGAGCCAGAAGTCCAGGGTGTCGGGCACGTTGCGGGGGAAGTCGCGGAAGTAGGAGTTGTGCCGGACGTGGTCGCCCGCCATGTCGCGGACGGTCGCGAGCGTCCGCACCGCGAGGCTCCGGACGGTCTGCTCCGACAGCCCCGACAGCGCGCGCAGGACGTCCCCCGACAGCTTGAAGCCGGCCGACATCAGCGCGGCGTCGAACTGCCGCGCCACCGCCGCCCCTTCTCCGGACGGGCCGGAGGGCGCGGGAATGCGATGCGTGTTCCGGACGACCAATGCCTCAAGCCAGATGTTCACCGCGCCATGGTGACAGAGCACCATAAATTCCCGCATGCCATTAACTGCTTCGCGGTCAATTGACCGTTCGGATCAGGACGCGAGTGCGTGCTGCTCCATCCGCGGATCCGGTGCGGGCGAGCGGGCGAGGCGCCTTCCCAGCCTTTGCGCGGGCGCCTCGATCCAGCGCTGCGAGGCCCAGCTGACCGCGATCAGCACGAGCAGGAAGAGGGCGAGGCCGGCCGCGTCCTCGCGTCCGGAGACGTCGAAGAACTGCGCCGCCACCATCAGCAGCAGCGGATGCAGGAGGTACACCGAGAAGCTGATGGTGCCGAGACCGGTCGCCCACGCGGGGAAGCGCCGGTGCCGCAGCCGCCAGGCCGCCGCGAACGTCGCGGCCGCCGCCAGTACCGCGCCGCACCAGACGAGCTGGGCGTTCCGGCCGTAGGGGGCCGCGTTCCACGTCCCGGCGGCGAGCGCGCCCGTCAGGACCGCGGCGCACGACGCCCCGGCCGCGCGCCGCGTCGTCTGGCCGTGCTCGGCGCGGTGCACGGCGGTGCCCGTGAACATGGCCGCCAGCATGAGCAGGCCCTCCCAGGCGCCGACGCGGCCGTTGACCGCGACCAGCGCGAGGGCGAGCAGCCCGCCGAGCAGCCCGCCCGCGATCCGCGGCGCGGGGCGCCGGGACGACGCCGCCGGGACCGCCACCGCCAGCGCGGCCACCGTCACCGCGACCACCGGGCCCGTGCCCGCGGTGCGCGACAGCAGGGCCGCGGGGGCGTACGCGCCCGTCAGCAGCCCGGTCGCCGTCAGCGCGACCGCCACCAGCGCGACCACCGTGAGGACGACGGCGGCCGGCGCCGAGCGGCGGCTCCCGCCGACCACGAACAGCGCGACGACCAGCAGGTAGAAGGCCATCTCGTAGGACAGCGTCCACAGCACGTTCATCGCGTTCGGGACGTTCAGGACGTCCTGCAGCATCGTCGCGTGCGCCAGGACGGCCGTCGCGGGGGAGTACTCCTCCAGGCCCGCCCTGAGGCCGAGCACGCCCAGCAGGAACGGCAGGACGGCGAGGAAGCACGTCACCGCCAGCAGGGGGTAGATGCGGAAGAAGCGGCCGACCCAGAATCCGCGCACGCTGCCGCGCCGCTCCAGCGAGGCGGGCACGATGTACCCGCTGACCAGGAAGAACACCAGCACGCCGAAGAGGCCGGGATCGAACCAGTCGGCGATCCGCACCCGGAGGTCGGGCAGGTACACGTAGCTGGCGTGGTGCAGCGCCACCGCCAGGGCCGCGGCCCCCCGCAGCGCATCGAGCCACCCAAGTCTGGACGATGCGGGGGAAACCCCCAAGGCGGGAAGCATTCCGACAGAGTAGTAGCTCTTACCTCATCTCTACCATCGAACTCAGGTCTTCCCTGAAACGCATATCTGCCGTGAAATGGACGAGAACGGTTTCCTGTGCGTCGCCTGGAAAGCGGCGGTTTGGAGGGCCAATGCCTGCGATCACGCACCGCTCGACCAGAGAACCCGCGATCAAGTCGCGTTTCCTTTCGCACGGCACGCTCAAGATCACTGATGTGGCGGCGACCCGGCGCTTCTACGAGGAGGTCCTCGGCCTCGAGGTCGTCCAGCCGATGGTGGCGGTGCTCTACGCCCGGCTCGGCGGCGACCACACGTACGTGTGCGTGGAGTCCAAGCCCGACCGCCCCGACATGCCGCTGCTCTACCACAACGGGATCGACGTGGGCAGCGACGGCGAGGTGGACGACGCCTACCGCCGGATCGCGGAAGTGGCCGAGGAGTACGGGGTCAAGGAGCTCAACAAGCCCGTCCGCCAGCACGGGGTCTACTCCTTCTACCTCAAGGACCTCGACGGCAACTGGTGGGAGATCGGCCACCTGCCGCCCGGCGGCTACCGGTTCCGGTTCACCGACGCGCGCAACGACCTCACCGGCCGCACCGACCTCACCCCGCAGGAGGCGAAGGACGTCTTCCTGAACCCGGTCATCGAGGCCGACTGATCCCGCCGGCCCCTGGGCCCCGGCGGTGGGTAGCCCCGGGGCGCCTGGGGACGATGGGGGACATGACGACCGATGAGAGCCGCACGACGCCGCCGCTGAGCCCGGACGAGCTGCTGACCACGACGCGCACCGTGCGCAAGCGCCTCGACCTCGACCGTCCCGTCCCCATGGAGCTGGTCCGCGAGTGCCTGGAGATCGCCGTCCAGGCGCCGAGCGGCAGCAACCGGCAGGGCTGGCAGTGGATCGTCGTCACCGACCCCGGCACCCGCGCCGCGATCGGCGAGCACTACCGGCGCGCGTTCGAGGCCTACGCGCAGGCGGGCGGCACCGGCGCCGCGCGCTACCAGGACGACCCGGAACGCGCCGAGGTCCAGCGCCGCGTCGGGGAGAGCGCCGCCCACCTGGCCGAGCGCATGGGCGACGTGCCGGTCCTGGTGATCCCGTGCCTGCACGTCCCCGGCGGGCGACTGCCGGAGGGCAACCAGGCGGGCCTGTGGGGCTCGCTGCTGCCCGCGGTCTGGAACTACGCGCTCGCGGCCCGGGCCCGCGGGCTCGGCACCGCGTGGACGTCCCTGCACCTGATGTACGAGCGGGAGGTCGCCGAGCTGCTCGGCCTGCCCGAGGACGTCCGCCAGGGCGCGCTCATCCCCACCGCCTACTACACCGGCGACACCTTCCGTCCGGCCCCGCGGGTCCCGCTGGAGGAGATCCTCCACCTCGATCGCTGGTGAGGACGCATAGCAGAGTCTTCCGAGGCCACGTGCCCGGCGGGGCGCGGCTCTTGTCTTATTGGCGTAGCGCCAATAAGCTGCGGTAAGGCTCCAGGTCCTTGCCGGGAGTCCCCGGCGGCCCCGTGTGACCCCCGTCTACGCGCCAGACGCACGCGGGACCGCCGGTCCCCGCCCGTTGGGGAGGATGGCGCAGTTTCATGTCCGTCCTCGCGCGTCCTGATCCCGGGGATGGAACAGGGCCGGCGCCGCGAGCGGGGCAGCGACGCCGGCCCTGGGCTCATTTCAGGCCGTCGTCGAGGGCCTTGGTCAGGACGCCGGGGTCGCCGGACATCTCCCAGATCATGGCGCCGAGCAGGTTCCTGCTCCGCAGCCAGGCGGTCTTCTTCTGGATCGACCAGGCGTCGTCGAACGTCCACCACTGGCCGTTGTCGCCGGTGTAGCAGGACGTCGCCACCGCCTGCTCGTCGTGGACGATCCTGCAGTTGGGCACGCTGGCGAGCAGGTTGCCGTAGCCGCGCGTCCCCGCCTCCTCCTGGAACTGCCCTGGCGCCGCGCCCTTGGCGTCCTGCCATTCGCCGCCCTTGCCGCCGTCGGTCACGTTCTGCCAGCCGCGGCCGTAGTAGGCGAGGCCGATCGTCAGCTTGCGCGGGTTGACCCCGGCGTCCAGGTACGGCTTCACCGCGTTCTCGACGCTGAAGTGGAACGAGTACGGGTCGTCGGTGTCGGCGTAGAGGTTGCCCTGATGGCCCGTCCGGTTGGGCTCCCAGGAGTTGTCGCTGCCCGCGCCGTGGAAGTCGTAGCCCTGGATGTTGAAGACGTCCATGGACTTGGCGACCTCGGCCAGTTCCCAGCCCGCCTCGATCTTCGCCGGGTCGGCGGGGGTGAACGCCGACAGCAGGTACCGCTTGCCGGTCGACCCGGTCAGCTCGTCGAGCTGGCGGCGGAACTCCGCGATGAGCAGCGTGTTGTTGTGCTTGTCGTCCGGGCCGACGTGGTTGCCCGGGTGCCCCTCGGCACCGGGCCACTCCCAGTCGAGGTCGATGCCGTCGAAGATCCCGGCGGCGGTGCCCGGCCCGCCCGCGCCGTTGTAGTCGGGCAGGTTGCCCTTGATGTAGGTGTCGATGCAGGACGCGACGAACTTCTTGCGGGACGCGTCGGTCTTCGCGACGTCGGAGAAGTACTTCGAGTACGTCCAGCCGCCGATCGAGATGAGCACCTTCAGCTTCGGGTACTTGGCCTTGAGCTTCTTCAGCTGGTTGTAGTTGCCGCGCAGCTTCTCCCAGCCCGTGTCGGCCACGCCGTCCACCGACTGGGCGGCGCTGAACGGGCGCCCGTAGTCGGCCTCGGCGTCGCCCGCGCCGTCGCCCTGGCTCGGGTCCTGCGGGTCGGACGTGGTGCCCTTCGTGACGCCTTGCAGGCATGTCAGGTTGACCGGGTCGATGTTCGCGAACGCGTAGTTGATGTGGGTGAGGCGGGCGGCGTTTCCGGTGGTGTCGAGGTTCTTCACGAAGTACTGGCGGCCGTAGATGCCCCACTGGACGAAGTAGCCGACGCGCGCGTACCCGTCGGAGACCACGTCGTCCGTCGTCACCTTCACCGCCGCGCTCGCCGCCGACAGGTTGTCGTACAGGTCGCGCGCCCGGACGGCGAAGGCGTACTCGGTGGACGGTGACAGCCCCGCGACGGTGGCGCTCGTCCCTGGCACGGTCGTGGCGACCTTCCCGTCCACCAGGATGTCGTAGTTCGCGACGCCGGTGTTGTCGGACGAGGCCGTCCAGGCGAGCTTCACGCTGGCGGAGTCCTTGCCCGTGCTGTGCAGCCCGGACGGGACGGACGGCGCCTGCGTGTCGGCGGCCGGGTCGTTGGTCCTGACGGTGACGGGCGCGCCGGCGGGGGAAAGGTTCCCCTTCCGGTCGCGGGCCTTCACCGTGAACGTGTACTCGGTGTCGGGGGTGAGGCCGGTGACCGTCGCGCTCGTCTCGGGGACGGTCGCCGCGAGCGCCGACCCGTTGTAGACCTCGTACGCGGTGACCGGCAGGCTGCCCGCCTTCGCCGCGTCCCAGGCCAGGGAGACGGTCCTGGTCGTCTTCACGGTGGACTTCAGGCCGGCCGGGGCGCTCGGCGGCGTGTCCGGGGCGCCGTCGCAGCTGGCGTCGTTGACGCGGCAGCTCGTCGGCTCGGCGCCGGACCTGCTGACGGTGAACGTCGGGCTGTAGGGCTCGGTCGTCCGCCCGGCCCCGATCGTCGAGTTGTAGTACACGGGGCTGAGCGTGACCGTCGTGCCGCTCTGGCTGACCGTCCCGTTGTCGGCGCTGCTCGCGGTCACGCCCGCGGGCAGGTCGAACACGACGGACCAGTTGCTGATCGACGCGCCGGTGTGGTTCGCCACGACGAACTTGGCCCGCGTCCCGCTGACCGTGTAGTCCGCGGTGATCCCGGTGGGCGCGGGCGGCGGCTCGCCCGTCCCGTCGCAGTTCGCGCCGTTGACCGTGCAGCTCGTCGGCTGGGCGGGGGAGCTGAGCGTGAACGTGGGGCTGTAGGGCTCGGTGCTCCCGCCCGCCTTCACCGTGTTGATGTAGAACGCCGGGGTCAGCGTCACCTTCGTGCCGCTCTGCGACAGCGCGGCGTTCTGCGGGTTGCTCGCCGTCACCCCGGCGGGCAGCTCGAAGACGAGCTTCCAGCCGCTGACGTCGGCCGTCCCGGGATTGCCGACCACGTACTTCCCGGTCGTGCCGGACAGGCTGAAGACCGCCGTGAGCCGGTCGGCCGCCCGCGCGGGCGCGACGGCCAAGGCCGCGACGACGACGAAGGCCGTGAGGACCGCGATTAATCTGCGCATGCCGAACACCTACTTCTGGGGGAGGTTCTTCGGGGTCGGGGAGCCGAGGAGCGCCAGCATCCGCGCGATCTGAGCCGAGCGGGAGCGGTCGACGCGCTGAGCGAGCCGCCTCGTCCACGCGTCCTCGCCCTTGCCGGTCTCCAGCCGCGCCAGCTGGACGGCGTCGTCCTGGTGGGCTATCAGCAGGTTGAGGTACGTGCGCTCGAACCGGTCCGGCGGCGTCCGCGCCAGCGCCTTCAGCTCGGCGTCGGTGGTCGCGGGCATCCCGCCGTGCAGGTCGTGCTCGCGGGAGTGCGGGTCGGCGGTCGGCGGCCGGTGCCAGCCGCGCAGCCGTCCCGCCATGTCCCTGATCTCGGCGAGCTGCGTGGTCTCGATCGCGGCGGCCAGCGTCGCGACCTCGGGGCGGACGGGATGGCCGCGCGCCAGCCGGGCGAGCCGCACGCCCTGGCCCTGGTGCGGGACCATCATCTGCAGGAACATGACGTCGGTGGCGTTGAACCCGGTCCCGCCGCGCGCCTGCACGGGGACCGGCGACGGCGGACCGCCGCCGGCCCCGCACTGGACCGCGAGCAGGACGACGCACGCGGCGATCAGCGCCAGCGAGCCGGACGTCGTCAGGCCGCGCCTCATCGTGGCGGGCTCGTCAGACCGGCTGCCAGAGCGCGGCCGTGGCCGGAGGCTCCCAGCCCGCGATCGCCGTGTGCGCCTGGCGGCACTCGTAGGTGATGCCGTCATAGGTCACCCGGTCGCCCACCGCATAGGACGTCCCGGCCTTCCAGGTGCCGCTCGGCGTCCCGGTGGGGGTGGGAGTGGGGGTGGGGGTCGGCGTCTCGGTGGGCGTGGGCGTCGGGGTCGGGGTGGGCGTCGGCGTCGGGGTGGTGGTCCCGCCGAAGTCGACGTCGGAGCAGGTGTAGAACGCCTCCTGGCTGCCCACCACCCGCTGCCAGATCGAGTACAGGACGTGGCGGCCCGTCCGGGGCGGGATGTTCAGCGTCCAGTTGGTGTACTCGGACGGGTACTGGTGCGTGAAGCTCGCCAGCGGGACGAGGTCGCCCCAGCGCAGCGGCTGCGTCGGGTCCCAGCCCTCGCGGGTGATGTAGAACTCGAAGTTGCTGTCCCCGTGCGGCGCGGTCGCGCGGTAGGTGATCGTCTGCTGGCCGGCCCTCATCGGCTTGGCGGGCCAGTCCGCGCGCTGGAGGTCCAGGCCCCGGTACTTGGCCCGCCCGGCGCTGCACAGCTGCCCGTCCGGGATGATCTCCCGGTGCCGTCCGCCCGCGTCCAGCAGCGACACCTCGTTCCAGTCGTAGAAGGCCTGCGTGCCGCTGGCCGCGACGGCCGCCTTGCAGGCGTCCGACGTCGGGTTCTCCGGCCCCTCCTGGCTGCACACGTACACGCGGCTGGGCGGGTCGGACATGGTGCCGTGCGCGCTCGCGGCGGTCGCCGTGCCGAGCACGACCAGCGCGGACGCGGCCGGAACGGCGGCCGCCACCGCGGCTGCCTTCCTACGGGTGGATGGCATGGGTTTCCTTCCGGTGGGGTGGGGTGCTGCGAGAGGCCGTTCAGGGCGGCCGGTCAGGGGAGGCCGTTCAGGAAGGGCTCGTGGCTGTTCATGAACTCCCAGCCGTAGTAGCGGTCCCAGTTGACCGACCAGGTCATCAGCCCGCGCAGGTCGGGGGACGTCCCGCCGCGCAGCGTGTACGAGCCGCAGCCCTGCCCCTTGGCCAGGCAGTTCACCGCCTGCTGCACCTGGGCGGGCGGCGTGTACCCGTTGCCGGCGCTGACCGCCGCGGGCAGACCGATGCCGATCTGGTCGGGACGCAGGCCGGGGAACGTGCGACCGGTGTTCGCGACCGGGAACCCGGCCTTCACCATGTCGGTCATCGCGATGTGGAAGTCGGCGCCGCCCATGGTGTGGTACTGGCCGTCCAGGCCCATCACCGGGCCGGAGTTGTAGTCCTGGACGTGCAGGACGGTCAGGTCGTCCCGCATCGCGTCGATCACCGGCAGGTACGCGCCCGTCCGGTTGTCGCCGCCGCCCGCGCCGCCGTAGAACTGGTGCCCGACCTGCACGAAGAACGTCTCCGGCGCCATCGTCAGCACGAACTTCGACCCGTACTTCGCCTTCAGCGACTTCAGCGCCGAGATCAGGTTGACGATGACCGGGGTGGTCGGGTTGCGGAAGTCGGTGTCGCCCGCGTTCAGGTAGAGCGAGTGGCCCTCGAAGTCGACGTCCAGGCCGTCCAGCCCGTACCTGTCGATGATGGCCGACACCGACCGGACGAACGCGTCCCGCGCGGCCGCCGTCGTGAGCTGCACCTGGCCGTTCTGGCCGCCGATCGAGATCAGCACCTTCTTGCCCTGCGCCTGCTTCGCGCGGATCGCGGCGACGAACTCCTCGTCGCTCTCCACGTTCGGGCACTCGCTCGCCGGGCAGCGCGTGAACCTGATGTCGCCGGAGGTCGGGGACGTCGGCTCGCCGAACGCGAGGTCGATGACGTCCCACGCGTCGGGGACGTCCGCCATCCGCACGTAGCCGGAGCCGTTGGCGAAGCTCGCGTGCACGTAGCCGATGAGCGCGTGCTTGGGGAGCCCGGTGTCGGTGCAGCCGCCGGTACGCGCGCTGACGGCCTCGGACTTCGCCGACTCCCCGACGTCGTTGTAGGCGGCGACCGTGAAGGTGTGCGAGCTGCACGCCGCCAGACCCGAGATCGTGGTGCTCGTCCCGGTCACCGTGGCCTTGGCCGTGGCGCCCTCGTAGACGCGGTAGCCGGTGACCGTGCCCGACGACGCTCCCCATTGCAGGGCGATCGAGTCGTCGGTGACGGCGCCGGCCTTCGGTGCCGGGGGCACGCCGGGCACCCCGGGCTGCGGCTCGCCGCCGGGGCCGTCCAGGGCGACGTCGTCGGCGTAGTAGGCGCCGTTGCCGTACCAGCCGTGCAGGTAGACCTGGACGGACGTCTGGCTCGCCCCGGTCGTGAACGCCACCGACAGCTTGGTGAAGTCGGCGGCGGACGGCGTCCAGGTGGACGCCCCGCCGGTCACGCCGAGGTACACGTAGCTGCCGCGCACCCAGGCCGACAGCGTGTACGCGGTGTTCGCCTTCACGCTCACGGTCTGCGTGCACTGGCCGGTGCTCCCGGCCGTCACGCCGCCCGCGAGCGCGTGGCCGCCCGTCCGCACCGGGCTGGTCACGACCGATCCGCCGTCGCACGACCAGGGGGTGAGCGAACCGCTCTCGAACCCGGCGTTGGCCAGGACGTTGTCCGCGTGCGCCGGGGTGGTGACCCCGACCGGCAGCCCGGCGAGGAGGGCCGCGAGGACCCAGATCTTCTTCATCTCCGGCTCCCTACGGCAGGGTGTCCAGGTGCGGGCCGACGGTCCCGGCGAAGCCGCCGCCGTTGGTCACGTCCCAGTTGACGGACCACGTCATCGCGCCGCGGATGTCGGGGTAGGTCCGGGACGGCTTGAACGTGCCGCAACCGGTGCCCTTGGCAAGGCAGTCGAGCGCGTTGTTGACGACCGACGGCGCCACGACGCCGCCGCCCGCCGCGCCCGGCCCGGCCGGGAGCCCGAGCGAGACCTGGTCGGGGCGCAGCCCGTTCTCCAGCTGGATGCAGGCCAGCGCGGTGATGAAGTCGACCGTTCCCTGCCCGTACACCTTCTGGTCGCAGCCGAGCATCGCGCCCGAGTTGTAGTACTGCATGTGGACGACGGTGAGGATGTCCTTGATCTTCAGCGCGAGCTGGAAGTACGACCCGCCGGTCGACTGCATGTCGATCGTCTGCGGCGCCATCGTGATGATCAGGTCGGCGCCGGCCCTGGCGCGCAGCGCCCGCAGCGCCTGCTCCATATAGGTCGGGTTGAGGCCGTTCTCCAGGTCGATGTCGACCCCGTCGAACCCGTACTGCGTCATGAGCCCGGCGATCGAGTCGGCGAAGAGCTGCGCCGAGGCGCCGTCGGCGACGCGGATGGCGCCCTTCTCGCCGCCCACCGACAGGATGACCTTCCTGCCCTTGGCGTGCAGGCCGGCGATGTCGGCCTTGAGCTGCGCGTCGGTGTACCCGCCGAGGGCGGTGGACAGCTCGGGGTCGACCCGGAACGCGACCTCGCCGGACCGGGCGGTGGCCTCGCCGAACGACACGGCGACCAGGTCGTACTGGTCGGGGACCTGGGAGAGCCTGAGCTCCTGCGCCGGGTTGACGAAGTTGTGCCAGTAGCCGGTCAGGAAGTGCTTGGGCAGCGGGCCGGTCGCGCATCCGCTGGTCGTCCCGGTGACGGCCGCGCTGGCGGGCGACTCGCCCTTGTCGTCGTAGGCCTTGACCGTGTAGCTGTGCGTGGAGCACGCGGCGAGGCCGCCGATGGTGGCGGTGGTGCCGCTGACGGTCGCCTTCAGGTCGGAGCCCTCGTAGACGCGGTACCCGGCGGGCGTCCCGCTGCCGGCCTGCCAGGCCAGCGTCAGCGAGGTGTCGGTCCGCGCGGTGACGGCGGGCGTGCCGGGGGCGCCGAGCCCGCCCGGGGGATCGGTCGTCCCGCCGCCCTCGCAGGGCTTCCCGTTGAACGTGCAGTTCTGTGGGCTTCCGGGACCGTTCCCCAGGAACCCGAACGTCACCGACCCGCCGGGCGGGACGACGGCGTTGTAGTCGCGGTTCTGGAAAGTGCTGTGCTGGCCGTCCTTGGTGAGGAGCGCGTCCCAGTAGGACCCGACGGACGTCCCCGAGGGCAGGTCGAACTCGACCCGCCACCCGTTGATCGCCGTGTCGGTGCCGTTGGTGAGGGTGAACCGTCCCTCCCATCCGGAGCCCCAGTCGGAGGGCTTGCTGAAGGTGGCGGTGGCGGCGCCCGGCGCGGCGGCGCGGGCGCCGGGCGCGATGGCGAGGACGAGGAGCAGGGCGGCGAGGGCGCTGAGAGCAGAGCGGGGGCGCAAGGGCTCACTCCATCGGTGCGGAAAGGCTGGCGGATTCCCCCGAACCCCGAGATCGTTCACGTATTGGATAGGAAGGTTTCCTATCTATTTAGGGCCAAGGTAGCCAGTGCCCGCGGCGCGGGCAAGACCCTCGCGGGAGTGCTGGACCGTGGCAGGGGGATCACCCCAGCTCGCGCACCGAACCAGCTCCGGCGATCTTCGAAATCGGCAACTCTCGCCGGAACGGGCGGCGATCGACGGCGAACATCGCCAGGTGACCGGCCGCCGCCGCCGATCTACGCTCGGAAATCCGTCCTCCTGGCATGGGGTAAAGAATCGATACACCTCTGAACATGGTTCATTCAATATCTTGACTCATTCCAGATAAGAGGGCAGGCTGGGGGCGTGGCCGGCTCCTTGGACTTCCACGAGATGCTGCGTGCGGCCGCCCTGCGCGCGACCCGCCCGCGGCTGGCGGTGCTGAGCGCCGTGCACGCGCACCCGCACACCGACACCGAGTCGGTCATCGGCGCCGTGCGCGAGGAACTTCCGAAGGTGTCCCACCAGGCCGTCTACGACTCGCTGCGCGCGCTGACGGCGGCGGGCCTGCTGCGGCGCATCCAGCCGTCCGGTTCCGTGGCCCGCTACGAGTCGCGGATCGGAGACAACCACCACCACGTCGTGTGCCGCTCGTGCGGGGCCATCGCCGACGTCGACTGCGCCGTGGGGGAGGCCCCCTGCCTGACGGCGTCCGACGACCGCGGCTACCTGATCGACGAGGCCGAGGTCGTCTACTGGGGCCTGTGCCCCGACTGCTCAACCGCCGAGAGTTCCTGATCCACCCACGGTCGTCCTGGAAGGAATCACATGTCTGAGAACAACGAAGCCGCCGCAGGCGGTTGCCCGGTCGCCCACGAGCGCGCCGCCCACCCGACCCAGGGCGGCGGCAACAACCGCTGGTGGCCGGAACGCCTCAACCTGAAGCTGCTCGCCAAGAACCCGCCCATGGCCAACCCGCTGGGCGAGGACTTCAACTACGCCGAGGCGTTCGAGAGCCTCGACCTCCCCGCCGTGAAGCAGGACATCGCGCGCGTGCTCACGGACTCGCAGGACTGGTGGCCCGCCGACTTCGGCAACTACGGGCCGCTGATCATCCGCATGGCGTGGCACAGCGCGGGCACCTACCGCGTCAGCGACGGCCGCGGCGGCGCCGGCGCGGGCCAGCAGCGCTTCGCGCCGCTCAACAGCTGGCCGGACAACGCGAGCCTCGACAAGGCCCGCCGCGTGCTGTGGCCGGTCAAGAAGAAGTACGGCCGCAAGATCTCGTGGGCCGACCTGATGATCCTGGCCGGCAACGTCGCCCTGGAGACGATGGGCCTGAAGACCTTCGGCTTCGCCGGCGGACGCCGGGACGCCTGGGAGGCCGAGGAGGACGTCTTCTGGGGCCCCGAGACCGCCTGGCTCGACGACGAGCGCTACAGCGGCGAGCGCGAGCTGGAGAAGCCCCTGGCCGCGGTGCAGATGGGCCTCATCTACGTCAACCCGGAGGGCCCGAACGGCAACCCGGACCCGGTCGCCGCGGCGCGCGACATCCGCGAGACGTTCGCCCGCATGGCGATGAACGACGAGGAGACCGTCGCGCTGATCGCCGGCGGCCACACCTTCGGCAAGACGCACGGCGCGGCCCCGGCCGACAGCATCGGCGTCGAGCCCGAGGCCGCCCCGCTGGAGGACATGGGCCTCGGCTGGAAGGGCACGCACGGCACCGGCAAGGGCCGCGACTCCTACACCAGCGGCCTGGAGGTCACCTGGACGCCGACCCCGACCAAGTGGGACAACAGCTTCTTCGAGGTCCTGTTCGGGTACGAGTGGGAGCTGACCAAGAGCCCCGCCGGGGCGAACCAGTGGCGGCCGAAGAACGGCGCCGGGGCGAACACCGTCCCCGACCCGGAGGACGGCACGCTGAACCGCCAGCCGATGATGCTGACGACCGACCTCTCGCTGCGCTTCGACCCGATCTACGAGCCGATCTCGCGGCGCTTCATGGAGAACCCGGACGAGTTCGCCGACGCGTTCGCCCGCGCGTGGTTCAAGCTGACCCACCGCGACATGGGCCCGGTCACGCGCTACCTCGGCCCGGAGATCCCGTCCGAGACGCTGATCTGGCAGGACCCGGTCCCGGCGGTGGACCACGAGCTCGTCGGCGCCGATGACGTGGCGGAGCTCAAGCGCCGGCTGCTGGACTCCGGGCTGTCGGTCTCGCAGCTCGTCACCACCGCGTGGGCGTCGGCCGCCTCGTTCCGGGGCACCGACAAGCGCGGCGGCGCCAACGGCGCCCGCATCCGGCTGGAGCCGCAGCGCAGCTGGGAGGTCAACAACCCCGACGAACTGCGGCAGGTGCTGCGCACCCTGGAGCAGGTCCAGGAGGCGTTCAACGCCGAGCAGACCGGCGGCAAGCGCGTCTCCATCGCCGACCTGATCGTGCTCGGCGGGTGCGCCGGGGTCGAGCAGGCCGCCAAGGCCGCCGGGTACGACGTCGAGGTGCCCTTCACGCCGGGCCGCACCGACGCCTCCCAGGAGGAGACCGACGTCGAGTCCTTCGAGGTGATGGAGCCGACGCACGACGGCTTCCGCAACTTCCTCCAGAAGGGCAACATGCTGCCGGGCGAGTTCCTCCTGATCGACAGGGCGAACCTGCTCACGCTGACCGCGCCCGAGATGACCGTCCTCGTCGGCGGCCTGCGCGCCATCGGGGCCAACTACGACGGGTCGTCGCTCGGCGTCCTGACCGACACCCCGGGGTCGCTGACCAACGACTTCTTCGTCAACCTGCTCGACATGGGCACGGTGTGGAAGGCGACGGGCGAGGACTCCGCGACCTCCGAGACGTTCGAGGGCCGCGACGCGTCCGGCAACCTCCGGTGGACCGGGAGCCGCGCCGACCTCGTCTTCGGCGCGAACTCCGAGCTGCGCGCCGTCGCGGAGGTCTACGCGAGCGACGACGCGGGCGAGAAGTTCGTCCAGGACTTCGTCGCCGCGTGGGACAAGGTCATGAACCTGGACCGGTACGACCTCACCTGATCGGGAACATCCGGGACGTCCGGGCCGGCCGCCGCGGCGGTCGGCCCGGACGCCTTTCGGGCCGTGCGCGGGGACGCGGGACGCGGGACGCGGGACGCGGGACGCGGGTTCCGGGTTCCGGGTGCGGCAGGGTCAGCCGGCGTCCGTCCGGCACGCCGGGCACAGGCCCCAGAACGTGACGTCGGCCTCGTCGACCAGGTATCCGGCGTCGTCCACCGGGTCGAGGCAGGGCGGGTGCCCCACGGCGCAGTCGACGTCCCTGATCGCGCCGCAGGCGCGGCACACCAGGTGGTGGTGGTTGTCGCCGACGCGCCCCTCGAACCGGGCCGGGCTCCCGGCCGGTTCGATCCGGCGGACCAGGCCCGCCGCGGTGAGCGCGTGGAGCGCCTCGTACACCGCCTGGAGGGAGATGTGGCCCACGCGGTCGCGCACGCCCGCGGCCAGCGCCTCGACGCCGAGGTGGTCGCCCGCCCGGACGGTCTCCAGCAGGGCCACGCGGGCGGCCGTCACCCGCAGGCCGGCACCGCGCAGCTCCTCGGCGGTGGACGGGGTCTGGGACGCGGTCATGGCGCCGAACCTTCCCTCACAAACGCGAATCATTTAAGTCAACAAATGAGGCAAGTCTAGCCGGGCGGCCGCGATGCGGGCGCGGCCGGACGCCGGCGCGGCCCGCGCCCCGAGCCGGGACGCGGGCCGCCGGAGGGGCCGGTCAGAAACCGGCGGTGATCTTGGTGAACTCCCAGGGCTGCTGGTCGGTGCCGCTGCAGTTCTCGGCCACGCCGCCGCCCGGGCAGGGCCGGTCCCGGTTGACCGACCAGAATGCCAGCCTGGCCAGGCCCTTGGACCCCGCCCAGTCGCGGATCTTCGTCCAGGTCGCGGTCGAGGTCAGCTCCTGCTGGTCGGACAGGCCGTTCATGCCGGAGATCCCCATGTGCGAGTAGGCGGTGGCGTCCGACCATCCGAACGCCGACTTCAGCTCCGCCTTGAGGCCCTCGGACGCGTTGACGGTGCTGCCGTACATGTCCGCGCCGCCCCCGAAGTCGAACGGCATGATCGTGAACACGTCCACGTCCGCCTGCAGCGCCGCGGCCTGGCCGATGAGCCGCTTGCCCCAGTAGTTCGGCCCGGTGGTGGTCGTGCCGAACGTCAGGATCGTCTGCAGGCCCGGGTTGTTCCGCTTGAGGATCTTCAGTGCGCCGAGGACGCGGTCCTGGACCGCCGCGTTCTCGAACTCGTCGCTGTTCTCGATGTCGATGTCGATGGCCTTGAGCCCGTGGGCGTCGATGACCTTCTGGTACGCGCCGGCCAGCGCCTCGGGCGTGGAGCAGTTCGGGCCGAGCTTGTTGCCCGACCAGCCGCCGACGGACGGCAGCACGTCGCCGCCGGCCGCGCGGATCTGCGCGATCGCCTGCTCGTCCACGCCGCCCTTGAGCGGGCGCTGCCCGTCCCATCCGGGGTTGCAGCCGCCGCTGGAGAGGATGAACGCCATCGTGAACCACTTGATCCCGGTGGCGCTCATGACGGTGGACGGGCTCGGCGGGTCGCCCCAGCCCATGTACAGGTAGGGCGCGGCGCGCCGACTCGCGGGCGGCGGCTCCGTGCAGCCGGTCGTGGTGGCCGTGACCGGGCCGCTCGCCGCGGACTCGCCCGCGGAGTTGTACGCCTTCACCGTGTAGGTGTGCTCCGAGCAGGCGGTCAGCCCGCCGATGGTGGCGCCGGTCCCGGTGGCGGTCGCCCTGACGGCGGTGCCCTCGTAGACGCGGTAGCCGGTGACGGTGCCGGAGGAGGCCGACCACGACAGCGTCAGCGAGGTGTCGGTCCTGGACGTCACGGTCGGCGCGCCGGGTGCGGAGGGCGTGCCGGGCGGAGGCGTGCCGCCCCCTGTGCAGGAGGCGCCGTTGACGGTGCAGTTCTGCGGCGTCCCGGCCCCGTTGACGATGAAGCCGAACGAGACGCTCGCCCCGGCGGCCACGCTGCCGTTGTACTCACGGTTGGCGAACGCGGCGTGCTGCCCGGACGTGGTGAGCAGCGCGTCCCAGTAGGTCCCGACCGAGGAGCCGGAAGGCAGGTCGAACTCGACCTTCCAACCGCTGACGGCGGAGGCGGTCTCGTTCTTGATCGTGTACTTGGCCTCGTAACCCGAGCCCCAGTCGGAGGCCTTGGTGAAGGTCGCCGTCACCGAGGCGGCGGCGCCGGCCTGGACGGGGACGAGCAGGGCGAGGACGAGGGAGCAGAGGGCGGTGAGCAGGAAACCGGGGAGAAGCCTTCTTCTTCGCAATGTCACTCCCGGGAAGGAGACGTGGACGAGCGGGAATCCCCCGAACCCCGAGTCGGTCGTGCGGTGATCTGATAGGAAACTTTCCTATAAAACCCGAATGCACCGTAACCATCGGCCCGCCGCTCCGCAAGCCCCTGGAACGCGCCGTCCGGCAAATCCCATGGAGCATGTCAGGAGTCACTGGCTTGATCGTCCGCGTCTCAGAACAGGACAGGACGGTACGTCGATGCCTCCCAGATTCGTTTCCGGCGCCGTCGCGCTGGGCCTGGCAGCCGGTGTGCTCACCGCCGCCGGCGCCACCGCCGCGCAGCGGGACGGCTACTGGCGCGCCTACTTCCCCGGCACGAGCAACTTCGACCGCCAGAAGTCCCTGGACGACTTCGTCGACGTCCGCTGACCCGGCTCGAAAGCGCGAACGCCCCGCCCGTACGGCGGGGCGTTCCGCGTACCGGGCCTCAGAAGCAGCGGTCGGCGGTGACGATCTCGGCGCGCATGTTCGACTCCATCATGCGCAGCGCGGCGTCGCCGAGGTCCGCGTCGATGTGCGCGACCGCGTCCTCGACCACCCTGAGCCGGAAGTGCCGGACGTAGGCGTCCAGGGCGCTGTAGAGGATGCACTGCTCGGTGACCTGGCCGGTGAGCACGACCTGCTCCACCTTCTCGCGGGACAGCAGGTACTCCAGCGCGGTGCCGTAGAAGGCGCTGTGCCTGACCTTGGACATGAACCCGCAGCCGGGCTCCGGGACGATGGGCTCGATCAGGTCGGGCCGCCGCCCCTTCAACGCGCGGTCGATGAGGTCCTTCCGGTCGGCCGAGAAGTCGCCGTAGTTGTCGTTGACGTACAGGACGCGCACGTCGTCCCGGCGTCTGGCCTTCTCCAGCAGCCCCCGCAGGGGGTCCACCACCTCCTGCACGCTCTCGATCAACGCGTCCGCGTCCTCGTGCTCGTACGGGTTCAGCATGTCGATGACGACCAGTGCGCTCGTGCTCACGGCCGTGCCCTGCCCGGTCAGGACGGCCGCAATCATCACCTCTTCCGCGCGCCCGCCCGCCCCCCGACCACGAAAAAGGCGGCGCAGGGATGTCACAGACCCGTATGGACGGGTCGTCTATCGGGGAGGAGCACATAAGGGAAGGAACGAGAGCATGCGAGTTTTCGTCACGGGAGCCACCGGGGCGCTGGGACGCCACCTCGTCCCCGGACTGCTCGCCGCGGGCCACGAGGTCACCGCCACCACCAGGACGCCCGTCAAGGCGGCGGCCCTGCGCGGGACGGGCGCGGAGGCGGTCGTCCTGGACGGACTTGACCGCGACGCCGTGGTCGCGGCGGTGCGGGCCGCGGCGCCGGACGTGATCGTCCACCAGATGACGGCGCTGGCGGACATGGGGAGCCTGCGCAAGGTCGACCGGGAGTTCGCCGCGACCAACGAGCTCCGGACCCGGGGCACCGACAACCTGCTGGAGGCCGCGGAGGCCGCGGGCGTCCGCAGGGTCGTCGCGCAGGGCCACAACTTCCTGTACGCGCATTCCGGCGGCCCGGTGAAGACCGAGGACGACGAGGTCGAGACGCGGCCCGTCCCGTCCGCCGCGCGGACGGTGGCGGCGATCAAGTACGTGGACGAGACCGTGCGGCTCAGGTCGCCGGAGGGGATCGTGCTGCGGTACGGCACCTTCTACGGGCCCGGCGCCTCGGACTCCATGGTGGAGATGGTGCGGAAGCGGCAGATGCCGGTGGTCGGCGGCGGGCAGGGGGTCTGGTCGTTCGTCGACACCGCCGACGCCGCGTCCGCGACGCTCGCGGCGATCGAGGGCGGCGCGCCGGGGGCGTACAACATCGCCGACGACGACCCGGCGCCGGTCGCGGAGTGGCTGCCCTACCTCGCCGAGGTGGCGGGCGCGAAGCCGCCGATGCGGGTGCCGGCCTGGCTCGGGCGCCTGCTCGCCGGCGAGTTCATCGTGTCCAAGATGACCAGCGCGCGGGGCGTCTCGAACGAGAAGGCGAAGAAGGAGCTCGGCTGGGAGCCGCGCTACCCGAGCTGGCGGGAGGGGTTCCGCGCCGCGGTCGGCGCGTAGCCGCGGGGGCCGGTCGCGCCCGGGGTCAGCCGTGGATGTACCCGGGCGGAGACCGTAGGGCGGAGAGGATGTCACATGCCGATCGCCTACCGCGCCCGGCAGGCGGCCCGCGCCCAGGAGCGGCTGGAGCGCGCCCTGGCGTACCGGCTCGTGTAAATCGCCGCAGGAGGTCCCGACGGCCGCTACGCCAGCGGCCGGACGCTGCGGAGGATCCTCTCGACCACGTCCTGGTCGGCGAACTTGATGCCCGGGCCGGTCAGGACGGAGAACGCGAACGGTCCGCCGTTGCGTCCGGGGATCCGCGACGCGGCCGTCAGGACGTGGACGCGGGCCCCGCCTCTGGCGGCGTTGCACTCGGTCGCGCCGGCCACCGACCGGACCGTGAACGTGTGGAGCTGGGCCTGGACGCCTCCCGCGAGGGCGAGGGTCCGGTGCGCGCCCGCGTCCAGGACCGGGGGCCTGCCCTGCACGCTGAACGCGCCCCGGGCCCATTGGCGCGCCTGCTTCTCGGCCTCCCGGGCCAGCGCGCCGGCCTGGCCCTGCGCGGCGCCGACGATCCCGCCCGTGCCGCCGCGCACGCCGGCGAGGGCGAGGTAGCAGCCGTCCCCGTCCCCGTTCTCCTGCTTGATGTAGGCGATGCTCGCCGCCCCGATGATCGGCTGCTCCGCCGCGCCGAAGTACGCCATCTCGTAGCCGGAGGACCCCGCCGTCCAGGTGGACGGCACCTCGTAGGCCACCCCTCGCTCCTTCGACACGACCACCTGCCAGCCATCGTTCGTCGGGGTGGTCGCGGTGCCGCTCGGCGTGGACGGGGTGCTGGAACGAGGCGGTGGGGACGGGTCCGAGCCGCCGTTGGAGGCGACCGCGAACGCGGTGCCCGCCGCCGCGACCACCGCCGCGGCCCCGACCGCCGCCGCTGCCTTGAGGCCTCTGCCCCCGGGGCGCCGCCCGCCGTCGGTCCGGGTCGCCTCGTCGGGCACGGAGACCCGCGTCACCGGCGCACCCGTTCCCGTCCCCGCTCCAAGCGGCATCGGCGGCATCGGCGGCGGTCCTTCGGGCTCGGCGCCGACCGCGCGCAGCCGCCGCGCGACCGTCGCGGCGTCGGCCGGGCGGGCCTCCGGATCCTTGGCGAGCAGGTCGGCGACCAGCGCGCGCAGCTCCGCGGGCACCGAGCCGGGCAGGGGCGCGGGCGCGGCGTTCAGATGCTGGTACATCAGCTGCGCCATGCCGCCCCCGCCGGTGAACGGCGGCGCACCGGTCAGCAGCTCGTACAGGACGCAGCCCAGCGAGTACAGGTCGGTGCGCGGGCCGACCGCCCCGCCGAACTGCTCGGGCGCCATGTACCGGGGCGTGCCGATCGTGCCGCCGTCGACGGTCAGCCGGGTGGTGGTGTCGGCCAGCCACGCGATGCCGAAGTCGCAGATCTTCACGCGGCCGTCCGGCAGGACGAACAGGTTCGCCGGTTTGACGTCGCGGTGCACCACGCCGCGCGCGTGCGCGACGGCCAGCCCCTCGGCGACCTGCGAGGCCAGCGACACCGCCTGCGGAACCGGCAGGCCGCCGGGCGCGACGCCGAGGACGGTGCGCAGGTCGCGGCCCTCCAGCAGCTCCATCACCAGGTAGACCAGGTGCCCGCCGGGAACGCCGGGGTGGGGCTGCTCGCCGATGTCGAACACGACGGTGACGGCCGGATGCTGCAGCGTTCCCGCCGTCTCGGCCTCGCGCCGCAGCCGCGCCACCGCGGTCCCGTCCGTCCCCGCGTCCAGCGAAAGGATCTTCACGGCCACCGGGCGGCGCAGGCGCCGGTCGGATCCGCGCCAGACCTCGCCCATGCCGCCGCGGCCGATGAGCGCCTCCAGGCGGTACCGGCCCCCCAGTTCCATCTCGGCCTGTCCGATGGGATGTGTCATCAAGATCAGCAGACTAGTCCCGCGCATCCCGAGAGGTGCCGGCTTCCACGGAGATCGCCGCTTCCGCCTAGGGGTGGGCGCGTTCGGTGCGGCGGTGGGGGGTCTTCGGCTCGGGGTCCGGAGGGCGGGCCCAAGGTGATCGCTGGGGTGGCTGGTGATGGCGGGGTCTGCGCGCGACGGCGTTCCCTCCGAACGCGGAGGCCGTCCTCGGCGGGCGCTGGGTCAGGTACTCCTCCGGGACGTCGTCGCTGAAAGGCGGCGACGCCGGGACGGTGCCGCGGTCGGCGGTCCGCGCCGATGTGATCGTGAGCTCGTAGTGCGCCCACACCATGGCGGCGTTCTCCAGCCGGCGGGCCGCGGCGTCGACGAGGTAGACCTCGGACAGGGCGGTGACGATCAGCAGGACGGACGGGTCGCGGTCCAGGTCGGCCGCGGTGGGACCGGAGGGCCAGACCGCCATGCGCAGGTGCCGGTCGCCGACGACGCGGAGTTCGCCCCAGTCCGGGACGCAGACCCGGGGCCGCCCGTCCGGGGCGCAAGTGATCATGATGACGGGTTGGTGACGGGCCGGCGCGCCGCTGAGCGCTTGGACGGCGGCTGGGAGCACCTCGGGGGAGAACGCCATCGGCATGTCCGCCTTACGTCGAAGGTCCTGTACGTCGAAGGTCCTGCCGGCCCGGGGGTCCGCGCCGGTCCCTGCTCGAAGGGTTCCCGCTCATTCGATCATATGTTCGATATTAGAGGCGGGCGAGCGGTATTTCCACGAGCGGGGACGCCTGGTTCATTCCCGCCCCCGACGGGTCGCCATGCGACAACGTGGCGTGCGGGAGACATGGATGGCGCGTCGAGGATGGGTCGGTTTCGACGGTATGCGCACGGTGAGCCGCCGACCGTGATGGTCTCGGCGGCTCACCGTGGGCTGTGCAGGACCGGGGACCAAAGGAGTGGTCCCCTCAGACCTCTGTCAGGAGACCTCCTCGGCCAGGGCCGGGGCGGGAGGCGCCTGCCGGTAGGCGCGCCGGGCCAGCGCGTAGTACAGCCCGCCCGCGACCAGGCCGCCCGAGAGCCAGGAGAAGTCGGTGTGCCCCAGCGTCCGCGCGATCGGCCCCTGGAGCGCGGGCACCATGCCGAACTGCCACGCCCATGCCGCCACCAGCCCCAGGGCCAGGCTGACCAGGGCCCGGGCGTTCGCGCCGCCGTCCTTGTAGAGGGTGGCCACGTCGATCCGGCCGCGCCGCAGCACGAAGAAGTCCACCAGGACGATGGCCGCCCACGGGCTGATCCAGACCAGGATGGACGCCATCCAGTGGTCGAAGGCCTGGGCGAAGCTACTGGCGTGGAGGAAGACCGCCAGCACCGCGGACGCCACCGCCCCGGCCACCAGCGTCACCTTCCACCGGGCGACCCGGATGCCGACCGACAGTGCGGCGAGCGAGCACGAGTACAGGTTCAGGATGTTGGTCGCCACGGGACCGTGCATGATCAGCAGCAGCACGGGCACGGCCATCACGCCGAACGTGCCGGTCACCAGGCTGGACGGGTCGCCGCCGTCGCCCGCGCTCGCCAGGCACGCGCCGAGCGCGGCCAGCCACACGGTGGGGACGTACATCCCGAGCGCGGTGGACCAGAACACCGACCGGTCCGAGGACCGCGGGCGCACGAAGCGGCTGTAGTCGGCGGAGTAGGGCAGCCAGCTGATGCCCCAGCCGATGCCGATGGCGGTGAGCAGCTGGGTCACGGCGGTGAACTTGTCGCCCGGCGTCGCGGCGGTCGCGGTCGTCCAGTGGAGGTCGGCCTGCCCCAGGGCCAGCCCGGTCATGACGACCATGACCAGCACCGTCGCCGGGACGGTGTACTTCTCGAACGTGCGGATCGCGTAGAAGCCGTAGAGGGCCAGGACGAGCTGGGCGGCCATGATGAGCCCGGCCACCAGGTAGCGGAGCCCGGTGCCGCCGTGCACCCCCATCTGGGCGAGGATCTCGATCACCAGGTCCAGCACCACCCAGGTGTTGACGCCGACCCAGCCCATGGTCAGCAGCCCCTGCACCAGGCCGGGGACGATGGCGCCGCGCCGGCCGAACGGCCCGCGGCCGAGCACCATCTGGTTGACGCCGGTGCGGTGGCCGATGACGTTGAACAGCCCGAAGACCGCGCAGCCGACCAGGTTGCCGAGCGCGACGACCACCAGGGTCTCCAGCAGGCTCAGGCCGAGCGTGATGCCCAGCGCGCCGAGCACCCAGTTGATCGGTGCGATGTTGGCCCCGCACCAGATCCAGAACTGCTGCCACGGCGTGGAGTCGCGGGAGGAGGCCGGGATCGGCTCGATGCCGTGTTCGTCGAAGCGAACCGGTTCTTCCAAGCGAACCGGTTCGGCTGAAAGGCTCTGGTGTGCGGATTGATTGCTGGACATGGTTCCTCCGTCCGTGACGTACAGCACACCAAAGCACCGCGCCGTTCCGTCCAGAAGTAGAGAAACCTCTAGCATTGACCGCGATGGCTGGATAGGTTCACAGGGTGTTCACGCTGGCGTCCCTGCTGGAGGACGAGTCGCTCGGCCTCACCGTTCTGGTCCCGGGCCCTGAGGGGGCCCTTGAGGAACCGGTCGCCTGGGTCCACAACACCGAGCTGCCCGACCCCTCGGGCTACGTGCGGCGGCGCGAGCTGGTGCTGACCAACGGCCTGTGGGACGACCGGATCGAGGCCTCCGGGTTCGTCGCCAACGTCCAGCGGGCCCAGGCGGCGGGCATCGTGTTCGGCCTGCGTCCGGAGCGCCGCACCACGCCGGGGGAGCTGGTCACCGCCTGCCGCGCCGCGGGCGTGCCCCTGCTGGAGATCGCGGCGGACGTCCCGTTCACCGCGATCTCCGAGGCGGTCGCCACCCGCTACACCGAGGAGCGCCAGGGCGCGCTCGTCGGCATGGTCCGGCGCGGGGACGCGCTGGCCACGGCGATCTCCCGGGGCGCGGGCGCGTCGGGCGTCCTGCAGGTGCTGCGCCGCGACCACGAGCTCCCGCTCGCCGTCATCGACCGGATGGGCCGGCTGCTCGCCTCGGCCGGCGCCGACCTGGACGCCGCCCAGCTCCACACGGTCGCCACCGGGCTGACCCGCCGCCCGCCGCCGCTGGAGCTGGATCTCGGTCCCGCAGGACGGGCCGCGCTGTACCTGGTCGGGGCGGTCGGCGACGTCGACGCGGCGCTGATCTGCCTGCGGCCGGTGAGCGAGCTGACCCGCGTCGAGCAGGACGCGCTCGACCAGGCGGCGCGCTTCCTCAGCCTGGAGGTCGCCAAGCAGCAGGCCGTGCAGGCGATCGAGCTGCGGTTCGCCAGCGAGCTGCTGGAGATGGTGCTGTCGGGCGGCAGCCGCGACGCCGAGGTGCCCGGCCGGCTGCGCGCCTTCGGGGTGGACCCGGACGGGCCGCTCGCGGTGTGGACGACGGCGTTCGCGGGCCCGGAGGCCACCCTGCCCGGGCTGGCGGAGGTGGTCGGCGAGTTCTTCGCCGCCGCCGGCGTCCCGGTGGTGGTGGCGGCCGGATCGCAGGACGTGGTGGCGGTCCTGTCGTGGCGGCACGGCGAGCGGGAGGCGGCGCCCCTCGCCGAGCGGCTCGCCGCCGCGGTGGGGGAGCGGTTCCCCGGCCGCCGCGCCGTCGTGGGGCTCGGCGGGACCGTCCGGGGGCCGGCGGCGCTGCGCGAACCGCTCATCAGGGCGCGCGAGGTCTGCCGGACCCTGCGGCGCGGCGGCGCAGGGCCCGCCGTCCGGACCTTCGCCGAGCTCGGCCCCCACCGGCTCCTGCTCGGGACGCAGAACGCCGCGGCCCTGCGGACCCTCGCCGACGGCGTGCTCGCCCCCATCCGCGAGCACGACGCCAGGCGGGGCGGCGAGCTTGAGGCCACGCTGCGCGCCTTCCTCGACCACGACGGGCACTGGCAGGCCACCGCCGCCGCCCTCCGGGTGCACGTCAACACGCTGCGGAACCGGCTCGCCAAGATCGCCGAGCTGACTGGCCGCGACACCTCCCGCACCGCCGACCGCGTCGACCTCTTCCTGGCCCTCCAGGCCGCCGACATGGCCTGACCTGCGGGCGGGCGGTCAGTGCGGGTGGACGTCCGGGTCCACCCGCGGCGGACGATGCGGGCGCGGCCGGACGTCCGGGTCGGCGAACGCCGCCTCCGCCACGTCCCGGCAGCGGGCGAACGCCACGTCGCCGCACTCCCGCGCGTACTCGATGAACTGGCGCAGGGCCAGCGCCCGGCCCGGGCGCCCGGACAGGAACGGGTGCACGCAGAGGTTGAACAGGCACCGGTACCGCCGCATGCCGTCCAGCTCCGCGCGCCACAGCTCCAGCACCTTGCGCGGCGACTCGATCACCGCGCCGACGTGCGGCTCCGGCAGGTAGGCGTACTGCTCCCAGTCGTCCAGCGACCAGTGCACCGGCAGCTCGACGATCTCGCCCGCCCCGGTCGGCACCCGGTACGGCCGGTCGTCGCCCATCAGGGACGAGTCGTAGCGCAGCCCGTGCTCGGCGACCAGTTCCGCCGTCGTCCAGGACGCCTCCCACAGCGCCGCCCGGTGCCCGGCGATCTCGATGCCCTGCCGGTCGAACACCTCCAGGGCGCGCTCGAAGTCCGCGCGCTCCTCCTGCGGGGACAGCGAGGTGGGCGGGCGGTGGGAGTAGGAGTGGTGCGCCACCTCGTGACCGCGCTCGACGACGGAGGCGGCCAGCCCCGGACGCTGCTCGGCCACCCAGCCCGGCACGAAGAACGTCGCCGGGACCTCCATCTCGTCCAGCAGGTCCAGGATGCGGGGCAGCCCCACGTCCGGTCCGTAGGCCTGGTGCGACATGGTGCTCGCGTGCGCGGCGTACCGGCCGCCCTGGGCGAGGACCGGCGTCTCGGCGTCCACGTCGAAGCCCAGCGCCACCACCGCGGCGGCCCCGCCGTGCCAGCCTCCGCTCATGCCCCCGCCCCTCTCGCCGTCTCCGCCCGCCGGATCAGGCGTCCGCACGGGCCGCCAGCCGCCAGCGCCGGACGTTGTCCAGGGTGACCATCGGCGACAGCATCGCATGGTCGAAGCGCTCCGGCTCCCGGCCCTCGGCGAGGCGGCGCGGCAGGTCGGGGTGCACCAGGGCGCCCCTGGCGATCGACACCAGGTCGGCGTGCCCGTCCGCCAGGACCTGCGCCGACAGGTCCGGGTCGTGCATCCCGCCGTTGGCGATCACCGGCAGGCCGCTGACCCGGCGGGCCAGGCCGGTGACGGTGAGCCCCCGCTCCAGCTGCGCGGAGTCGAGCCAGTTCCGCCCCTCGCTCGCGACGTGCAGGTAGGTCGCGCCCGCCTCGGTCAGCGCGGCGAAGATCACCTCAGCGTCGTGGGCGCCGCCCGGCCACCGGTACCGGAAGTCGTTCACCTTGGTCTGGGACACCCGGACCCCGACGCACCAGTCCGGCCCCACCTCCGCGCGGATCGCCGCGACGACCTCCGCCATGAGGCGCACGCGGTCGGCCACCGTCCCGCCGTAGGAGTCCTCGCGCAGGTTGGTGTAGTCGGTGAGGAACTGGTCCAGCAGGTAGCCGTTGGCCCCGTGGACCTCCACACCGTCGAACCCGGCCTGCCTGGCGTTCACCGCCGCGGCGACGAAGCCGTCCACGGCCTCCTTGATGTCGGCCGTGCTCATCTCCTTCGGCGCCGGCCACGGCCCGTGCCCGCCGTACTCGGGCATCTTGACCCCCTGCGGCACGACCGCCGACGGCCCAGCGGTGTCGTCGCGGTAGGGGTTGCCCTGCGACAGCGCGCCCGCGTGCATCAACTGGGCCACGATGGAGCCCCCGGCCTCGTGCACACCGGTGGTGACCTCGCGCCAGGCGGCCGTGTGGCGCTCCGACACAAGGCCCGGCTGGTTGAGGTAGCCCTGGCTGTAGGCGGCGTCGGTGTAGACCCCCTCGGTGATGATCAGCCCGAAGCCGCCGCGGGCGAAGTCCGCGTAGTACTCCGCGATCTCGGGCGTGGGCGTGCCGTCCGGCGCGGCCGACACCCGCGTCATCGGCGCCACCACCATTCGGTTGGACGTCCGCAGTCCGCCGACGAGTCCCGGCTCAAGCGCGGGATGCGCGGTCGTGACGGTCATCTTCGCTCTCCTTCTCGTTCCTGCCGTGCACCCGTTCATCGCGTGCACTTGTTCAATGAGTGCGCGGACCGGCTCCGGGCCGGTCCGCCTCACAGGACGTCGATCGCCAGCGGGGTCGGTCCGTCGCCGTTGATGGGGTTCAGGTCCTGCGGGCACGCCGACACCACGACCACGCAGTCCATGAGCGCCTCGAAGGTGATCGCGTCCCCCGGCCGGCTCTCTGCCGCCAGCCACCGCAGCCGCCCGGACTCCTCCACCGGAATCCGCATGAACACGTTGACCGGCTGCGGGGTGACGGCGACGGCCGGTACCGTCCCGGCCGGCCCCAGCGCCGCCAGCGCCGATTCCAGGTTCCCCGCGCACGAGGCGTGCCCGGGCACCCCGAGGGCCTCGTACCGCGCCGGGTCGCAGGCGGCGATCAGCATGTCGTGCGTCCCCGGCGAGGTGTCGTCCACCAGCGCCAGGATCGGCCGCCGGCGGTCGGTGACGAACGACTCGCCCACCTGGGGGAAGAGCCGGCTCGTCACGCTCCGGGTGTGCGCGGCGCTCAGATGCTCGCGCGGATCGTCCGCGGCGAACGCGAACAGGTCGCCGACCTGCCCGCCCTCGACGTCCACCACCCGTACCCGCCGCCCGGCGCCCACCCGCACCGCCCGGCCTTCTCCGGCAGGCACCATCGTCCGTTCCGTCGTCACCATGCGGGCAAGCACACCACCGACCGGGCAGGGCTATCCATGGAGCTACATCTAGTCCCAGACGGGGATATTGGATTTTCATCCATGGTGTGCGGCCTGAGCGGCCCGCGGCCCGCTCGGCGGCCGGAGAAGAGGCGGGGCCCCGCCCGCACGGGCGAGGCGCGACCTGACGTTCACGCTCCGTCACTGCCGGAGACCTGGCGGCGCCGGGTTACCGACGAGTCGGGTCCGGGTGCGCGTTCCGCCCGTCCGGCGCCGCCCCCACTCGGAGCCGATTCGCGCCGACCGTGGATGATCATGGCGAAAAGTCCGTTTCTCTCTGTTATGGGCGGTAGCCTTCCCGCAGGCACTCGCGTGCCGAAGAGGACCCGGCGGTCAGAGAGGGAGCACGGCTTTTGAGCAAGGGAACAGGCGACGCGCATCTTCCGGAGCTGCTGCGCTCCCGGCGGGACGCCGTCCTTGACCGGTGGGTCGAGCTGGCCGTCGCGGGCGTGCGCGGCCGGATCACGGAGAGTGAACTCAGGACCGAGCTCTCCGAGCTGTACGGGCTGATCGAGAGGTCGGCCGGCGGGGAGAGCGAGGCGGCCGGGGAACTCCGGGCCGCCCTGACGGAGATCTCGCGCACCCGGGCCCGGCAGGGGTTCAGCCCCAGCGAGACCGCGGTGAGCGTCTTCGCGCTCAAGCAGGCGGTCCTGGAGCAGGTCGGCACCGTCGGGGACGTGGCGGCCTACAGCGAGTTCGCGGGGTTCTCGGCCCAGATCGACGACCTGGGGCTGGTGACCTTCGAGACCTATGCCGCCGCGCGCGAGCAGGTCATCGCCGACCAGATGGAGCAGCTGCTCGAACTGTCCACCCCGGTCGTGAAGCTGTGGGAGGGCATCCTCGGGGTGCCCCTGGTGGGCACGCTCGACTCGGCGCGCACGCAGGTGGTGATGGAGACCCTGCTGGAGCGCCTGGTGGAGACCGGCTCGCAGTTCGCGGTGATCGACATCACCGGGGTGCCGGCCGTGGACACCGAGGTGGCCCAGCACCTGCTGAAGACGGTCATGGCGGCCAGGCTGATGGGCACCGAGTGCGTGATCTCCGGCATCCGGCCGCAGATCGCCCAGACCATCGTGGCGCTCGGGATCGAGTTCGGCGACATCCCGACGAAGGCGTCGCTGGCCGACGCCCTGGCGTGGGCGCTGGAGCGCAGCGGGACCCGGGTCGTCGCCGGGGCTGGTGCTTGATGGAGCGGGTGCCGATTCTCAAGATCGGTGACGTCCTGCTGGTGTCGATCCAGATCGACCTGCAGGACCAGAGCGTCCTGGCCCTCCAGGAGGACCTGGCCGACCGCATCGTCAAGACGGGCGCACGAGGGGTGATCATCGACATCACCGCGGTGGACATCGTCGACTCCTTCATCGGCAGGATGTTCGCCACCATCGCCTCGATGTCGCGGCTGATGGACGCCGAGACGGTGGTCGTCGGCATGCGTCCCGCGGTGGCGATCACCCTGGTCGAGCTCGGGCTGTCGCTGGGCGGCGTGCGCACCGCCCTGGACCTGGAGAAGGGCATGCGGCTCCTCGGCGCACCGCTGCCGTCCGTCGGCCCGGGCGCCGTGGACGGGCCGTGACGACTCCGGCGGGCGACTCCCTTCCCATCGCCTCCAACGACGACGTGGTCCGCGTGCGGCAGCTCGTGCGGACCGCCGCCGCGTCGGCCGGGATGTCGCTGGTCGACCAGACCAAGATCGTCACGGCGGCGAGCGAGCTGGCCCGCAACACCTTCGTGCACGGCGGAGGCGGCACGGCGCGCGTGGAGTCCGTCGTCAACGCGCGGGGACGCGCCGGCGTGCGGCTCGTGTTCACCGACGAGGGCGGGGGGATCCCCGACGTGGCGCAGGCGCTGACCGAGGGATGGACCAGCGGAGGCGGCCTCGGCCTGGGCCTGCCGGGCGCGCGGCGCCTGGCCGACGAGTTCGAACTGGAGACCGAGGTCGGGAAGGGCACCACGGTGACGGTGACCAAGTGGATCCGCTGACCGGCACCGGATGGATGACCAGCCCGCCCTCCGACGACGCGGTGTGGCTCCGTGCCGAGGAGCCCAGTGCGGCGGCCGGCGCGCGGCGCCAGGCCGTCCGCCTGGCCGAACGGCTCGGCTTCGCCGGGGAGCGTCTCGGCCAGATCCAGCTCGCGGTGACCGAGGCGGCCTCCAACCTCGCCAAGCATGCGGTGCAGGGAGAGATCCTCGTACGGATCGTCCGGACGGGGGAGGACGCCGCGCTGGAGATGGTGTGCCTGGACCGCGGGCCCGGGATGGCCGATGTCCGCGCCTCCCGCCTGGACGGCCACTCCACGTCCGGCACGCTCGGCCTGGGGCTCGGCTCGATCGAGCGGCTCGCCGACCGCACCGGCGTGCACTCGCTCCCGGGCGCCGGGACCGTCCTGTACGCCGGGTTCTCGCCGTCCGGCGGCAAGGGCGCCTCCCCGGCGCCCGCGCCGCCCTTCGCCGGCCTGACCCGGCCGATCGACGGGGAGCGGGAGTGCGGCGACGCCTTCGCCGCGCGGCTGGACGGCGGGACGGTCTACGCCATGCTCTGCGACGGCCTCGGGCACGGGCCGATGGCGGCGCGGGCCGCCCAGGAGGCCGTCAGGGCGATGCGCGAGGCCGTGCTCCCGGCGCGTCCCATCGACCTGCTGCGGCAGGTGCACCAGCGGCTCGGCGCGACCCGGGGCGGCGCGGTCGCGGTGGCGTCGGTGGACCCGGCGGCGGACGTGGTGCACTACGCCGGGCTGGGCAACGTCGCCGGATGGATCCTCGGTCCCGACCGCCGGCACGGCATGATCTCGGTGCCGGGCATCGCCGGCGCGAAGACCAGGACGATGCGCGAGCACACCTACGCGCTGCCGCGGGGCGCCGCGGTGGTGATGCACTCCGACGGGCTGACCGACAAGTGGGACGCCGCGGGCCTGCCCACGCCCTCCCGCGGGCCGCTGCTGATCGCCGCGGACCTGCTGCGGTCCGCCGGAGTGCGGCATGACGACCGCTGCGTCCTCGCCGTCACGACCCCCGGGCGGCGGTGAGCCCGTGGCGGAGGAGCTGCTGCGGTTGCGGGTGGCCGACGACGAGGGCGTCTTCGCCCTCCGGCAGGCGGGCCGGCACGTCGCCGCCGCCGTCCGGCTGGACTTCCAGGACCAGGTTCGGGTCGCCACCGCGCTCAGCGAGCTCGGCCGTGAGCTCGTCGCCCACTCGGGCACGGTCGCGGTCGTCTTCTGCCTGGAGCGGGGGCCGGCGCCGCGGCTGGTGATCGAGATGGAGTACGAGGCCGCGCGGGGCGCCGGACGTCCGAAGCAGGGCGACGCCGCGGCCGCACGCCTCCTGGACCTCGTCGAGGAGGCGGGGACGGGACCGCGGCGGGTCGTCCGGCTCGCCAAGGGCCTGCCCGCGGACGCCGCCGCGGTGGCCGGCCCGACGCTGACCGACCTCCGGGCGCGGCTGGGGCGCCTCCAGCCCGCCACCGCCCTGGAGGAGCTGCGGACCCAGAACGCCGAGCTGGTGCGGACGCTGGAGGACGTACGGCGGCAGAGCGAGGAACTCCGCTCGCTGAACAGCGAGCTGGAGGAGACCAACCAGGGCGTGATGGCCCTCTACAACGAGCTGTCCACCGAGTTGGAGGAGACCAACCGGGGCGTGGTGGCGCTGTACGCCGAACTGGAGGAGAAGTCCGACCAGCTCCGCGAGGCGGGCGAGGCCAAGAACCGCTTCTGGGCCAACATCAGCCACGAGCTGCGCACCCCCGTCAACGGCGTCATCGGCCTGGCCCGGCTGCTCCTCGACCCCGCCGCCGAACCCCTCACCGAGGAGCAGCGGCACCAGGTCTCGCTGATCGCCGGGGCCGGCGAGACGCTGCTGTCGCTGGTGAACGAGCTGCTGGACATGGCCAAGGCCGAGCAGGGCAGGCTCGCGCCGCGCCGCGGCTTCGTCGAGGTGTCCTCGGTGCTGCGGCAGCTCGCGGACCTGATGACGCCCATGGCCGACCAGTCGGGGGTGCGGCTGCGGGTGGACGCCGCCGAGGCCGGGGCCCTCACCATGGTCACCGACGAGGTCATGCTGACCCGCATCCTGCGCAACCTGGTGGCCAACGGGCTCAAGTTCACCGACGAGGGCGAGGTGCGCCTGACGACCCGGCGCACCCCCGAGCACCTGGAGTTCGTCATCGCCGACACGGGCGTGGGGATCCCGCCCGGCGAGCAGGAGCGCGTCTTCGAGGAGTTCTACCAGGTGCCCGGCGGCAAGCCCGGGGGGACGGGACTCGGGCTCACCTACTCCCGCCGCCTCGCCCAGGCCCTCGGCGGCGGCCTGTCGCTGGAGAGCGAGGTCGGCGTGGGAACCACGGTGACGCTGCGCGTCCCCCCGTACGAGAGCCTGGCCGAACTCGGCATCTCCCACGTACTGATCGCCGACGGGCGCGACGCCATGCGGCGGACGCTGCGCGACATGCTGGGCGACGCCGCCGAACGCGTCACCGAGGTCGGCGGCCCGGAGGCCGTCCGCGACATCGCCGCCTCCTCCGACCCGCCCGACCTGATCGTGCTCGGCCCCGACATCTCCTGCGCCGACGCGGTCGGCGAGCCGGCCGCGCTGCCGCCCGCCACCGCCGTCGTGCTGGTCGCCTCGTCAGACGCGGCCCCCTCGGACGGGACGCGGCCGGAACGGGTCGACGCCGTCCTCGCCCAGGCCCAGCTCGCACAGGTCATGCTCGCCGACGCGGTGGCACGGGCCCGAGCACGACGAACGGCCCGAACGCCATGACCGACTCCATACCGACCGGGACCGCCCTGGTCGTCGACGACAACGAGACCAAGCGCTACATCATCGGCAGCTGGCTGCGCCGCGCCGGCCACACCGTCGTGGAGGCGGCCACCGCCGCGCAGTGCTGGGAACGGCTCGCCGAGCACCAGGTCGACCTGGTCGTCCTGGACGTCCGGCTGCCCGACGCGAACGGCATGGAGGTCTGCGAGCAGATCAAGGCCGCCCCCGCCACGGCGTCGCTGCCCGTCATCCACATCTCCGCCACGGCCGTCGACACCACCGACCGCACCCGCGGGCTGCGGCGCGGCGCCGACGCCTACATGACCGACCCCATCGACCCGAGCGAGTTCATCGCCACCGCCGAGGCGGTCCTGCGCTACTACCAGGCCCGGCGGCGCGCCGAGCGCATCGCCGAGCGGCTGGCGGCCTTCACCCGCACCTCGCTGGCGATCAACGCCGCCCAGACCTTCGACGGGCTCGCGGCGGTGGGGGCGCGCGGCGCCTTCGACATCTTCGGGGTGCCCGCGGCCGTGTTCGTCCACCCGCCGGACGGACAGGTGCGACGGACCGTCCACCTGGGCGGCGACTCGTGGAACCGGCCCTGCGCCACCGACGTGCCCGCGCGGCTGGCCGAACTCGCCGGCCTCGCCGACGACACCGGCACCCGCATCGTCAGCGTGCCGGAGGCGCGGTGGCGGGAGATGCTGCCCGACAGCGCCTCCAAGGGCGACGTCCTCCTGGTCACCTCGCGGGTCAAGCGCGACCGCCCCGCGATCGGCGTGGCGATCGAGGCCCGCGGCGCGTCCGACGAGGACTCCGCCCACCTCCTGCGGCAGCTCGGGCAGTCGGTGGCCCTGGCGATGGAGGCGCTGCGCTCCTACACCGAGGAGCACCTGATCTCGCTGACCCTGCAGCGCAGCCTGCTGCCCGCCGTCCACCCGGCCATGCCCGGCTGGGCGTTCAGCGTCCGCTACGAGCCGGCCAGCGACCAGGCCGAGGTCGGCGGCGACTTCTACGACGTCATCCACCGCGACGGGGACGTCCTGGTGGCGATCGGCGACGTCCAGGGGCACTCCCTGCACGCGGCCACCGTCATGGCCGAACTGCGGCACGCGATGCGCGCCTTCGCCGCGGAGGGCCACGGCATCGCCGCCATCCTCCGGCTGCTCAACACCGTGATGCAGCGCTACCACGACGACCAGACCGCCACGGTGTGCCTGATGTCCCTGGACCCGCGGACGGGACGGCTCCAGGTGGCCAACGCGGGCCACCTCCCGCCCCTCCACATCGCCGGCGGACGCGCCGAGTACGGCTCCCGCGGCGGCCTGCTGCTCGGCTTCCCCGCCGAGCGGCTCCGCCTGGAGGAGGCGACCGTCCCGCCGGGCGGCACCGTCGTCCTCATCACCGACGGGCTGATCGAGGACCGCTCCGTCCCCCTGACCGCCAACCTCGAACGCCTCAGGACCATCGCCACGGACGTGGACGACGACCTGGAGGCCTACAGCGACCGCATCATCGCCGAGTTCGGCCACCGCGAGGACGACGTCGCCCTCATCGTCCTGCGCCGCGACCCCTGACTCAGGGCAGGGTGTTCTTGTGGATGCGTCCGTCCTTGATGATGACTTTCAGGTTGGCGGGGTCGGCCAGTAGGCGCAGGTCTCGGGTGGGGTCGCCGTCGACGAGGAGGAGGTCGGCCCAGGCGCCCTCGGCGATGACGCCCAGGTGGGCGACGTGCGGCCCGTCTCCGTACGCTGCGGTGTCGGCCGGTGCCGGGTTCTGGTAGGGGTCGCGCGGTTTGGCTTTGCGGAACAGCTCGGCGTTGCCGGACGTGGCGATCTTCAACGCCGCCGGCGGCCCGCCCACCAGCCCGGCCATGCGGGCGAGCATCTCGCTCTGCCTGGTACTGCTGGCGGGGTCCAGCAGCAGGTCGGTGCCGAACGCGACGCGCACGCCGTGCTCCAGCGCCCATCCGAAGACGCGCTCCACCCCATCGCACACCCGCCGGTTCTTCTCGGCCGACGCCGGATCCGGGAAGGAGTGGTCGGTCTCGGCGAACGGCTGCCCGCACAGCCAGACGTCGTGCTCGGCCATGAAGGCGATGTCGTCCTCCCCGGCCAGGTGCCCGTGCTCGATCACCTGCACCCCGGCCCGGACCGCCCGGCGGATGCCTTCCCCGGTGTAGACGTGCACCGCGACGTAGGTGCCCCAGTCGGCCGCCGCCTGCACCCCGGCGCGCAGCTCCTCGGCGGTGTACTGCAGGACGTCCAGGTGGTCGTAGGCGGACGCGACCCCGCCGCCCGCCATCATCTTGATCTGCGAGGCGCCCTTCTTCAGCTGCTCGCGCACGCCGGCGAGCACCTGCGCCGTGCCGTCGGCGATCCGCATCAGCCCGAGCTGCTCGGCGCGCGTGGCGGTCCCGCCCAGGGCGGTCGGGACGTCGTAGACCATGCCGAAGTCGCCGTGCCCGGCGGTCTGGGACAGGCCCGCGTGGCTGGGATAGATCCGCGGCCCGGGCAGCGCGCCCGCGTCGATCAGGCGCTTGAGGTCGCCGGTGTCCCCGGCCATGTCGCGCACGGTCGTGAACCCGCGCATCAGCATCGCGCGGGCCTCGGCCGCGCCCCTGAGGTATCCGACGCCCGCGCCGCCGAGCATCAGCTCGACCTGCGTGGCCCCGGCCAGGAGGAGGTGGACGTGGGCGTCGCTGAGGCCGGGGATGAGCGTCGCCCCGCGCCCGTCGACGACCGTGTCCGCCGCGCCGGGGACGGGCGGGTCCCCGTCGCCCACGGTCTTGATCTTGGTGCCCTCGGTCAGCACGTGCCCGCTCCGGACCCGGTCGTTCACCCCGTCGAAGATCCGCACATCGCGGATCAGGATCGTCCCGGCGGGCCGCTGTTCGCTCACGACGGGGTCCTGCCCGCCGGGTCGCCGGCGCGAGGCCGACCGCCGAGGGATATCGCCCAGGGATGAACGAACCTTTGCCCGCCCCGCGAAGCCGCCGGACCCGCCGAACGGATTGACCCAAAGCGTGCACTCTCTTGGGCTAGTCGATCGAGGCGTCGGGAAACAGGCCGGTCGTACGGGACCCTCGTCCCGCGATCACGCGCGTCGCCTCAGGGAGTTGGCCTCTTGTCCTCGGCACCCGACCCGTCGGATCCTTCGGAACCGGCGGCGAATCCGGAGCGGCGACGAGTCCTCGACCATCTGCTCATCATTCCGAGAGGCGTCGCCCAGGTCGATTTCCAGCCGAACTACTGGACCGGCCTGGTCTTCCTGGCGGCGCTGTTCGTGGGCGGCTGGCAGTTCGGCGCCTTCGGGCTGCTCGGAACGGTGGCCGCCACGCTCACCGCCTATGTGTTCGGCGTCTCCTGGCGGGACCGGATCGCGCTGGGACTGGAGGGCTTCTGCGGCACGCTGATCGGCGTAAGCCTGGTGCTCTACCTGGACACCCGGTGGATCACGGCCGCGCTCGTCGTCGGCGGCGCCATCGCCGGCAGCGTCCTCACCTCGGCGCTGAGGGCGGTCCTCACCCCGTACAACCTGCCCACGTTCACCGCGCCCTTCTGCGTGGTCACGTCGGTCATGGTGATCGGCGGACCGTCCTTCGGCCGGATCTGGGCGGAGCACGCGGGCTCGGCCCCGCCGTCCGCGACGGCCCCCGGCACGACGATGACCTGGGACTACTTCTGGAAGGGCACCTTCAACGGGGTCGGCCAGGTGTTCTTCCAGAACAAGTGGTACGTCGGCCTGATCTTCCTGGCCGGGCTGGTCGTCGCCGGCCGGGTGACCGGGCTGGTGGCGCTGGCCTCCAGCCTGCTCGGCCTGCTCACCGGCTGGGCGCTGGGCGCGCAGGCCGCCGACCTCGGGGCGGGCCTGTACGGCTACAACTCCGTGCTGACCGGGCTCGCGCTGTTCGGCACCTTCGTCGCGGTCAGCCGGGTGAGCGCCGTCTACGCCGTGGTCGGCACCGTGGCGGCGGCGGGCCTGACGGCCGGCATCGGCACCCTGTTCGAGGTGGTCGGAGGCCACACCCTCACCTGGCCGTTCGTGCTGGTGAGCTGGGTCTTCCTCGCCGCCGTCCCGATGTTCGACAAGATCCGGCGCGCCGGTTGACCGCCGGCGAGCCGGGCGCGGAAAGGAGCACTGATGAATCTGACCCCGCGGGAGATGGACAAGCTGGTCATCTTCACCGCCGCCCAGATGGCGCAGCAGCGCCGGGACCGGGGCCTGAAGCTGAACTACGCCGAGACCGTGGCGCTGATCAGCTCGACGGTCGTGGAGGCGGCCCGGGACGGCCGGACCGTCGCCGAGTGCATGGAGCTCGGCAAGCAGGTCGTCGGACCCGGCGACGTGCTGCCCGGGGTGCGCGCGATGCTGAAGCTGATCCAGATCGAGGCCGCCTTCGACGACGGCACCAAGCTGGTCTCCTGCCACGACCCGGTCGGCGGCAAATAGTGTCCGGCGGCCGGAAGGTGCTCCTGGTCGGCGGGCATGAGAGCCGGCAGGGGCGGAGCCTTCCGGGCCTGGGCGGGGACGGGGGGCCGCACGTCCACGCTCCCGGGCGGGACCTGCAGGCGGCGCTGCGGCGGCGGGAGCCGGCCGTGGCGGTGCCGATGACGCTCGGACGCGACCCGGACCTGCCGGTCGTCGCCGCGCAGAGCCTGAGGTGGGCGGCCCGGGACCGCGCGCCGGGGGAGCTGCTGCTGGCCGGTCCGCTGGGCACGACGGAGCACCTGGTCTCCTGGATCAGGAGCGCGGTGACCCGGGAGCTGCGCGACGGACCGGGGGAGCGGGCGGTGCTGCTGGTGGCGCCCGCCGCCGGGCCCGAGCCGGACGCCGACCTGTTCAGGGTGGCGCGGCTGGTGTGGCAGTACACGCCCGTCCGCTGGGTGGAGGTCGCCCTGTCGGGCGGCGAGCCGGACGTGGACGAGGGCGTCGAACGCTGCCGGCGGCTGGGTGCGGAGGACGTGGTGCTGGTGCCCGCCTCCTTCGTTCCGGCGCCCCGGCGGGCTGAAGCCCGGACCGCGGGCCCGCTTCTGGGCCCGGCCGCCCTCGCCGCGCTGATCCGCGAACGGGTGGCCGAGGCGGAACGCCGGTGGAGCAGGGACGGCGACGACGGGCTGGCAACCGCCCTTCACGGACATGGACACGGCCACGGCCACGGCCACGGCCATGAGCACCGCGATGAGCACGCCCCCGATCAGGAGGACGGTCATCTCCGGGAAATCCCACGCCGGGTGATGGCGGACATGAAAGGAGCGAAATCCCATGTCGGATGACGTTTACATTTATGGCGAGGGTGAGATCGAACTGAACGCCGGGCAGCCCCGGGAGACCATTCTGGTGCACAACACCGGTGACCGCGCCGTCCAGGTCGGCTCGCACTTTCATTTCTTCGAGACCAACCGGGCGCTGAAGTTCGAGCGCGACAAGGCGTTCGGAAAACGGCTGGACATACCGTCGGGAACCGCGGTCCGGTTCGAGCCCGGGGACACCAAGGAGGTGACCCTGGTCGAATACGGCGGAGGGCTGCGGCTGGTCGGGTTCGGCGGGCTGCTCAACGGCAGCGTCCGGTCCAGCGAGGCGCACCGCACGGCGCTGCGGAGGCTGCACAAGCGCGGCTACCTCGACGAGCCGGTCGAACCGCCGAAGAAGTCGTCCAGGAAGACGAAGTCCGCACGTTCCGGGAAGAAGGGCTGAGCCGCCATGGTCACGATGAGCCGCCAGCAGTACGCGTCCATGTACGGCCCGACGGTCGGCGACCGGGTCCGCCTCGGGGACACCAACCTCGTCGTCGAGGTGGAGAAGGACCACACCGAGGGGCACTACGGGGACGAGGCCCAGTACGGGGGCGGCAAGACCGCCCGCGACGGCATGTCCGCCGACCCGGCGTCGGGGCGGTCGGTCGCCCTGGACGTGGTGGTCACTAACGCGCTGATCCTCGACCCGGTGCTGGGCGTCGTCAAGGGCGACATCGGCATCAAGGACGGGCGGATCGCCGGGATCGGCAAGTCGGGCAACCCGCACACCCAGAACGGCGTCGACCGGCGCCTCATCATCAGCGCCACGACCGAGGTGGTGTCCGGCGAGAACTTCATCGCCACGCCCGGGGCGATCGACACCCACGTCCACTTCATCTCGCCCCAGCAGGCCCAGAACGCGCTGAGCAACGGGATCACGACCCTGGTCGGCGGCGGCACCGGTCCGGCGGACGGCAGCCGCGGCTGCACCACCACCCCCGGCCCGTGGAACATCTCCCGCATCCTCCAGGCCTACGAGGAGATCCCGATCAACATCGCCGTCTACGGCAAGGGAAACAGCAGCCTGCCGGGCCCGCTCGAGGAGCAGATCGTCGCGGGCGCCGCCGGGCTGAAGGTGCACGAGGACTGGGGCTCCACCCCGGCCGTCATCGACTGCGCGCTGTCGGTCGCCGACGAGCTGGACATCCAGATCAACATCCACACCGACACGCTGAACGAGGCCGGCTTCGTCGAGGACACCATCAACGCGATCAACGGCCGCGCGATCCACACCTACCACTCCGAGGGCGCGGGCGGCGGGCACGCCCCCGACATCCTGCGGGTCACCGGCGAGCCGAACGTCCTCCCGGCCTCCACGAACCCGACGCTGCCCTACACCGCCAACTCGGTGGACGAGCTGCTGGACATGACGATGGTCTGCCACCACCTCAGCTACGACGTGCCCGAGGACGTGGCGTTCGCCGACAGCCGGGTCCGCGCCGAGACCATCTCCGCCGAGACGGTGCTGCACGACCTCGGGGTCATCAGCATCATCGGCTCGGACTCCCAGGCGATGGGCCGCGTGGGCGAGTCGTTCACCCGCGCGTTCCAGGTGGCCCACCACAACAAGGACAAGAGGGGCGCGCTGCCCGAGGACTCGTCCCGCAACGACAACTTCCGGGTGCTGCGCTACCTGGCGAAGCTGACCATCAACCCGGCCCGCGTCTCCGGGATGGCCGACACGATCGGCTCGCTGGAGGACGGCAAGCTCGCCGACATCGTGCTGTGGCCGATCCACTCCTTCGGGGCCAAGCCCTACATGGTCATCAAGGGCGGCATGGTGAGCTGGGCGCAGATGGGCGACCCGAACGCGTCCCTGCCGACCCCGCAGCCCGTCTACTACCGGCCCATGTACGGGGCCTTCGGCAGGGCGCTGTCGGGCACCTGCGTGACCTTCATGTCGGGCGCCGCGATCGAGGCGGGGGTGCCCGAGCGGCTCGAACTGAAGCGGCTGGTCAAGCCGGTGCGGCAGTGCCGGACCGTCGACAAGCGGCACATGCTCCGCAACTCGACGCTCGCCGAGATCAAGGTCGATCCGGAGACCTACCGGGTGACCGTCGACGGGGAGCCCGCGCACATCGAACCGGCCACGGAGCTGCCGCTGAACCGGCTGTTCTTCCTGGCATGAGCGCAGGCCCGGACACCGCGGACCTGGATCCGCTGCTGGCCCAGCTCCAGCTCACCGACTCCGGTTTCCCGAGCGGGATGTACACGTTGTCGCACGGGCTGGAGGGCTACGTCCAGATGCGGATCACCGGGTCCGGGAACCTGCGCGAGCTGCTGACCGACCTGCTGTACAACACGGTGGGCCCGGCGGACGCGACCGCGCTGGCGCTGGCGCACCGCGCGGCCCGCGAGGGGGACTGGGACGGGCTGGTGCGCGTCGACCGGCGGCTGCACGCGATCAAGCTCAACAGGGAGCAGCGGGGCGCCTCGACCAGGACCGGCCGGCAGGTGCTCGACACGGCGGCCTTCGCCTTCCCGGTGCCCGAGGCCGCCCGGCTGGCGGACCTGGTGGCGGAGAAGGCCACGCCGGGCAACCACGCGGTCGTGGTGGGCGCGATCCACGCGGGTCTCGGCGTGTCCACCGCGCACGCGGTCGCCGCCGACCTGTACGCCTTCGCCGCGAGCTGGACGGCGGCGGCGGTGCGGCTCGCCCGGACCGACTTCCGCCGCGCCCAGGGGCTGCTGTGCGAGGTCCGCCCGGACCTCGCCCGGGTCGCGCGGGCGGCGCTCGCCGCCCGGGATCCGCGGGAGATGCACGGCTCGGTGCCCGTCGCCGACGTCGTGTCGGCCGCGCACGAGCGGGCGGCGGCGCGCCTGTTCGTCACCTGAGCCGTTCGCAGGCCCGGTCCGTTTCGCAGGCCCGGTCCGTTCACGAGAAGGAGACGAGATGGAGCTGGAGAAGGTCTTCAAGGTGGGCGTCGGCGGCCCGGTCGGGTCCGGCAAGACGGCGCTGATCGAGGCGCTGGTGCCGAGACTGCGGACGCTGGGCCACCAGATCGGCGTGATCACCAATGACATCTACACCCAGGAGGACGCCGAGCACGTCCGCCGCACCCTGGCCGGGACGCTCGACCCCGAGCGGATCGTGGGGGTCGAGACGGGCGCGTGCCCGCACACCGCCGTCCGCGACGATCCGACGATGAACCTGGCGGCGGCGGCCGAGATGCTCGACCGCTTCCCCGAACTCGACCTGCTGCTGTTCGAGAGCGGCGGCGACAACCTCACGCTCACCTTCAGCCCGGCGCTGGCCGACGTGTACATCTTCGTCCTGGACACCGCCGAGGGCGAGAAGATGCCGCGCAAGCGCGGCCCCGGCACCACGGACTCCGACCTGCTGGTCATCAACAAGATCGATATTGCCCCGTACGTCCGGACCGACCTGGCGGTCATGGAGCGGGACGCGCGGGCGGTGCGCGGCGAGGGCCCGGTCGCGCTGACCGACTGCCTCGCGGGCACCGGTGTCGCCGAGGTCGTCGACTTCATCGAGGCGCGGGCGGGAGCGGCGTGTACCTCGCCGGTGTAGGGACGGTGAGCGGCTCCGGGGGGACCGACCGCCTCTCGCCTGAGCGGTACCTCCCCCGATGGGTGCCCGACGCGGTGCGGCGCCACGCGTCCGCCGTGGACATGCTCCCGGTCGGCAGTCCCGGCAAGGTCGGGATCCTCGACCTGGAGTTCGAGCGGATCGGCGACCGGACGGAGCTGACCGGCCGCTACCAGAAGGCGCCGCTGCACATCACCCGGCCGCTCTACCCCGACCCGGGGGCACCGGACCTGCCGTACGTCATGCTCATGTCGTCCGGCGGCGGCGTCCTCCAGGGGGACCGCTACCGCGTGGACATCTCCTGCGGCGCGGGGGCGTCCGTGCACGTGACCACCCAGGGAGCCACCCGCCTCTACCGGATGGAGCAGGACTACGCCACGCAGCTAGTCACGCTCGCCGTGGGCCCCGGCGGCTATCTGGAGTACCTGCCGGACACGACGATCCCCTTCGGCGGAGCCCGCTTCTACCAGCACGTCGCCGTCACCGCCCACCCGGACGCCACCGTCGTGGTGGGCGAGACGCTGCTGGCAGGACGCCTCGCCCGCGGAGAACGGCACGCTTACACGGCGCTCTGCAGCGACGTCGAGGTGCACGACACCACGGGAAGGCTGCTGTTCGCCGATCCGCTCCACCTGGTCCCCGAGGAACGTGCGGTGACCGGCCCCGCGGTGATGGACGACTTCGGGGTCCTGGCGTCCTTGTACGTCGTCACCGGGGCCAGACCCGCGCAGGCCGTGGCCGACTCGATGCACGAGGCGCTCGCCGGCACGGGGCTGCGGGCCGGAGCCAGCGTCCTGCCGGGGGATCGGGGCGCCTGGGCGCGCGTCCTGGGGGAGCGTTCGCCCGAGGTCGAGGACGCCTTCATGCGGGCCTGGGACGCGGTCCGCCGCCTGCTGCTCGGAGTGCCCGCGCCCGACCGGCGCAGGTGGTGACACCGGCCATGGGAGACCCGGGAGGGAAGGAGGGACGGCTGCTCCGGCGCGAGGCGGCCGAGACCTCCGTCCTGGACCGGCACCGGAAGGGGCCGCCCCGGCACCCGGGGATACGGCCCCGCGCCCTCCTCGACGTCGCCATCGGAGGAGCGGTCGGGGCCCTGGCGCGTGATCTGATCATCAAGGCGATGCCCGGAGCCCGGCACGGCTTTCCCTGGGGGACCCTGCTGGTGAACATTCTCGGCTGCCTGTTCATCGGCATCCTGACGACGTACCTGCTCAAGGGGCGGCCGCATCCCGTCGCCCGGCCGCTGCTGGTGACCGGCTACCTGGGAGGCTTCACCACCTTCTCCCACCTCATCGACGGGGTCCATGCGCTCGGCCGTGCCGGGATCTGGGACCAGAGCGTCGGCTACGCGGCGGCCAGCGTGGTGGGCGGATGGGTCGCGGTCGCGGTGGGCCTGTGGGCCGGAGGGCTCCTGCCCTACCGTGCGGCGAGGCCCGAGGACGGCGCGCCGACATGATCTACGTGCTGGTGCTCGTCGGAGGGGCGTTCGGCGCCATGCTGCGCTTCGTCCTCGACACGCTGGTGAAGAAGCGGTTCGGCAAGGCCTTCCCGTGGGGGACGCTGACGGTCAACCTTCTGGGCACGGGGATTCTGGGAGCGCTGCACGGCGCGAGCGTGAGCGCGGGACCGGAAGGTCTGGTCGGGACGGGCTTCTGCGGCGCGCTGACCACGTTCAGCACCTTCGAGCTGGACACCGTCCACCTCTTCCAGGACGGGAAGTACGCCAGGGGCGCTGCGAACGTGCTCCTCTCCCTGGGGCTCGGCGCCGGCGTCTTCACGCTCCTGTACGCCGCGTTCCAAGCGGTCTGACGCGGTGCACGGATGGGCGCGACTCGGGTCGACGCGGGGAACTGGCTGAGCCGGGCGCTCGCGCTGTCCCATGGGCCCGTGCCCTGGCTCGACGCGGTCCGCACGGCGTTCGCGTTCGGCGCGGCGGTCGCGGTCGCGCTCGCCCTGGACGAGCCCCGCGCCGGGCTGCTCGCCGCGGCCGGCATGGTGCTGGCGTCGATGCGGCCCAACACCGGGCCGTACCGGTCGAGGGCGCTCGGCCTCCTCGTCCCGCAGTTGGTGGGCGCCGCGGGCCTGGTGATCGGCCAGCTCGCCCACGGGCACGGCTGGTGGACGGTGGCGATGACCACGGTGGTCGCGCTGCTGTCCGGGCTGACCAGCTCGATCGGCAACGTCGCGTCGGCGGCCTCGCTGGCGCTGCTGTTCCTGAACGTGATCGGCACCGGGCTGCCCCGGCTCGGGGAGTGGTGGTTCCCGCCGCTCTGCCAGCTCGCGGGCGGAGCCTTCTTCATCCTCCTGGCGCTGCTGAGCTGGCGGCCGTGGAGCTCCCGTCCCGGACCCGAGCACCGCGCCGTCGCCGACGTCTACGACAGGACCGCCGACCTGATCGATGCCGCCCGCCACCCGGGCGGCGCCCGGCTCGCGGTCAGCATGGCGATGGACGCCGCCCAGGACGCGCTGATGCGCCATCACGTCCGGAAGGCGGAGAACTGGGGCGGGGAGACGCGGTGGCTGGTCGCCATGCTCAACGCGGCCATGCCCCTGCTGGAGTCGCTCACGCTGCTCATCCGGTCCGCGCGGCCCGCGCCGCCGGGGCTGTCCGAGGCGGTGCGGCGGATCGCCGGCGCCGTCCGGAGCGGGGACCGGAACGCGCCGGTCCCGCCGTTCGAAGGGGAGCCGCGGTTCGCCCGGCCCGTCGAGTTCGCCCGGCGGCGGCTGTCGGAGACGCACCCTGAGGACCCCGACTGGCTCGGCCTGCCGAGCCCCCTTCCGGTCCGGGCGTACCGGGCCGCCCTGATGGCCCTCACCTCGGCGGCGGCCTGGCGGTACGGGCTCCGGCTGGCCCTGTGCATGGCGATCGCCTCGGCGTTCGTCGAGTTCCCGGGCGTGCTCCACGACCTGTGGATCCCCACGGTGCACTCCCTCTGGCTTCCGCTGACGGTCGCCGTGGTCCTGAAGCCCGACTTCGGCTCGGTCTTCGTCCGGTCCCTGCTGCGGGGGCTCGGCACGATCGCCGCGACCGTCCCGACCCTGCTGGTGCTGGCGGTCGTCCCGCGCGGCTGGGCGGCGGTCCCGCTCGCGGTGTTCTTCGGCGGGCTGATCCCGATATTGAAGGGCAGGTCCTACGCGATGCGGACGGTGGCGGTCACCCCCCTGATGCTCTTCCTGTTCGACATGGTCTCGCCGCAGCCGTCCGACGAACTCGTGCTGGCCCGCCTGTCCGACACCCTCCTCGGCTGCCTGATCGTCCTGGTCTTCGGCTATGCCCTCTGGCCGGGAGGCCGCCGGATCCGGATCGGCGAGCGGTTCACCGCCGCGTTCCGGTCGCTCGCCGACTACATCGACGAGGCCTTCACCGGCTCCCAGGACGTCCGGTCCCGGGACCGGCGGGCGCTCCGCCGCAGCCTCGACGCCGTCCGGGTCGACCTGCGGCAGGCCGAAGCCGAGCCCCCGCCGGCAAGCCGCACGGCCGCCGCCTGGTGGCCTGTCCTAGGCGCGCTCGACAAACTCGTGGACACCGTCACCGCCGCCTCCGTCCGGGCCCGCGGAGGCGCCGAGCCGCTGCCGGAGCAGGCGGTCGGAGCCCTTTCGGCGGATCTCCGGGAGATGGCGGCGGCGGTCCGCGAGGGACGTCCGCCGCGGACGTGGGACCTGCCCGGGCCGTCCACCGAGGACGTCCTCGGCGAGGCGGTCGTCCAGACCCGTCGCCTGAGCGGAACCCTTCCGCTGTGACACCAGGCCTTCATCGGGCGCGCATCACCCGATGCGGAGTTCGGTGTCGAGGCCCGCGGCCTCCTCCCGCGCGCTAGGGCGGAAGGCCATCAGGACGTCGACCACCTTGCCGATGGCGTAGGTGAGCACGAAGCTGTAGGCGCCGACGGCGAGGATGGCGACGATCTGCTTGCCCAGCAGGGAGAGGGAGCCGCCGTAGGCGAGGCCGGCGATGGGGCTGCCGTACTTGCCGGTGGCGAAGAACCCGAGAAGCACCACGCCCACGATGCCGCCCGCCCCGTGGATGCCCACCACGTCCAGGGTGTCGTCGTACCCGACGGACGTCTTGACCTCGACGGCGTAGGTGCAGACCGCGGCGACGATGATGCCGATGACCGTCGCGCCGAGCAGGTTGACGTACCCGCACGCCGGTGTGATCGCCACCAGGCCGGCGAGCGCGCCGGTCGTGCCGCCGAGCCTGGAGAACCGCCCGAAGCGGGCCCGTTCCAGCAGCATCCAGACCAGCATCGCGACGCATCCGCACATCATGGTGTTGACCACCGCGTTCGCCGCCAGGGCGCCGTCCGTCAGCGCCGATCCGCCGTTGAACCCGAACCAGCCGAACCACAGCAGCCCCATGCCGGCCATCACCAGCGGGATGTTCTTCGGCTCGGGAGGGCCCTCCCTGCGGAAGCGCAGGCCGGGTCCGAGCACCAGCGCCAGCGCCAGGCCCGCGATCCCGGAGTTGAGCTCGACGACCAGGCCGCCGGCGAAGTCCAGCACGCCCCACCGGTTGATCCAGCCTCCCTTGGAGAACACCCAGTGGGCGACCGGGAGGTAGACGAGGGTCACCCAGACCACCCCGAAGACCATCCAGGGCCCGAGCCTGACGCGGTTGGCGACCGAGCCGCTGATCAGCGCGAGCGTGATGATCGCGAAGACGAGCTGGAACACCGAGAACACGTACTCCGGGATGACGCCCCGCAGGACCGACGGCGTGGTCTTGAGGAACTGCCACCTGCCCCAGCCGATGAGGCCGGCCCCTCCCACGTCGTCACCGAACGCCAGACCGTACCCGTAGGCGAACCAGACGACGGTCACCACGGCGATCGACACGAAGCTCATATAGAGGACGCTGACGAGATTCTTCGCACGGACCATTCCGCCGTAGAAGAGGGCCAGGCCCGGCGTCATGAGCAGCACCATGGCGAAGCTGACGAGCACCCATGCCGAATCGCCGGTATTCAACCCGAATCTCATGCCCAACTCCTGGCTCCTGGCAGCACCATTGAGGTATGGGCATGCGATGAGCAGGTGAAACGCGCCGGGAGTGTGCGCCGGACAAAATTCCGGTCAGCGTGTGGGGTCGCCGGGGCCGAGCGCCGGGCCGTGGTCGAAGGTGAAGCGCGGTCCGGGCAGGCCGCTGGGCCCGGGGTGCGACGCCTCGGTCGCGCGCCGCTCACCCAGGCAGTAGGCGGCCTGGTCGCGGAGCCGCGGCAGCAGGGCGTACAGGACGTCGCCGGGGCAGGCGGTGCTGTTGTAGTCGCGGTGCCCGACGATCGCCGCGTGCGGATCGAGATCGTAGACGTCGCACAGCCACGCACAGGTCCGGACGAGCTTTCGCCACAGCGCGCCGGTGGGCTCCGCGGTCATGTAGGTGCCCTCGTTCTCGATGCCGATCGTGTGGTCGTTCTCGCCGAGGGTGTGCGCGCCGACGACGTGCGTTTCCGTGCGGACGGCCTCGAGGGTGCGGTTGCGGCCCTCCATGAGATGACCGCCGCGGCTGATGGTGAGCTGCTGGCCGGTGTCGTCCCAGCCGTTGGTGTCCATGTGGAAGTCCTGGATCGACCGGGACAGGGCGAGAGCGTGGTCCAGCGAGTAGTCCGTGGAGTTCGGCGAGGCGGTGTGGTGGACCACGATGTGGTCGGGAGCCTGGTCCAGCACGGTCGCCGGCACCTCGGGCGGCCGCGCCTCCCACTCGGCGCGGGTGTAGACGCGGGGCACGGCCTGCGCCGACGCCACGGCGTGCGGCCCGGCCAGCGGGCCCACCAACGCGCCGCACACGAGGGCGGTGGTGCCCTTGAGCAGGCTGCGGCGGGGAAGATGCGGGTCGGCGGGCATGAGCGTTCCCTCCAGGAGTCGATCAGCCGATAAGGCGATCTCGCGGGAAGATAGTGGAAATGGCGCGATATGTACTAGTCGTGTCTGTGGTCGCGTTCGGGAGCGAGAACGCGACCGCTGTGATCAGAATCTAGTGCCGTGGCGGTAGCCACAGATGCGCCTTGGCTTTACGTGTCTGCTTGCAGGTGACGCTCAATGGGGCGTAGGCGTTCGGGTCGATGGCGCCGTCGCCGGCCGCGGCGCGGTAAAGGTGGTCGGAAACGACCATGCCGAGGTCGGCGTCCAGGGCGCCGGCCATGGCCCGCTTGAACGCGGGGGCGTCCAGCAGTCGGAAGAGGTGCGTGACGGCCTGGCCGAGGACGCCGTGGGCGTCGTGCTGGACCTCGCCGCAGTGCACGGCCATCCGCAGCCGGAGGCGGGTGATGTCGTTGGCGAGCCGGTTGGAGCGCCGCAGCAGCGCCGCCAGGTGGTGCGCCAGGGGGTCGAGCGCGGCGAAGGAGTCCACGGTCGGCGGTGCGACGATCAGCGCACCGTCGCCGCGGTCCTCGCGGTGGCAGGACCACCAGGGCAGCCGCGTCATGGCGAAGGAGTCCGCCAGCAGCTCGTACATGGTGGCGCGCAGCAGGCGCTGGACATCGTGCGTGCGGCGCTCGTCGCCGAAGCCGGGGATGTCCAGGGCGATCAGGGTGGTGTTCATGGTCGGGGACGGCTCACTCGGCTGGGGTCGGTGGGGACTGGGAATCGTCTGACATCAGGTGGTCCGCCCAGAAGTCTTCGAGTTCCTCCGCGCTCAGTTCGGGCACGGGGGAGGCCGGCAGCGGACGACCGGTGCGTATCGCCCAGACCGTCATGAGCGCCAATGCCATGTACGCGTCGTCGCCGACCGGTCCGATAGCGGTTCGGGGCATTTCGCGGGCACAAGTCTGGGGAGGCATCCGTGTCCTTCTCGGGAGTTTCGTGCGGACGGGGTCAACCTTGGTCGTTCTCGCCTGGAGGCGAGGCGCGAACGTCCAACCCCGGATGACTCGGACGCGACGGAGCTACCATCCAGTACATCCGAAATTGATCCGGGATGCTCCTGGGACGTGGCGGTTGCCGACTGATGGACCGCCAACGGGGCTCTTGTTATTCGCTGTAACCAGCGCCACGAAATGTGTCATGTGACCGAACCGTCCCTGTCGGAGCTGGCAGCATGTCGATGCCGAAGATCCATCGGGGCTCTAGCGTGGACGGAGTCGATCATGGCGGACGGGGTTCCCGGCGGTCGCTTCGCGCCGATGGTCTCCCTCCTGAGGCACAACCGCCGCGTCGCGGGAGTGCCCAGTTATCAGACGATCGAGAATATTTCGGCGGAGTTGGAAGCCGCCAAGCGCCCTTTTTGTGGCGTTTTAGTGTGGCGTGTTCCGCGCTCGACCGCTCATGACCTCTTCAAGAAGTCCAGGCCGCGCATCCCGCGATGGGAACTGCTGGAGTCGCTGTGGGCGACGCTGTACCGCTACGCCGAGCTGAGAGGCCGCGAGACGAAAGGGATGTTCTCCCTGGCCGACCTCCAGCGCAGTTACCGGGAGGCGCAGAACGCGCCCGACGTTCCCGCCGAGAGCGCGCACCGCGCACGGCCCGCCAGCGCCCCCGAGGGCGCCCTCGATGTCGGGGCGGGCGCCGCGGAGCTCCAGGGGCCGCTGGACTGGGGCGCCCTCCTGGCCGACTCGCTGCCGACGCCGGGCGCCGCGGGCGACGTCCCCGCCGAGTCCCGCCCGCGCGAGGTCGACCAGCAGTTCGTCGCCGAGCTCCAGAAGCGCGGTGGCCGGGCCCTGGTGCAGTCCTATCGGGACGTCATTCCGGACTGGTTCGTGCTCTACGTGCTGGCGGAAGCGGAACTGGCCGAGATCAGGGCGTACGCGCCGCTCCGGATACCCGGCCTGCTGCAGACCGGCGAGTACGCCCGCCTGGTCATCGCCCACGACCTTCCGGACATCTCCGAACCGGAACTGCGCCGCAGGGTGGATCTGCGGCTGTCCCGGCAGGACGTCCTGTACCGCCCCGGCGGCCCGAGAGTGTGGGTGATCATGCATGAGCGCGTGCTGCGCGACGACGTGGGAAGCCCGGCGGTCCTGCGCGCGCAGATCCGGCACCTGATCGGGCTCGCGGGATATGCGAACATCACGCTCCAGGTCATTCCGGCCGAGGAGATGAACCGGCTGTTCGCGGACAGCCCGCTGACGGTGATGCGGTTCCGCGAGCCCCACATCAATGACATGATCTTCCTTGAGTTCCCCGGGTACGGGCTCTACCTGCATCGCCGGCGCGACATCCTGTATTTCTCCGAGCATTTCGCGACTTTCATGGTCAGCGCCCGGTCCCCGGACGAGAGCATTCGCTTTCTCCACGGCCTCCTGTGACCACCTCCAGCCATCGGATCCGAGCCGGTGTCCTCCTCCCCGGTTCTCTGGTCTCATGGGTGGGGAAACGATCAGCCCCCGAAGGCCTTCTGGAGGATCACGATGTCGAGCGGCCCCGAGGAAATCCAGGCCAGAGCCGGCAAGGACCTCATGCGCGGGATCGACACCAGCGTCCCCCACTCGGCGCGTATCTGGAACTACTGGCTCGGCGGCAAGGACAACTTCGCCGTCGACCAGGAGGCCGGCGACCAGTACGCCCGCCTCTTCCCCGGGATCTTCGATCTGGCGAAGGCCGAACGGGCCTTCCTCGGCCGCGTGATCCGCTACCTGGTCGGCGAGGCGGGGGTCCAGCAGTTCCTGGACGTCGGAACCGGCCTGCCCACCGAGGACAACACCCACCAGGTCGCCCAGGCGCTGGCCCCCGAATGCCGCGTCATCTACGTCGACAGCGACCCGCTCGTCCTGGCCCACGCGCAGGCCCTGCTCGTCAGCAGCCCCGAAGGCGCCACCGCCTACATCGACGCCGACATGCGCGACCCCGACCGCATCCTCGGCCAGACCATGAGCCTGCTGGACTTCGACCGGCCCATCGGCCTGCTGTTCATGGGCGTGCTCGGGCACATCACCGACGACGCCGAGGCCCGGGGCATCGTCTCGCGCCTGGTGGAGGCGCTGCCCTCCGGCAGTTACCTCGCCCTCAACGACGGCGCGAACACCGATGCCGAGTTCAACCGGGCGCAGCAGAGCTACGACGACACCGGAGCCGTTCCGTACCGGCTGCGCAGCCCGGACGAGATCGCGCGCTTCTTCGAGGGCCTGGAGGTGGTCGACCCGGGCGTCGTCCCCATACCGCTCTGGCGCCCTGATCTCGGCGACCCGGGGGCGCCCCGGGCGATGAACGCGGTCGGCGGTGTCGCCAGAAAGGCATAGCCCGGCGACTCTGGGTGACAAGGATGATCTGTCAGGAGTCCGAAGAATGAGGCCGAGGCCGGAAATGAAAAGGGTTCTTGTCGATCAGGTGACCGTCCCTCGCGAGGTGGGAGACCGGACCACCCCGTCATAAGACGGGCCGGTTTACCGGTGATCCGAACCCGGGTGAGAAGTGCCGTCTCGCCGGGCCGCCACCGATATCGATTCGAGCTTGAGGGGAGGCCGTGGGCGCTGTTAGCTTCACCCGGTGGACGACATGCGTGCACAGGCGGACGCGGTCGCGGACTTCGCGGCGGCTCTGCGAGAACTGCGCGAATCGGTGGGCAACCCGCCTTTCCGGGAGATGTCCGGCCGGTCCGGGGCGATCTCGCACACGACACTGCACGAGGCCACGAAGGGCAACCGGCTCCCGAGCTGGGGGACCACCGCCGAGTTCGTCAAGGCCTGCGGCGCCGACCCGGCGGCCTACCGCGAACGCTGGGAGCGGGCGAACCTGGCGGTCAGGTCGGCGGGCGTAGGAAGGCCCGCCGCCTCGGCGGCCTTACCTCTTGACGAGCCAGAAGGCTCCGCCGCGAGCGCGGTGGAACCGTCGGGTACGTCCATCGCCATCGAGCCGCAGGCGTCCGAGCCGACCGAGGGGACGGCCGTGTCCGTGCCCGCGCGGCGGCCGCCGGGCGGGATCGCGGGTGGGGCTCGGCCGCCGGCCGCCGTCCCGAGAGGGCGAGGGCCCTCGCGGCGGGCCCGCCTGGTGAAGATCGCGCTCGTGACCGCGGTCATCGGCGCGGGGACCGGGGCCGTCATCGTGTACGCCGTCGAACGCGGCTCCGGGTCCGGCAGGGACGGCCCCGGCGCGTCCGGCAACCGGGCCAAGGCCGCGCTCTCTCCCGCGGACTGCCCGGTGCACGCGACCAACCCGGCGCCGGCTCCGCCCACGCACAAGGGCGATGCCGCCCGTTTCGTCGCGGACATCACGCTCCCCGACTGCACGCGCGTCGGCGCCGGGAAGTCCGTGACCAAGGTGTGGCGGCTCAAGAACACCGGGACGGTCCCCTGGGAGGGCTATTCGCTGCGCCGCCTCGACCTCCCGCAGAAGGCCGACAACTGCCAGACCATCTCCGAGGTGCCGATCGCCGACACGAGGCCGGGCCAGGTGGTCGACATCCGCACCGACATCACCACGCCCAAGAAGCCCGGTCTCTGCTACGTGCGGTTCAAGATGGTGGACGGTGCGGGACGGGTCGCGTTCCCCGGAAGCCGTCCGGTCAACTTCCAGGTCATCGTCGAAGGACCCTGATCCCCCGCCGCGGAGGGGCACGGCGGGGAACCAGGGTCCGGGGGAGCGGGATCAGGAGATGGTGATCCCGCTGTAGTAGGCCCTGAGGATGGTGGAGTAGCTCTGCCCCGCGTTGGCCTTGTCACGGGAGCCGTACTGCGACATCCAGTCCCCGTTCACCCAGCCGCCGCACGCCGTCGTCGTGGAGCAGTAGTGGGCTTCCAGGATCTTTCCGCCGCGGGTCATCCGCTTGCCCCACGTCGCGTCCACGGCGGAACTCGTGGACGCCTTCGCCGATCCGGGCTTGTACACCTGGCTCGACGTGGTGTCGTAGACGTCGAAGCACTGGCCGCCCGACGTCTTGCGCGTCGAGTGCAGCGCCCAGTACCAGCCGTAGCTCTTGACGGCCATCGCGCCGGCCTTCAGCGACTCGCTGGGCCAGCTCGACACCCACTCGTTGGGCAGGACGTTCTTGACGTAGGTCTTGAACGACACCCGGTCAACCCGGCCGAGGGACACCCGGTACACCAGGATCGTCGAGGGGAGCTTGCTGTCGGTGCCGTCCGTCTTGCATCCGGTGGGCGGCGTGGTGGAGCTCAGGAACTTGTGCGAGGCGTTCTGGTTCTTCAGGCTGGAGTTCAGGTTGCCCTTGGCTCCCGCTTTGAAGTCCTGGTACGTGCCGCCGTAGTTGCTGTTGTAGTAGACGCGGACGGTCTTGGTGCTGCGGTTCCAGACCGACGCGGCGTTGTTCTTGACGCACTTGCCCTTGCCGGACCCCGACCCCTTGAAGTCGTAGCAGGAGGGCTGGGCGGTGCCGTAGTCGGCGACCGAGCCGGTGAAGTCCGAGACCGACCCTTCGTTGCCGCTGTTGAAGTAGTAGCAGAACTCGCCGCTGTCGCAGACGCCGTCGCGTCCCGCCGCGGAGGCGGGCGCGGACGCCGAGACGAGGGCCGCTCCGCCGAGCGCCATCGCGGCGGTCGCCGCGGTGGCCCGCGAGATCAGCCGCACGGTTCGTGTCGACACAGTCGTCTTCCTCTACTGGTGGAGGCCGCAGCGCTCTATCGGACGTTGTAGCCCTGGGAGTTCCAGAACGAGGTCGGGTTCGGGTTGTCGAGGACCGGGTCGTTCACGCTCTTGGACGCGTGCGTCTGCTTGCCGGGCCGCATCTCGACGTGGGTGTGCGCGCCCGAGCTGGACGACACGCCGTGCCACGACTCGTCGGCGATGATCTGGCCCTTGCTGATCGACTGGCCCACGCTCAGCGACGACCGCGGAGCGGTGTGCAGGTAGATGACCGTCTTGTTCGCCGAGGCGTTGTAGACGGCGATCGTGGACAGGCCCGAGCTGCCGGTGGCCCCGCGCGCGATGTAGGTGATCTTACCGCTGACCAGGGCGTGCACGTCGGAGCCGACGCTGCGGGCGATGTCGATGCCCTCGTGCCGGCCGGGGGTGCTGGTGTAGCCGTCGAAGCCGCAGGTGATCCTGCCGCCGCTCGCCTTGTACAGCGCGTAGGACATGTTCGTGCGCGACGACGGAGAGAACTGGTGGGAGGCGTTCTGGTTCTTCAGGCTGGAGTTCAGGTTGCCCTTGGCTCCCGCCTTGAAGTCCTGGTAGGTGCCGCCGTAGTTGCTGTTGTAGTAGACGCGGACGGTCTTGGTGCTGCGGTTCCAGACCGACGCGGCGTTGTTCTTGACGCACTTGCCCTTGCCGTTGCCCGCGCCCTTGAAGTCGTAGCAGGAGGGCTGGGTGGTGCCGTAGTCGGCGACCGAGCCGGTGAAGTCCGAGACCGACCCTTCGTTGCCGCTGTTGAAGTAGTAGCAGAACTCGCCGCTCTCGCAGACGCCGTTGCGGCTCGCGGCCGAGGCGGGCGACATGACGAGGGCCGCCGTCCCGCCGAGCGCGACGGCGGCGGTCGCCGTCGCGGTGAGGACCTTGTTGAGCGTGTTCATGCTGTTCTCCTTGTGTATGCGTAACATGATTTCCGGATCGATCAGCGGCGCTGGTACTCCTCCCAGGTGCGGATGGTCACCTTCGGGCCGTCGTCCGGGCCGCGGCCGGAGAGCCCGTTCAGGCCGAGGTAGTAGTCACCGATCTGGTGCTGGGCCTGGGTCGAGAGGTCGGTGTCGTTGATGGCGACGGCGTGGATGTGCCACGGCCAGTCGCCCTGGGCGGGGCTGCGCACCCAGGCCGCGAAGCCGACCTGGCGCAGCGCGCGGGCGACCGAGGTGCGGGTGGCGGAGGACATCCCCTTCACCGAGATGTCGACGACGCCGCCGCCGTCATGGGTGCCCGCGGACGTGGGGTCGCCGCCGGGGTTGTAGGAGCCCTGGTCCAGCGCGAGGTTCCGGCCGGCCAGCCGCTTGGCCTCGGCGAGCATGCTCTGCGTCCGGGTGTTGATCACGACGCCGCCGGTGGACACCCGGGCGCCCGGACCGATGGGGCGGCTGACCGTGAAGCGGTCGGCTCCGAGCTTGGCGAGCGACGCCTTGCCCGGCAGCCCGTTGGCGCCGAGACCGCTGTAGCCGAGCGACTTCTGGTACTTCGCGTAGGCCGCGACCGTCGTGGTGCCGAAGTAGCCGTCCACCCACTTCGCGTCGAGCAGGTGCCGGTCGCGCAGCGCCTGCTCGACGAGCAGCACGCTCGCCTTCGCGCCGGGGGTCAGCGTGTCGTCGGCCCGCCGCGGGTCGATCTGGGCGGCCTTGACGGCGGCCTCCATGTTCACGCTCGGAAGGGCCGCGGCGCCGTCCCTCTGGGCGGCGGCGGCCGTGACGGCCGTTCCCGTGAGCGAGGTGAGCAGGGTCGCCGTCACGAGGGCGGCGGCATAGGAAGGAAGCTTCATCGGGTCTCCTGGTGGGGGGAGCTCGGGGCGAAGCCCGCGGCGGGGACCACCGTCACCCGGCCGCTCACCTGTCCACAAGAAGATCCGTGTTGTCAGCCTGTTCGCCAGGCATTTCCGTACACGCGTACACAAGATCTGACAGCCGAGACACCGCCGAACTACACGTCCGGACGTCCACATCGAGCCGTGTTCGGAGGGCTGACACGGCCGCTTCAGCGACCGGCGGGGCGAGCGCGGGCAGAATGCGGTACATGACTCGGACTGTGGACCTGCCCGGTGGCACCGCGCTGCCGCTGATCGGTTTCGGGACCTGGCAACTGGGGTCCAGGGCGGCGTACGAGGGGGTGCGCGCGGCGCTCGAGATCGGCTACCGGCACATCGACACCGCGACCCTGTACCGCAACGAGGCGGACGTCGGCCGGGCCGTGAAGGACGGCGGCGTCGACCGGGAGGACGTCTTCATCACGACCAAGCTGCGCCCGCAGGACGCGCGGCACGCCCGCCGCACCCTGGAGTCGAGCCTCCGCCTGCTCGACACCGGCTACGTGGACCTCTGGCTGATCCACTGGCCGACCGCCCAGGACGAACTCGTCCCGACGTGGCGGGAGCTGCTGTCCGCCCAGGAGGCGGGGCTGGTCCGCAACGTGGGGGTGAGCAACTACAGCCCGGCGCAGATCGACCTGCTGACCGAGGCCACCGGCCGGCAGCCGGCGGTCAACCAGATCTCGTGGAGCCCGGCGCAGCACGACCCGGCCCTGCTGGACGAGCACCGCCGCCGGAGGATCGTCGTGGAGGGCTACAGCGGCCTCAAGAACACCGACCTGCGCGATCCGGTTCTCACCGGGATCGCCCGGCGGCACGGCGCCACGCCCGCCCAGGTCGTCCTCCGCTGGCACCTGGAACACGACATCGCGATCCTTCCGAGGTCGTCCCGCCGCGAACACATAACCGCCAACTTCGACCTGGAAGCCCTGCCTCTCACCAAAGAGGACATCGCCGCCATCGACACCCTCTCCCGAATCCGATGATCCTTCAGCGCAGCCGAAGGACGCGTTGCCGGCTGTTCGCGTGGAGGCGGGGCGGTGGCGGCGTCGGCCAGGCTGTGTCGTCTATGGCGAGCCAGGGGGCGGTGGCCACGCCTGCGGGGGTCAGGTCGGTGAACGTCCTGACCTCGCGGTGGAGGTGGGACTGGTCGACGTAGCCGCACTCGGCGGCGACGTCGACCGGGGTGCGGCCCGCGGCAAGGAGGTGGGCGGCGTGGTCGAAGCGCACGAGGCGGGCGGCGCGCTTGGGCGTGATGCCGAGTTGGGCCCGGAAGCGCGACCACAGGCGCTTGCGGCTCCAGCCGACCTCGTCCGCCAGGCCCTCGACCCGTACCCGTCCCTGGCCGGTGAGCGTCCGCCGCCAGATGTGGGCCACCTCCGGATCGACCGGCGGGCGGGGGGCCGGCCGGCGGCCGAGGATCTCCGCCGCGATCGCGAACCGCTCGTCCCATGTCGCGGCGGCGCGCAGCCGGTCCTCGGCCTGGTCGGCGTCGCGGCCCCAGACGTCCTTGAGGGGCGCCACCGTCCCGGTGAGCTCGGCCGATGCTCCTAGGACCGCGGCCGCCGCGACCGGGCCCAGCCGGATCTGGAGGCACTCGCCGACCCGGCCGCCCACCCGGAGGCCGGCGGGATGGAGCCCGGCGACGAAGCTGCCGTACCGGCGCCGGCCATGGACGCCGTGGACGATGCCCTCCCCGTCGCTCAGGTCGAGGAGGAGGGTGACGGACGGGTGCGCGACCATGGCGATGTCCACGGGCGCGGGGAGGCGCTGGCGGAACCCCGCCATGGCGACCCCCGGCAGCCGGGCCGCCGGGCGCGGGACGGCGATGTCCACCTCCGCCCAGTCGGGGGACGTCCCGGTAGGCAGCACGTGACCAGTCTAGGCCGGGGGCTCGCAGGCCATCGGGTCAGCGGACCGCGGCCGTGAAGTCCAGCAGCAGCTCGCTGGTCGCCTCGGGCGCTTCGAGCGGGGGCAGATGCCCGACGTCCGGCAGCATCTCGACCCGCGCGTTCGGTACCGCTTCGTACCGGCGCACCGACGAGGGATCCCAGCGGGGGTCGGCGGCCCCGAACACCACCAGCACGGGTACCTCCAGGGCGGCGAGGCGCTCGGGGACGCTCCGCTCGGCGACGTAGGCGGTGTTTCGGCGCAGGACCGTTCTCATCGAGCCGTAGGTGATGGCTTGTACGCCGGTGACCAGGTCGTCCGGGACGTCCACCGGGTGCGCGGCCGTCGCGGCGATCCCGCGGCGGATCATCGTGTCCGAGCGCCTCGCCCACAGGAACGGACCGAGCGGCGGGGACAGCAGGACCCGGAGGAGGAGCGGCTGCCGGAGGAACGCGTCGAGACTCGGACCGCTGCTGATCAGCACGAGCGAGCCCACGAGGTCGGGCCGCCGTTCGGCGAGCGCGGTGGCGACGTAGCCGCCGCTGGAGTGCCCGGCCACGGCGGCGCCCCTCAGCCCGAGGTCGTCCAGCAGGGCGGCGACGCGGTCCGCCTGGTCGGGAACGTCGTACGACGGCGCGGGCGGGGACTGCCCGCAGCCGGGGAGGTCGACCCGGATGACGTGGTGGCGTCCGGCGAGCGCCGGGATCATGGGGTTCCACGTGGCGCCCGAGGCTCCCGACCCGTGCAGGAGCAGCAGCGGCGGCGCCTGCCGCGGCCCGTCGTGGACCACGTGCATCCCATGCGAGCGCTTGACATCGACTTCACTCATGCATCGACCATGCACGGCCGACCGTCCACCGGTCTTGGACAAATGTTCCGGTCGAGCGGCGGCTCGATCAGTCCGGAGGGAGGACGCCGGTCAGGTACTCGCGGACCGTGAGGCGGAGGTCGTCCAGGGCGGGCTCGTGTCCCGCGCCCGCGATGGCGTCGAACATCACGCCTTCCATGAAGGCGACGAGGGCGTGCCCGTGCCTGTCGGGGTCGGTCGAGCCGGCCGCGGCCATGAGCGAGACGGCGGCACGGCGGAAGTCGCGTCCGATCGCGTCGTAGATCGTGCGCAGCTCCGGCCGGCGGGTGGCTTCGAGCGCCAGTTCGTACCGGGCCAGCGTGCGGCGCCGGTCCTCGTGCAGGGCGCCGTGCAGGAAGCGCGCCAGCGCCTCGGCGAGGCCGCCCTGCTGCGGGCCGAGGCCGGCGAGGCCGCGCTTCTCCAGTTCGGTGAGGTGGACGAGGGCGAGTTCGAGGAGTGCGGCGCGGCTCCGGGCGACGTTGGACGTGGAGCCGGGAGGGAGCCCGCCCTGCCGGTCGCGGCGCGCAACGCGATGGTGTGGCTGGGCGGCAGGCTCGGCCCCTCGGCTGCCAGGCACGACAAGAAGCCTTAAAAGGGCATAAGGGAGCTAGTTTGGAAATCGCCCATTGAGAATCCCCGCGCGTCATCATCCCGGCAACGCGCGCCTTCGGCATCCGATCTACATGATCTCGACAAAACATCACCAGCGATGATCGCTCTTACGGTAAATGCCCGTTTCGGGCGACGTGAGCTGTTGATACAGCAACTATGCGAATGTCGATATCAACCCGGAAATCGGCTATCGGTCGGCGGCCTGCCGCCGGCCGGGCCGCGACGAGCGCCCTGCTGGTCGGCGTGCTGGGGCTGGCGGCGTTGTCGGGATGCGACGGCGATGAGCGCCGGCCCGCGACACTCCAGCGGGCGACCAAGTCGAATCACCCTAAAACCGCACAATTCACGGTCGCGGCCACCGGCGACTTTCTGCTGCACCGGATCCTGATCGACCAGGCGGCCTCCGATGCGCGCGGCAGAAAGCGGGGCGGATACGACTTCATGCCGATGCTCGCCCGGCTCAATCCCGTGATCAGTCGAGCGGACCTGGGGATCTGCCATGTCGAGACGCCCCTGGCCCGGCGGTCGGGGCCCTTCCTCGGCTACCCGGCGTTCAACTCGCCGCCGCAGATCGTGGACGCGATCCGGGGGCTCGGCTACGACTCCTGCTCCACCGCGTCCAACCACTCCATCGACCAGGGCGAACCGGGGGTGCGCCGCACGCTCGACGCCCTGGACAAGGCGGGTCTCAGGCACGCCGGCACGGCCCGCAGCGCGGCGGAGGCGAAGCAGACCAACCTCCTGGACGTGAAGGGGGTCAAGGTCGCACACCTCTCCTACACGTACGGCACCAACGGCATACCGAAGCCCTCCGGCAAGCCCTGGCTGGTGAACGACGGGCTGGACCCGGCCAGGATCCTCGCGGACGCGGCCCGCGCCAAGCGGTCCGGTGCCGACATCGTCATGATCAGCCTCCACTGGGGCGAGGAGTACCAGCACGAGGCCACCCCCGAGCAGCGGCGCCTGGCGGCGACGCTGCTGCGCTCCCGCGATGTCGACCTGATTCTCGGCGACCACGCGCACGTCGTTCAGCCCTTCGAGCGGATCAACGGCAAGTGGGTCGTCTACGGGATGGGCAACCAGGTCGCCAATCCGGTCGCGAACATCCAGGCCACCCACGAAGGGCTCGTCGCCCTGGTCACCTTCACGTGGGACGCCCGCGAACGGCGGTGGAAGGAGAAGCCCTCCTTCGTCCCCACCCTCGTCGCGCCCGGCCCGCCCATCAGGCTCCGGACCCTGGTCCGCGGCGACTCGGCCGACCAGGCGGCCATCGACGACACGACGAGAGTCGTCCGCAGCCTCGGATTCAAGGTCCCCGACGCCTCGGACCAGGTCACCTCGGTGAAGCTCCAACGCCCCGGGAGACGCTGAGCCCCTGCCGCGGCCTCGCGTCGTAGGGTGAGGGGCACCCGGGACGGACGGGAGGCCGGATGACCGAGGCGACGGTGGCCGGGGTGATGGCGGAGCTGGCCGGGCTCCAGGACCCGAAGATCCGCGAGGTGAACGAGCGGCACGGAGACGACCACGGGGTGAACCTCGGCAAGCTGCGCGCGCTCGCGAAGCGGCTGAAGACGCAGCACGAACTCGCGTGCCGGCTCTGGGAGACCGACGACAGCGCGGCGAGACTGCTGGCGCTCCTGATCTGCCGCCCGAAGGCGTTCGAGCGCGACGAGCTGGACGCCATGCTGCGCGAGGCGCGCACGCCCAAGGTGCACGACTGGCTCGTGAGCTACGTGGTGAAGAAGAACCCGCACTGCGAGGAGCTGCGCTTGGCCTGGTCCGCCGACCCGGACCCGGTGGTCGCGAGCGCCGGCTGGGCGCTCACCGCCGAACGCGTGGCGAAGAGGCCCGAGGGCCTCGACCTCGCGGCTCTGCTCGACGTCATCGAGGCCGAGATGCGGGACGCCCCCGACCGCCTGCAGTGGGCGATGAACACCTGCCTCGCCCAGATCGGGATCGAGCACGCCGACCACCGCGCCCGCGCCATCGACATCGGCGAACGCCTCCAGGTCCTGAAGGACTACCCGACGCCCCCGAACTGCACGTCCCCGTTCGCCCCCATCTGGATCACCGAAATGGTGCGCCGAAAGCAAGGCGCCTGACCCGCACTCCAGCGTGCGGCCTTCGGGAGATGGGGTGCGCCGAGGCGGGCCTTGCCGCACGATCTGCGGGGGCTGATCCGCTCGTCCGGGGCGGTGGTCGTTCTCGGGGCCGGGTCAGGCGAGGCTCATGAAGAGCTTCTCCAGCTGGGCGCGGTCGAGTGCGGCCTGCTCGGGGTCCGCGCCTTCCTGGACGCACTTCTCCAGGCCCGTTGCGATGATCTTGAAGCCGGCGCGGTCCAGTGCCCGCGAGACCGCCGCGAGCTGGGCGATCACGTCCTTGCAGTCCCGCTCGTTCTCGATCATCTGGATGACGCCGCCGAGCTGCCCCTGGGCGCGCCGCAGGCGCACGAGGACATCGGCCAGCGATTCCGCCTCGAATTTCACGTCGCCCTCCTCATACCGGCCAGGGTATAGGGTCCGCGCCGCGATCCGGCGGGCCGGACGGGCCCGGTCCGCGGCCCGCTCCCCCCGCGACGAGCCGGCGGGCTGACCGGGCGGGCCCACCCGCACATGGCGTCCCCGATACCCCCAGGGGTATTTGCGCATCCTTTCCCTTCTCGGCTACCCTCCGAAACATACCCCCTGGGGTATCTGATATGTCCGTGACCTGCGCGTCCGGCGACCGCGGCCTGCTCGCCCCCGGTGGACGGCGGCAGCGGCGCCCCGGGGTCCGGACCGGCCTCCACGACGAAAGAAGATGGATATGCCCCGTTTGTCCCCGAAGATCGACGCGGCCTCGCTGCGCGACCGCCTCGCCGCTCCGGACTCGCCGCGCCTGCTGGACGTGCGCACGCCCGCCGAGTTCGCCGCGTCGCACATCCCCGGCTCCTACAACGTCCCCCTCGACACGCTGCGGGAGCACCGTGCCGAACTGCGCGGCTCCCTGGACGAGGTGGTGCTCGTCTGCCGGAGCGGCGCCCGCGCGGCCCAGGCCGAGGAGGCGCTCGCCGAGGCGGGCATGACCAACGTGCACATCCTGGACGGCGGGATCGTCGCGTGGGAGGCCGCGGGCGCGCCGCTCAACCGGAACCGGTCCCGCTGGGACCTGGAGCGGCAGGTGCGCCTGGTCGCCGGGTCCCTCGTGGTGGCCGGCGTCGTCGGCGGCCTCGTCGTGCCGGGGCTCCAGTGGCTCGCCGCCGGGGTCGGCGCCGGCCTCACGGTCGCGGCCCTGACCAACACCTGCACGATGGGGATGCTGCTGTCGAAGCTGCCGTTCAACCGGGCGCCGTCCTGCAGCGTCGTGACGATGGCCGAGCTGCTGAAGGAGCGGCGGCCATGATGACACTCGCGCTGACCCTGATCGCATCGCTCGCCATCGGCGTCTCGCTCGGCCTGCTCGGCGGCGGAGGCTCCATCCTGACCGTCCCGATCCTCGTCTACGTGGCCGGGGTCGAGGCGAAGCAGGCCATCGCCATGTCGTTGTTCGTGGTGGGGGCGACCTCGCTCGCGGGCATCCTGCCGCACGCCCGCGCCGGCCGCGTCCGCTGGCGCACCGGCCTGCTGTTCGGCGGCGCCGGAATGGCGGGCGCCTACGCGGGCGGAAGGCTGGCGGAGTTCATCCCGGGCGGGGTGCTACTGGGCGCCTTCGCGGTGATGATGGCCGTGACCGCGGTCGCGATGCTGCGCAGCCGCCGCACCCCCACCGGCACTCACGCGGACCGGCCCATCTTCCGGATCCTGGCCGAAGGGGTGACCGTCGGGCTCGTCACCGGGCTGGTCGGGGCCGGCGGAGGCTTCCTCGTCGTTCCCGCGCTCGTCCTGCTCGGCGGCCTGTCCATGCCCGTCGCGGTCGGCACCTCGCTGCTGGTCATCGCGATGAAGTCCTTCGCGGGCCTGGCCGGATACCTCTCCAGCGTCCACATCGACTGGCCGCTGACCCTCGCCGTGACCGCCGCCGCGGTGCTGGGCGGCCTCGCCGGCTCGCGCCTGGCCGGACGCGTCGACCCGCAGCGGCTCCGCCAGGCCTTCGGCTGGTTCGTCCTGGTGATGGCCGGGGTCGTGGTGTCCCAGCAGGCCCCCGACCCGGTCCGCCACGCCCTGTTCGCCACCCCCCTCGGCTGGGCGGTGCTGGCGGCCGTCACCGTGGCCGCGTCCGCCGCGCTCCTGGCGCACAGGACCAGACGGCGCGGGCCGGCCGCCGTCCACGAGGCGAAACACGCCGCTCCGCCGGAAGGGGTGCGGCACTGATCCGCCGGCTCGGCGGCGCGGGAATTCCCGCGCCGCCGGGCATGAGCGCGGCGCGTGAGGGGGACGGCGACGAAGATGGAACGGGACGTCGAACGTGGAGGTGGCCGTGGACAGCGCGGAGTGGGATCGCCGGTACGCCGGCAGCGACCTGGTCTGGTCGGCCGGGCCCAACCGGTGGGTCGAGGAGGTCGCGGCGGACCTGCCGGCGGGCCGCGCCCTCGACCTGGCGGCGGGGGAGGGACGCAACGCGCTGTGGCTCGCCGAGCGCGGTTGGACGGTCACCATGGTCGACTTCTCCGCCGTCGGCTTGGAGCGGGCCCGCTCGCTCGCCGAGCGGCGGCTCGGTGAGCACGCGGACCGGCTCCGGCCGGTCGAGGCCGATCTACGGGAGTACACCCCGCCACCCCAGGGCGCCGACCTGGTGATCGTCGCCTATCTGCAGGTCGCCGAGCGGTTGCGCCGCAGCGCCCTGCGCGCCGCCGCCGACGCGGTGGCCCCCGGCGGGCTGCTGCTCGTGGTGGCCCATGACAGCGACAACCTCGCGCACGGCGTCGGCGGCCCCCAAGATCCGGCCGTGCTCTACACCGCGCAGGACGCGGTGTCCGACATCGAAGGCTCCGGCCTCCGGATCCTGCGGGCGGAACCCAGGACCCGCGAGGTCACCACCGACGAGGGCTCCCGCGCGGCCATCGACGCGTTCCTCCTCGCCGACCGCCCGTGACCTGCCCGATCACCCCGGCGAGCCGGCGCTCGCGACCAGGCTCCACCTGTGGAGGCAAAGCCTGGCGAGGCGGAACGACGCCGGCCCGGCGCGGTGAAAGAATGATCGGCATGGGACAAGTCGTGGTGACCGCGGAGAGAACGCTGGCAGCGAGCCCGGACCAAGTGCTCGGAGCGCTCGCCGACTACACCGGGGTGCGGTCCCGGATGCTGACGGAGCACTTCAGCGAGTACGAGGTGCGGGAAGGCGGTCAGGGCGAGGGCACGGTGGTGCACTGGAAGCTGGCGGCCACCAGCAAGCGGGTGCGCGACTGCCTCTTCACCGTGAGCGCCCCCGCCGCCGACCGCCTGGTGGAGCGGGACGCCAACTCCTCGATGGCCACCACGTGGACGGTCACCCCGGCAGGTGGAGGCGCGCGCGTCCAGGTCACCACCACCTGGGACGGAGCGGGCGGCATCGGCGGCTTCTTCGAACGGACCTTCGCCCCCAAGGGCCTGCAGCGCATCTACGACGCCCAGTTGGCCAAGCTCGACTCCGCGCTGAGCGCGTGACCGGCGCGCCGTAGCGGCCCGTCACTCCATCCCTTTGTGAACGACTGCAAGCGGTCGGCGATATCTCTTTGGGCCGCCGACCGCTGACGTGTTTCGCATCCTGCGAGTAAACGATGAGCGAACACGCGGGACCGTCTTGAGGCTCCATGCAGGGACCGCACGTGGCGCGGTGCGATGCGGTCTCCGAGCCGTAGGCTCCGCGAATATGGGGACGCCTCCGACGTGCATGGTTGTAATTTCAATTAAAGGCGGCATTCGTTCCGCCGACGGCCGAGTCCCGGTGTGCGTGCCCTCTGGTCCTCCATAAGTCGCCTATTTGCCGCCGCATGGGGGACTTTATCCTGGGTATTACGATAGAGAGAGTTGTTTTCGGCGGGGGCATAAATGGAGTTACGGTCATGGCTCCCCTGATCGACGACGGGTTCTGATGACTTCGAATCGGCAGGCAGGACGGAACGGCTCCCGCGTCGCCCTGGTCTCCCTGGGGAGCGAGGTGGTCCGGTGCGGGGTGGGCGCCATGCTGCGCGAGCTGGACATGTTGGATGACGTGGTCGCCAGCGGCAGCTTCGACCACAGCATGGAGCTGCTGCACTCGGGCCGGCCCACGCTGCTGGTCCTGAACCACGGGGACGAGCCCCGGCAGGCGGAGAAGCTCGCGAGCACGGCCGTCGGCTTCGGCGTGCGCGTCCTGCTGATGTTGAGGGCCGCCACCGCGGAGGCGCTCGCCCAGGTGGCGAGCGTGCCCGCCGACGGCTACCTGCTGGAGCCGACGCTGACCCGCGAGGCGCTGGTGAACGCGCTGGGGGACCTGGAGAGCGGGCTGGTGCCGATTCCGCATCCGGTGGCGCGCAGGCTTCTGGCCGAGGTCGGCCCCCTCGAGCCCTCCGAGCCCGAACCGATCGCGGTGCCTCCCGCGCGCGGGGACGGCGAGCCCGCCCCGCTGACGGATCGCGAGATGGAGGTGCTGGCCCTGATGGTCGAGGGGCTGAGCAACAAGCAGATCGCGCGCCGCCTCGGCATCTCCGAGCACGGCGCCAAGCGGCACGTGGCCAACATCCTGGCCAAGCTCAACTGCTCGAACAGGACGCTGGCGGCCGCCGTCGCGCTCAGTCGCGGACTGGTTCGGGTCCCCGGGACCTCGCGGCGGGCCCGCCGCCGGTGAGCAGGGGCCGCTCCCGGGCCAGGGCGGCCAGACCGCGCAGCGGGGCGCGGGCCTTGAGCAGCATCTCCTCGTACTCGGACTCGGGATCGGAGTCCAGCACGATGGCGCCGCCCGCGCCCACCGACAGGCGGCCCGGGTGCGCGACCACGGTCCGGATGACGATGTTGAGGTCGGCGGTGCCGTCCAGGCCGAAGAAGCCGATGGCGCCGGAGTAGAGGCCGCGCGCCCGCCCCTCCAGCCGGTCGATGATCTCCATGGTGCGCAGCTTCGGGGCTCCGGTCATCGATCCGCCGGGGAAGCACGTCCTCGCCGCCTGCACGGCGGTCACCCCGTCGTGCAGGCGGCCGCGCACGGTCGAGACGAGCTGGTGCACGGTCTCGTAGGACTCCACCGCCATGAAGCGCGGCACCCGCACGGTGCCGATGTCGCTGATGCGCCCCAGGTCGTTGCGGAGAAGGTCGACGATCATGAGGTTCTCCGCCCTGGTCTTGCCGGAGGAGGCCAGCTCGTCGCGCAGGGCCGCGTCCACGTGCGGTTCGGGGGCGCGCGGCGCGGTGCCCTTGATCGGCTTGGACTCGGCCACCCCGTCCCTGTCGACCTTCAGGAAGCGCTCGGGGGAGGAGCACAGGGCATGCATCTCGCCCATGCGCAGGTACGCGGCATAGGGAGCGGGGTTGAGCCGCCGCTGGGCCAGGTACAGGTCGTAGGGCGAGCCGTCGAAGGGGATCTCCGCCGTGTCGGTCAGGCAGATCTCGTAGCTCTCCCCGGCGCGCAGCAGCCGCAGGCACTCCTCAATGTCCGCCAGGTAGCGCGCTCGCGGCCGGACGAGCCACGGTTCCGGATCGAACTCCACGCTCGGCCGGGGGGCCGGCCGCGCCCGCTGCCTCCGCCTGCGGCAGACGTCGGCCGCCCTGGCGACCCACGCCCGCGCCGCGGCGCGGCTCCCGCGCCCGCCGTCGGTCAGCGCGAGCGCCCAGGTCTCCCCGGCCTCGTGGTCGATCGCGACGAACCGGCTCGCCGACATCCAGACGGCGTCGGGCGAGGACGAGACCTGCGTCGCGGGGGCGCCGCAGTCGCGCTTCAGTTCGTAGCCGAGGTAGCCGACGTAGCCGCCGTTCAGGTCGAACGGAAGCGCCGGGTCGCTCGGGACGGCCCGCGCCGCGATACGGGCGTCGAGCACGTCGAAGACCGAGGCGCGGACCGCGGACTCAGCGCCGCCGGCCCGTACCAGCACGCTGTCGGATCCCGGTCCGCAGCACAGGATCTCCCCGTGCGGTCCGCCCGCGTCGCCCAGGAAGGAGAAGCGGGACAGGCCGGGCTCGACCCGGCTGCTGTCCAGCCAGAAGGAGTACGGCTCGTCCGCGAACAGCTCGGCGAAGACGTCCTCGGCCTCGGAGACGCCGAAGACGCGCTCGGCCTCCAGCGCCCAGCGCGGCTCCTCCGGCGGTCGCGGAGCGAGAGCGGCGGCGCCCCCGGACCTCGCCGTCCCGTTGTTCTCCATGGCGAGGTCGCGGAAGTTGGACATCAGCTTCGGCCCGTACTCGGTGGAGACCGACTCCGGGTGGAACTGCACGCCCCACCAGGGCATCCGCCGGTGCCGCAGGCCCATCACGACCGAGTCCGCGGCCCATGCGGTGATCTCCAGGTCGTCGGGCGCGGGGGTGGCCACGCACAGCGAGTGGTACCGCACGGCCTGGAAGCGCTGGGGCAGACCGCGGAACAGGTCGCGTCCGCAGTGCCTGATCTCCTCCACGTGGCCGTGGACGGGTGCGGGCGCGGGCACCACGTCGGCCTTCGACAGCCAGGCCAGCGCCTGGTGGCCGAGGCAGACGCCCAGCGTGGGCAGCCCGGAGTCGCGGATCAGGTCGAGCGTGACGCCGATGTCGCGCCGCTGCTGCGGGCGTCCGGGGCCGGGGGAGATGATGAGGGCGTCGAAGCGGCTCGGATCCAGCTCCGCCCAGCCGGGGTCGTCGTTGGGCATCACCACCGGCTCGACCCCGTAGGTCTGGGCGGCGAGCTGGAACAGGTTGTAGGTGTAGGAGTCGTAGTTGTCGACGATCAGTGTGCGCACGGCAGTTCCCAGAGGTTGAAGGCGGGCAGCACGGCGCGGTGCCGTACGGCCCGCCGCCAGTCCGCCGCCCGCGCCGTGACCCTGGCGGGCGTCGGGCGGCCGTCGGCGCCGATCCAGGCGCGCACCGGACGAAGACCGTGCAGGGCGTTGAGGGTCCAGGTCTCCAGCCCCGGCAGCTCCGAGAGATCGGCCTTCTCCTGCCGGACGGTGAACCGCCAGCACTCGGCCAGCCGCTCCAGATGCGTCCTGGTGACCGACGGGAGCACGGCGAGCCCGGCGTCGGGCACGCACAGCTCGTCGCCGCGCCACCACACCAGTGCGCTGTGGGCGGTCTCCAGTACCGTGCCGCCGCTCTCGTAGAGCACGGCGTCGTCTGCGCCGACCGCCTTGGCCCGCTCGCGCAGCGCGGCCAGGACCCGCAGGTCAGGGCCCTTGACCAAGGGGCGCGTGCGGGGATCCGGATCCGGCGGGATCCACAGCCTGACCTCGCCGGCGCCGGGGGCGGGCGCGGTTCTGGCCCAGAGGGCCAGCCGGGGCTCGGGGCCGCCGTACGCCTCGATCCTGGGGAACCAGCGGCCGCGCGGCGGCAGCCAGAGCCGCACCGCTTCCAGGAAGCGGTGGACGGTGTCGGGCGGAAGTTCGGGCACCAGGTCGGCGCAGGCGCGCTGGAACCGCTGCCCGTGCAGCGGCAGGTCGCGGACCCGCCCCTCGGCCACCAGCCAGGAGTCGACGACCGCGGGCTCGTCCGGCCGCCGGCCGGCAGCGGGGGCCAGGCCGGACCGCTCGCTCCACACCAGGCGGGAGTCCGGCATGGTCACCACCTTCCCTCGCGCACCGCGAAGCGGCGCAGCTTGCCGGTCGGGGTACGCGGCAGTCTCGGCCGGAGCTCCACGCTGCGCGGCACCTTGTAACCGGCCAGCCGGCGCCGCGCCAAGGCGATCAGCTCGTTCTCCAGCTCGGCGGGATCCGTCTCCCGGCCGGGCACCACAAAGGCGCGCAGTTTGCGGGCGCCGTGCTCGTCGGCGATGACCGCCACCGCCACCTCGGACACCGCCGGGTGCTCGGCCAGCACGCGCTCGATCTCCAGGGGGGAGACGGTGATGCCGCCCACCATCTCCATGTCGTCGTTGCGGCCGCAGTGCTTCAGCGCGCCGCCGTCCACGCGTTCCGCCAGGTCCCCGGTGCGCAGCCAGCCGCCGCGCAGTGCCAGGGAGGTCTGCTCGGGACGGCCCAGGTACTCGGCCATGACCGAGGCGCCCCGCACCCATATCTCTCCCTGGCCCTGCGCGACGGGGGCGCCGTTCTCGTCGCGCAGCACGATCTCGTATCCGGGCAGGGGACGGCCGATGGTGCCGGGCTCGTCCCGCCAGGCGGTGTTGGAGCAGAAGGCGTGGCCGACCTCGGTGGAGCCGAGCTGGTCCAGCACCGGGGCGCCGAGCAGCTCGCGGGTCCTGGCGCCGAGGGCGGTGGACAGGGACTCGCCGGCCGAGACGGCGAGCCGTACCGAGGAGAACGCCGCGGGAGGGCATTCGGCCGCCATGTTGGCGTACGCGGACGGCACGCCGTACAGGAGCGTCACACCGTGCCGGGCCACGGCCTCGGCGATCTCCGCCGGCGCGGGCCGATGGGGCAGCAGCACCGCGGCGGAGCCGGAGAAGAGCGGGAAGACCAGCGCGTTCCCCAGGCCGTAGGCGAAGAACAGCTTCGATATCGACAGCGTCACATCGTCGTGTCGCACGCCCACCACGCCGTCGCCCGCGGCCCGCTGGTAGAGCAGCGGGTCGGCGTGGCGGTGCAGCGCCGCCTTGGGGGTGCCGGTCGTGCCGGAGGTGTACTGGGCGTACAGCGGCGTGTCGCCGGTGACCTCGGCGGCCGGCCCGGAGGGGGCGCTCGCGGCCAGCCGCATCAGGCGCTCGCCCGCCAGGACGGCGCGGCGGTCGAAGCGGTCGACGAGGCGCTCGTCCGCCACCACGAGGCGGGCCCGGCAGTCGTCGGCCATGAAGGCGTGCTCTTCGGGGATCAGGTCGGGGTTGACCGGGATCGCCACAGCGCCGAGCCTCGCGGCCCCGAGGAACGCCGTCACCCATGCGATGCCGTCGCCCATCGCGATGAGGATCCTGTCGCCCGGGCGGACGCCTTGGTCGGCGAGGACCGAAGCGGCGGAGGCGGCGAGGGCGTGCACCTCGCCATGCGTCCAGGAACGTTCCGGGGTGTGGAAGGCGGGGCGCTGACCCCAGCCCTCCCGAAGAGCCTTGGCGGCCAGGTGCGCCGCGTAGTTCGCGGGCGCGGGCCCGGCGGCCGTCCGCCCGCCTCGCTCCGGGGCGGTCGGCGCCTGCACGGCGGTGCGGCCGGGCGGGACCTCAGGCATGGCGGGACCTTTCTGGCACGCCGCCGCGGGGACGGCTCGGCAGGTCGAGGGGGGCGACGAGGAAGGCGCCGTCCACGGGACCCACCGGCCACCAGCCGCCGGCGACCAACTCGGCGAGCACGTCGTCGCGGTCGCCGGTCAGCGCGTCGGCGACCAAAGTGCCGAGGAGCCAGAGGACCGCACCGGACATCGCCAGCGCGTCGGCGTCGCCGGGATCGGCGGGCCGCAGCCGCGGGGTGGCGACCAGCATCGCCACGTGCTCGGCCAGGTCCAGCCGGTCCTCGCGGCCGGCGTCGAGGAGCCTTCGCCGGGCGTCGTTCCGGCGGCGCTCCAGCCGGGCCAGCCAGCCGCCGTCCACCCGGTCGAGGAGGGGCGCGGGGACGTCGTCCACGACTCGCACGGGCGCGCCCGCCACCGCTTCCGGGAGCCGGTCCCCGTCCCGCGGCGGAAGGTGCGCGCCGTCTCCGCGGAGGTGCTCGGACACGCCGTCGAGCAGTGCGGCGACGCGCTCGCCGCCGGGGCCGAGGTCGCGGGCGAGCCCCTCGGGCGGGGCGCTCAGCTCGTAGTACCGGGCCATCGCGTCGGCACCTCCGGGTAGTCCAGTCCGAGGTCGTCGCACAGCAGCGCCCGGGTGCGGCGGACGAACTCCGTCCGCGCCTCGTCGTTGGTCAGCCGCTTGATGCCCCACCTGCGGAAGACCTCGTTGTTCCGGGACTCGCTGCGGCCGAAGAAGGGCAGGGTCATCGCGATGAGGCGGTGCGCCGACGAGCGGACCTCCTCGCGGGCGTCCGGATCGGCGGCCAGCCGCTTGGCGCTCGTTGTCCCGAACCGGACGTGGAAGCGCTCCTCCGGCATCAGCGACCGGCAGAGCCGGCGCAGCGGCAGGTACGAGCACTCGCAGAGGTCCTCCATCAGGACGACCTCGGCGAGATCGACGATCGCCTTGGTCATCACGTATCCGGCCCACGACTCCACCTGGTAGTCGAAGACCGAAAGCGGCGGACGGTCGCGGGCGTCCTCCAGCCCCAGCTCGTTCGCGAGCTTGTTGAACTTTAAATGGTGACCGTACTCCTCCATGGCCATTCTGCAGGCGAGCCACTTCTCGCGCGGAGTGGGAGCCAGGGAAATGGACGGCTCATCGAACACCGCCGCCCCGGTCGCCTCATTTCGCACATGGCTGTTAATGATCTTTCCGAGCGCCGCGACGTACTCGTCGCCGAGCGCGTGCGCCTCCGCGGCGTCCTGGGCTTCCCGAGTGAGTGCCGGCGGCATGCCCCTCCTTCCGGACGTCATCGACGGAAGCTATGGAGGGGTCGGAGCGGAGGCAAGTGCCCGGACGGGCACCTCGAAAGAGCAGTACCCGACCTGGGGCGGCGCGTCGTCCGGGCACCGTTGGCGCGTTCCCGCTGATCAACCTTTCCCGTTCGGGCAGTTAGGTAAGGCAAGCCTAACAGTCGAACGGGTACCCGGGGCACCTGAAATAAAAGTCCGAGATTCGTCAGGTCTTTAGGGATATGCCACTGTTGGGCGTTATGACGGAAACGGCGATGCGTTCCCCCTGCGTGTCCGTGCAAGGCCGGCTGCTTTCGTCCGACGATGTCGAAACGGCCGTTCGCGAGCTGACCGGATCGCCCTGCCGCGCCTTTCAGACCGTTCACGGCGGAGGCCTGACCGTAGTGGTGGAATCGGCGCCGGGCGCCGGGCCTTCGCCCAGGCAGGTGCGAAGCGCCGTCATCGACGCGTGCGGCGCGGTCGTGGAGACGGTGGCCACCGTCGACCCCGGCTCGCTGGCGGGCGACGAGGCGGAACTCGTGACGCGCTACCGGCGCGGGCTGCTGCCGCTGCGCACCACCGACACGCTGGCCGCTCCGCCCGTCCCTCTGGACGCCGCGCCGGCTCCAGCCCCCCGGGCCGGGAGCGCGCCCGCGAGCCCCGCCGTCCCCTCGCCGCAGGCTCCCGCCCTGGAGGAGGTCGCCCGTGCCGCGGCCGACCTGCTCGGCGTCCGTCCCGAGGATCTCGGGCATGGCGAGGACCTCATCGCCCAGGGCCTCGACTCCATCCGCATCATGCAGCTCGCCAACGACTGGCAGCGCCAAGGGCTGAACGTCAGGTTCGCCGACCTCGCGGAGTCCCCGACGATCGCGTCATGGCATGCCCTGCTCCGGTCGGGAACCGCCGCGCCGCCGCCCGCCGCGGCCGAACCGGTCGACCGCGGCGCCCCCTTCGGTCTCACCCCGCTCCAGCACGCCTACTGGTTCGGCCGCCGCGACCGCCAGGTGCTCGGCGGCGTCGGCTGCCACTTCTACATCGAGTTCGACGGCCGGGACATCGACCGCGGCGCCCTGGAGCGGGCCGCCCGCGCCCTGTTCGAGCGGCACGAGCTGCTGCGCGCCCGGTTCCTCGACGACGGCACCCAGCAGATCCTGCCGAGCAGCCCCTGGCCGGGCCTGACGGTCCACGACCTGCGCACGGCGGAAGACACCGAAGGGATCCTGCTCGGACTGCGCGAACGGCTGTCGCACCGGCGCCTGGAGGTGGAGCGCGGAGAGGTGCTCGACCTGGCGCTCTCACTGCTGCCGGACGGCGCCCACCGCCTGCACGTCAACATCGACCTGCTCGTCGCGGACGTGCGCAGCATCCAGATCGTCCTGGAGGACCTGGCCGCCCTCTACCGCGGCGAGGACGCCGAACTGCCGCCGCTGACCTACTCCTTCCCCGACTACCTCGCCCAGCGGGAGCTGCTGCGGGCCGAGGAGCACGAGGCGGACCGCCGCTACTGGGCCGACCGCCTGCCGGAGCTGCCCCCCGGCCCGCCGCTCCCGCTGGCCGTCGGTCCGGAGAGGGTGGAGCGGGTCCGGGTGGTGCGCCGCGACCGCCGGATCACCGCCGAGGAGAAGGGGCGGCTGGCCGAGCGCGCCCGCGCGCACGGCGTCACGCTGCCCATGGTCATGGCCGCCGCGCTGGCCGAGGTCGTCGGCGCCTGGAGCGGCGCGCCGCGCTTCGTCCTCAACGTCCCGCTCTTCGACCGGCAGGCGATCCATCCGGACGTGGAGCGCATGGTCGCCGACTTCTCCAACCTCATCCTGCTCGAGGTTGACCTCTCGCGCTCGCAGACGTTCGCCGAACGGGTGGCGACGCTCCAGGCGCGCTTCCAGCGGGACGTGGCGCACTCGGCCTACTCCGGCGTCGAGGTTCTGCGCGATCTCAACCGGGGCGGCCGGCACGACCAGGTGACCGCGCCGGTGGTCTTCACCAGCGCCCTGGGAATGGGCGACCTCGTGGGCGCGGACGTGCAGCGGAGCCTCGGCCGCCTCGGCTCGATGCTGTCCCAGACGCCGCAGGTGTGGATCGACCACCAGGTGGTCGAGGTGGACGGGGGTCTGCTGGTCAACTGGGACGCGGTCGAGGAGCTCTTCCCGGCGGGTGTGCTGGACGGCATGGCCGACGGTTACGGCCGCCTGGTGGAGTGGATGCTGGAGCATGACTGGGATGCGGTCGCTCCGCCGCTGGTGCCGGCGTCGCAGTCGGCGGTGCGGGCGGCGGTCAACGACACGGCGGCGCCGGCTCCCGAGGGCACGCTGCACGGCGGCTTCTTCGAGCGGGCGCGCCGTGATCCGTCGCGCGTGGCGATCTGCCCGGACGTCTCCTATGGCGAGTTGGCCGATCGGGCGTTGCGGGTGGCGGGTTTCCTGCGCGAGCGCGGGGTGGGCGGCGGCGATGCGGTGGCGGTGTCCCTGCCCAAGGGCGCTGATCAGGTCGCGGTGGTGCTGGGGGTGCTGGCGGCCGGGGCGCTGTACGTGCCGATCGGTGTGGACCAGCCGCCGGCGCGGCGTGCGCAGATCATGGAGCGTGCCGGTGCCCGCGAGCTGCTGACCGAGCTGCCGGAGGGCGAGCCGCTGGCGGCTCCGGTCGAGATCGACCCTGGCGCGAGCGCGTATGTGATCTTCACGTCGGGGTCGACGGGTGAGCCGAAGGGGGTGGAGGTCTCCCACCGCGCCGCCCTGAATACGGTCCTGGACGTCAACGCGCGTTTCGGTGTCGGTGAGGACGATCGTGTGCTGGCGGTGTCGGCGCTCGATTTCGACCTGTCGGTGTGGGACGTCTTCGGGTTGCTGTCGGCAGGCGGGTCGCTGGTGATGGTGTCCGAGGACGAGCGCCGCGACGCCGCCCAGTGGGCGCGGCTGGTGGCCGAGCACCGGGTGACGGTGTGGAACACCGTCCCGGCGCTGCTGGACATGCTGCTGGTCGCCGAGCACGGTCACTTGGAATCGCTGCGGTTGGCGATGGTGTCGGGCGACTGGGTACCGCTGGACATGTCCGCCCGGCTTGCGCAGGCGGCGCCGGAGTGCCGGCTGGTGGCGCTGGGCGGGGCGACGGAGGCGGCGATCTGGTCGAACTACTGCCCGGTTCCGGTGGAGGTTCCGGCGGAGTGGGTGTCGGTGCCCTACGGGCGTCCGCTGGCCAACCAGTGCTTCCGGGTCGTGGACCAGATGGGCCGCGACTGCCCCGACTGGGCTCCGGGGGAGTTGTGGATCGGCGGCGCGGGCGTGGCCGAGGGCTACCGCGGCGACCCGGAGACCACCAAGGCCAAGTTCGTCGAGCACGAGGGGGTGCGCTGGTATCGCACCGGTGACATGGGGCGCTACTGGCCGGACGGCACGCTGGAGTTCCTGGGCCGGGTGGACCACCAGGTCAAGGTCCGGGGCCACCGGATCGAGCTGGGCGAGATCGAAACGGCGCTGCTGGCCCATCCCGAGGTGGAACGGGCCGTGGCCACCACGATCGGCGGCGCCACCCGCGGACTCGCCGCCCTGGTCGTCCCCGCGGGGGACCTCGACCACGACCTCGACCCCGCCGACCTGCACGACCATCTGGCCGAGCACCTTCCGCCCTACATGATCCCCGACCAGCTCACCCAGGCCGCCCGCCTGCCCCTCAGCCTCAACGGCAAGATCGACCGCGGCGCCGTCCGGGACATCCTCACCGAGCATCTCGCCGAGCGTGCCGAGCGGTTCGATCCGCCCCGCCCAGGGGTGGAGACCGCCGTGGCGGAGATCTGGGCCGAGCTGCTCGGGCTGCGCGCCGTCGGCCGCGACCAGAACTTCTTCACCCTCGGCGGCGACAGTCTGCTGGCGACCCGCCTCATCACCCGCCTCCAGGCGGCCGGTGCGGCCGGTGCCGAGCTGACGAACCTCTTCGACCACCCCGAGCTCGCCGCGTTCTCCCGGACCGTGCGCCTGGGGGACGAGAGCGAGGTCTCCGTACCGTCCCTCCTGCGCGCCGACCCGGAACGACGACACGAGCCGTTCCCGCCCACCGACGTGCAGCGCGCCTACTGGTTCGGACGCACCGACGACTTCTCCCTCGGGGGCGTCGGCTGCCACTTCTACACCGAGTACGACTTCGACGATCTGGACCTGGAGCGTCTCACCGCCGCATGGAACCGGCTCATCGAACGGCACGAGATGCTCCGCGCGGTCTTCCTGCCCGACGGCACCCAGCGGATCCTGCCGACGGTGCCGGCGCTGACCGTCCCCGTCACCGAGGCCGGCGGCGGGGACGGCGAGCGGGCCCTCACCGAGCTGCGCGAGTCCATGTCGCACCAGCTCATCGACGCCACCCGGTGGCCGCTGTTCGATGTTCGGGCCGTCCGGTACGGGGAGGGCCGCACCCGCCTCGGCGTCAGCTTCGACAACATCGTTCTGGACGCGCTCAGCATCATGACCCTTCTGGACGAACTGGACACCCTCTACCGCGATCCGGACGCCGAGCTGCCGGAGATCGGGCTGTCCTTCCGGGACTACGTGCTCACGGTCAAGCCCGAGGCCCAGGCGCTTCGGCGCGCCGAGGAGTACTGGTCGGCCCGGGTCGCCGACCTGCCGCCCGCGCCGCAGCTGCCCCTGGCCAAGGACCCGGAATCGCTGGGCCGCCCGCGCTTCACCCGGCGCCAGATCCGCGTTCCGGCGGAGCAGTGGCAGGCCGTCAAGGACACGGCCCGGCGGCACGGCCTCACCCTCTCGACCGTCCTGGCCACGGCGTTCGCCGAGGTGCTCGGCGCGTGGAGCGCCCGCCGCGACATGACGATCAACCTCACGCTCTTCGACCGGCGCCGCGTCCACCCCGACATCGACGCCGTCCTCGGCGACTTCACCTCGCTGCTGCTGGTCGCCTACGAGCCGGAGGAGACCTGGCTGGAGAGCGCCCGCCGGCTCCAGCGCCGGGTGGCGCGCGACCTCGAGCACAGCGAGGCGTCCGCGCTGTGGGTGATGCGCGAACTCGCCAAGAGCACCGGCTCGGCCGACGTCACGATGCCGGTCGTGTTCACCAGCACGCTCGGCGTGACGGGTGAGGACGGCGCGCTGGCCGACACCCTCTTCGCCGACCCGGTATGGGGCGTCTCGCAGACGCCGCAGGTGTGGATCGACCACCAGGTGGTCGAGGTGGACGGCGGCCTGCTGGTCAACTGGGACGCGGTCGAAGAGCTCTTCCCGCCGGGCGTGCTGGACGGCATGGCCGACGGATACGGCCGCCTGTTCGAGTGGATGCTGGAGCACGACTGGGAGGCGCCCGCCCCGCCCCTGGTGCCGGCGTCGCAGCTGGCCGTGCGGGCGGCGGCCAACGACACCGCGGCCCCGCTGCCCGACGGCACGCTTCACGGCCGCTTCTTCGAGCTGGCCGGCCGAGACCCCGGTCGCCCGGCGATCCGCCCCGGCATCTCCTACGGCGACCTGGCCGGACGGGCATTGCGGGTGGCCGGATTCCTGCGCGAACGCGGTGTGGGCGCGGGCGACGCGGTGGCGGTGTCGCTGCCCAAGGGGCCTGATCAGGTGGCGGCGGTGCTGGGGGTGCTGGCGGCCGGGGCGCTGTACGTGCCGATCGGTGTGGACCAGCCGCCGGCGCGGCGTGAACAGATCATGCGGCGCGCGGACGTCCGCCTGCTGCTGACCGAGGTTCCCGAGGGCGAGCCGCTGGAGGCTCCGGTCGAGGTGGACCCGGACGCGAGCGCATACGTGATCTTCACGTCGGGCTCGACGGGTGAACCCAAGGGAGTGGAGGTCTCCCACCGCGCCGCCCTGAACACGGTCCTGGACGTCAACACCCGCTTCGGCGTAGGTGAGGACGACCGCGTGCTGGCGGTGTCGGCGCTCGATTTCGACCTGTCGGTGTGGGACGTCTTCGGGTTGCTGTCGGCCGGCGGGTCGCTGGTGATGGTGTCCGAGGACGAGCGCCGCGACGCCGCCCAGTGGGCGCGGCTGGTGGCCGAGCACCGGGTGACGGTATGGAACACCGTCCCGGCATTGCTGGACATGCTCCTGGTCGCCGAGCACGGTCATCTGGCCTCGCTGCGGTTGGCGATGGTGTCGGGCGACTGGGTTCCCCTCGACCTGTCGGCAAGGCTGGCGCAGGCGGCACCGGAGTGCCGGCTGGTCGCGCTGGGCGGGGCGACCGAGGCGGCGATCTGGTCGAACTACTGCCCCGTCCCGGCGGAGGTGCCGCCGGAATGGGTGTCGGTGCCCTACGGCCGACCCCTGGCCAACCAGTGCTTCCGGGTCGTCGACCCGCTGGGCCGCGACTGCCCCGACTGGGGCCCGGGGGAGTTGTGGATCGGCGGCGCGGGCGTGGCCGAGGGCTACCGCGGCGACCCGGAGACCACCAAGGCCAAGTTCGTCGAGCAGGACGGCCTCCGCTGGTACCGGACCGGTGACATGGGGCGCTACTGGCCGGACGGCACGCTGGAGTTCCTTGGCCGCGTGGACCACCAGGTCAAGGTCCGGGGCCACCGGATCGAGCTGGGCGAGATCGAGGCGGCGCTGCTGGCCCATCCCAAGGTCGAGCGGGCGGTGGCCACCACGGTCGGGAGCGCGGCCCGCAGGCTGGCCGCCCTGGTCGTCCCGGCAGGCGGCCCGGACGGTGACGGCCTCGACCCCGACGAGCTGCACGACCGGCTGGGGGAGCACCTTCCGCCCTACATGATCCCCGACCAGGTCATCCAGGTCGCCGCCTTCCCGCTCACCGCCAACGGCAAGGTCGACCGCGGCGCGCTCGCCCGGCTGGCCGAGGAGCACGGGAGCGGCCAGGCCCAGGACGCTCCGCCCACCGGTCCCGTCGAGGAGGCCCTCGCCCGGGTCTGGCGGGTGCTGCTCGACGTCCCGGAGGTGGGCCGGCACCAGAACTTCGTGATCCTCGGCGGCGACAGCGTCCTCGCCACCCGCCTGGCCGAGGAGATCAGGATCGAGTTCGGCGTCGAGCTTCCGCTGCGGACGCTGTTCGCCGGGCCGACCATCGCCGAGCACGCGGCCCTGATCGAACAGCATCGCGACGAGGGAGCCTTCGAGGAGGGCACGATATGACCGCTGGTCAGCTCATCGCCGAACTGGCCCGGGAGGGCGTGCACCTGTGGGAGGAGGCGGGCCGGCTGCGGTTCCGCGCTCCCCAGGGCGTCCTCACCGACGAGCGGCGCGCGCTGCTGGCCGCCCGCAAGGACGAACTGCTCGAGTACCTGAGCCGCCCGGCCGCGCCCGAGCTTGTACCCGACCCGGCCGCCCGGCACGAGCCGTTCCCGCTCACCGACGTGCAGGCCGCCTACCTGCTCGGCCGGGGGGACGCCTTCGACTACGGCGGCACGGCCTGCCAGGTCTACGCGGAGCTGGCCATCGAGGACCTCGACCCGCGCCGGATGGAGGACGCCTGGAACCGGCTCGTCGAGCGGCACGACATGCTGCGCTGCACCTTCCACCTGGAGGGTTACCAGGTCACCGCTCCGGACGCGCCCACGTACCGCATCGAGGTCGCCGACCTGCGCGGCCGCTCCGCCGCCGAGCTCGACGCGCATGTGGCCGCCACCAGGGCCGCCATGGACAGCCGCGTCTACGACCCCGCCACGTGGCCGCTGTTCGACGTCCGGATCACCCGGACCGGCGACCGCGACCTGCTCCACGTCTCCATCGACTTCCTCATCGCCGACTACCTGAGCATCCAGCTGCTGCTCACCGAGTTGAAGCGCCTCTACCTCGACCCGGCCGCCGAGCTGCCGCCGCTGGAGATCACCTTCCGCGACTACGTGGCCGGGGCCCGCGGCCTGCGCGACGGCGCCGCCTACGAGCGCGACCGGGCCTACTGGGAGGACCGGCTGGGCGAGCTGCCCGGCGCGCCCGAACTGCCGCTGCGGGAGGACCGCGAGGTCCAGGCGACCGGCTCCTTCACCCGCCACGAGGTCCGCTTCGAGCCCGAGCGGTGGCGCGGGCTGCGCGAGCGCGCGGCGGCGCACGGCGTCACCCCCTCGACGGCCGTGCTCGCCGCCTTCGCCGAGACCGTCGGCCGCTGGAGCCGCCAGCCGGCGTTCTGCCTCAACCTCACGCTGCTCAACCGGCACCCCCTCCACCCGCAGGTGGGTTCCCTTGTCGGCGACTTCACCACCGTCAGCCTCCTGGAGGTGGACGGCGCGGCCGGCGACTCCTTCGCCGCCCGCGCCGGCGCCCTCCAGCAGCGGCTCTGGGACGACCTGGACCACCGGCTCTACTCCGGCGTGGAGCTGATGCGCGAGATCGCCCGCCGCCGGGGCCGGCAGGCCGCCCTGGTACCGGTCGTCTTCACCAGCACCGTCGGGCTCAGCGACGAGAACGAAGGCATGGACGGCCTGGCCGAGGTGGTGTACGGCAGGAGCCAGACGCCCCAGGTGTGGATCGACTGCCAGGCACTGGTCGAGGGCGGCGTCCTGGAGGTCAGGGCCGACGTGCGCGACGGCGTCTTCCCCGACGGCCTGATCGAGGACCTGTTCGGCGCCCTGCGCGCACTGCTGCTCGACCTGGCCGCCTCCGACACCGCCTGGGAGTCGGCCTCACCGGTCCGGCTGCCCGCCGCGCAGGCCGAGCGGCGCGACCGCGCCAACGCCACCGCGGCGCCCCGTCCCGCCGGGCTGCTCCATGAACCCGTCGTGGCGCAGGCGGCGGCCACACCGGACGCGCCCGCCGTCATCACCGAGGAGCGCACGCTCACCTACGGCGAGCTGCTCGCGCGGGCCACGGCCGTGGCCGAGAGCCTCGCGGGGGCGGGCGACGCGCCCGTGGCCGTGCTCATGCAGAAGGGCTGGGAGCAGGTCGCCGCCGTGCTCGGCACGCTGCTGGCCGGCCGCGCCTACCTGCCCGTGGACGTCGGGCAGCCGCCCGCCCGGCGCGACCGCATCCTCGCCGACGCCGGGGTGACCACGGTGCTGACCCAGTCCCGGATCACGGAGCGCCCGCCCGGGATGCGCTGCGTGGACGTCGACACGACGCCGCCCTCCGCCGCCCCTGCGCCCCCCGGCCGCGCCCGTCCCGGCGATCTGGCATACGTCATCTACACCTCGGGGTCCACCGGCGACCCCAAGGGCGTGATGATCTCCCACGAGGCGGCGCTCAATACGGTGGCCGACATCAACCGCCGCTTCTCGGTCACCGCGGACGACCGCGTCCTCGGACTGGCGAGCCTCGGTTTCGACCTCTCGGTCTACGACGTCTTCGGCCCCCTCGCCGTGGGCGGCGCCCTGGTGCTGCCGAGCCCCGAGGGCCGCGGCGACCCCGGCCGCTGGGCCCGGCTGATCGCCGACCACGGCGTCACGCTGTGGAACTCCGTCCCCGCGCAACTCCAGATGCTGGAGCACTACCTGGCCGCGAACCCCACCGGCCTGCCCACGCTGAGGCTGGCCCTGCTCAGCGGCGACTGGATCCCGATCACGCTGCCCCCGGCCGTGCGGACCCGCCTGCCCGGACTCGAACTGGTCAGCCTCGGCGGCGCGACCGAGGCCTCGATCTGGTCGATCCACCACCCGATCGGCGACCTCGCGCCGGACTGGACGAGCGTCCCGTACGGCAAGCCCCTGGCCAACCAGACCTTCCATGTCCTGGACCACGCGATGCGGCCGTGCCCGGACTGGGTGGCGGGCGAGCTCCACATCGGCGGCGCCGGAGTGGCGCTGGGGTACCTGGGCGACGAGGAGAAGACGCGGCAGCGGTTCGTCCGGCATCCGGAGACGGGCGAGCGCCTCTACCGCACCGGCGACCTCGGGCGCTACCGCGAGGACGGGCTGATCGAGTTCCTCGGCCGCGAGGACCGGCAGGTCAAGATCCGCGGGCACCGCATCGAGCTCGCGGAGGTCGAGGCCGCCGTCCAGGAGCATCCCGCGGTCGCCGCCGCCCACGTGCTGGTGGACGGCGACGGGATGGAGCGCCGCCTCGCCGCCTTCGCCGAGCCGGCCCGCACCCCGTCGCCGCGGATACCGGAGGCGTCGGCGGAGGAGCTCCGCACCGCGGGTTCCGGGGCCGGGGACATGCAGACCGCGCACATCGACCGCGAAGAACTCATGGAGTTCATGGCCCGGCTGGACAGGGCGGCGGTCGTCGGCATCATGCGCGCCCTCACGCGCCACGGCCTGTTCGAGCGTCCCGGAGACACCGCGACCGCGGAGCAGGTCATCGAGGCCGTCGGGGCCGCGCCACGGCATCAACGGCTCGTGCGCCGCTGGCTGCGCGTCCTCGAAGACGAGGGGTACCTGGAGCGGAACGGGGACGTCCGCCGCGCCGTGCGCACCGCCACCGGGAACGACCTCGACGCCGCCTGGCAGGCGGTCACGGAGCTGCAACGCGAGGACAGCTATCCCGAGGCCCTGATCTCCTACTTCCGGACCAGCACCGACCATCTGCCGGAGCTCGTCCACGACGAGATGGACCCGCTGCCGCTGCTCTTCCCGGAAGGGCGCCTGGAGATCTCCGAGGCCGCGTACCGGGAGAACATCATCAGCCGCTACGTCAACCACGCCGCCATCGAGATGCTGCACCGCATCGCCGGACGGCACGACGGCGGCCTGCGGCTGCTGGAGGTCGGCGCGGGCGTCGGCGGCATCAGCGCGCAGATGATCCCGGCGCTGGCGGAGCACGACGTCGACTACCTGTTCACCGACGTCTCGCCCTTCTTCCTCAACGAGGCCCGCAAGCGCTTCGGCGACCGCCCCTGGGTGCGCTACGGGCTGTTCGACATCAACGAGGACTTCCGCGAGCAGGGGTACAAGCCCAACGACTTCGACGTCATCCTCTGCGTCAACGTGCTGCACAACTCCCGCCACGCGGGACGGGTGCTCGGCAGGCTCGTGCAGATGCTGCGGCCGGGCGGCTGGCTGGTCTTCGTCGAGACCACCAAGGACAGCCTCCAGATCATGACCTCGATGGAGTTCATGATGCCGGAGAAGGACCCGCGCAAATGGGACTACGAGGACTCGCGCAAGGGCCTCGACCAGACCTTCCTCGGCCGCGGGCAGTGGCTGGAGCTGCTGCGCGAGGCGGGCGCCGGCACGACCGTCTGCCTGCCCGGACCGGGGGACGTGACCGATCCGCTCGGGCAGCACGTCTTCGCCGCCCGCTTCAAGACGGACCGGCACCCGCTGGACGTCACCGCGCTGGCGGGGCATCTGGCCGGGCGGCTCCCCGAGTACATGATCCCGGCGCATCTGCAGATCGTCGACGAGCTGCCGCTGACCCGCAACGGCAAGGTGGACACGGCGACGCTGCGCTCCTGGCTGCCGCGCGCCGCCGCCCGCCGCGCCTCGGCGGGCGGGCCGCCCCGCGACGACCTCGAACGGGAGCTGGCCGCCACCTGGGCCGAGGTGCTCGACGTGGCCGAGGTCAACCGCGACGACGACTTCTTCGACCTCGGCGGCGACTCGCTCGTGGTCGCCAAGCTGGCCGCCACCCTGCGCGAGCGCGTGCCGGCCGCGGCGCGGGCGCACTGGGACGACCTGGTCCGCCAGGTCCTGCACCGGCCGACGGTGGCCGCGCTCGCCGAGGAGCTGCGCAGGGACGGCGACCGGGACGAGGGCGACCGCCGCGCGGAGAGCTCCCCGCTGGTCCCGCTCGGGGGCGAGCTCCCCGGCGACGGGCCGCTGCCCGTGCTCGTCCACGAGGGCAGCGGCACGCTCGCGCCCTACCGCGCCCTGTCCCGGCTGCTGGCGGGCAAGGGCGGTCCGCTGGTCGGACTCGCGGTCACCGACGTGGAGTCCTACCTGGCGGAGGAGCCGCGCGGCCTGATCGAGCGCCGCGCCGCCCGGTACGCCCGCGCGCTGCTCGACACCGGCGCCGGCGCCTTCCACGTGGTCGGCTACTGCATGGGGGGCCTGCTGGCCACGGAGATCGCCAGGCAGCTGACCGAGGCGGGCGCCGACGTCAGCAGTCTCACCGTGGTCAGCAGCTACACGATGCCGCGGATCATCGAGGACGAACTGGTCGTGGAGTACGTCTTCGCCAAGGTCATGGGCGCCGACCCCGCCGAGGCGGGATACCCCGGCGACGAGGAGGCCATGTCCGAGGTCTTCGAGCTGCTGCTCCGCGAGGACCCGGACCGGGTGCCCGCCGGGCGCGTCACCGCGCTCACCGGCGGGCTGGCGCCCACCGCCGAGGCCTTCCGCGCCCAGGCCGCCCGCCCGCAGGACGAGCGGCTGGCCGCCATCGGCCGCGCCGCGGGCCGCCACGCCGGCTCGGACGCCGACGTCGAACGGCACGTCGCCACCTTCTACCAGGTGGTGCGGCACAGCCTGCTCGCGGTCGGCGCCCACGAGCCGGAGCCGTACGCCGGCGACATCACCTTCCTGCGCCAGCTCGGCGACACCCGTTTCCTGCCGTGGCTGCGCGACGACATGACCGGCTTCTGGCGCGAGCTGTGCCTGGGCGAGCTGAGGGTCGCCGACATCCCCGGCGACCACTTCAGCTGCCTCCAGCCCCCGCACGTGGAAGAGGCCGCCGCGATGCTGACCCGGAGGTGGGAGCGGCCATGACCGTCGGCGTGATCGGATGCTACGGCGCCGTGGGCCGCGCGCTGGTGCGCCGCCTGCCGGAACCGCTGCGCCTGGGCGGCAGGGACACGGCCCGCACGCGGGAAGCCGCCCGGCCCGGTGACGAGGCCGTCGCGGTGGACATCGCCGACGCCTCCCGGCTGGCGGGATTCTGCGCCGGCTGCGACGTCGTGGTGAACTGCGCTGGTCCCTCGGCCCGCATCGGCGACACCGTGGCACGGGCCGCGCTGAAGGCCGGCGCCCACTACGTGGACGTGGCCGGAGAGCAGCTCGACCGCCTCCGCCTGACGGCGCTCGCCGGGGACCGCGCGGCGGTCCTGGCGGCGGGGATGATGCCCGGCCTGTCCGCGCTGCTGCCCCGCGCGCTGGCCGAAGGCGCCGACCGGCCCGCCCGGCTGGTCGCCCACGTCGGCGGCCTCGACCGCTTCACCAGGGCCGCCGCGCTCGACTACATCGCCTCCCTGGACGGCGAGCACGCGACCCCCCTGGCCGCCTGGCGCGGCCACCAGCCGATCCGCGGCGCCCTGCGTCCCGCCGAACGCGTCGCCCTGCCGCACTTCCCCGGCCGCGTCAGCGTCCACCCCTACCTGAGCCGGGAGACCGAGCGGCTGGCCCGCGCGCTGGAGCTGGCCGAGATCGAATGGTGGGGGGTCTTCGACGGCGACCGGACCCTCCAGGCGCTGTCCGGAGCGGGCGGCAAGGAGCCCGCGCGGGCCGCCGAGGACCTCGAACTCGCGGCCCGCCTCGACGCCCTCGGCCGCCGGCCGTACTTCCAGCTCGTCTTCGACCTGGACGGCAGGGTCCTGATCGTCCGCAGCGCCGACGGTTACGAGCTGACCGCCGCGCTCGCGGCGACCGCCACGCGGGCGGCGGCAGCGGGCCGGGTGCCCCCGGGCGCCCATGACGCGTCCGACGTGCTGGACCCGTCCGGCGTGCTCCAGGACCTGTGCGAAGACCCGGTCGTGGACGTCGCCCTCCCGTCGCAAGCGCCGGTCGAGGAGGGGGTCCTGTGAGCACGGGCGCCGATGCGGGCGCGCCGGACGCCGCCGGTCGCGGGGCACCGGGGAGCCGGCGCCCGCGCGTGCTGGTGTGCGGCACCGGTTTCGGACGGGTGCACCTGGCCGCTCTCAGCGCGCCCGGCGCGGCCTTCGAGCTCGCCGGCATCCTGGCCAAGGGCGGCTCGCGCTCCCAGGCGTGCGCGGAGGAGGCGGGCGTCCCGCTCTGGACCCGCGTCGAGGACGTGCCCGGCGACGTCGACATGGCCTGCGTCGTGCTGCTCGGCGACGTCAACGGGGGACCCGGCACCGCGGTGGCGGCCGAGCTGATGGCCCGCGGCGTCCACGTCCTGCAGGAGGGGCCGCTGCTGCGCGACGAGCTGGCCACCGCACTGCGCGCCGCCCGCCGCAACCGGGTCGTCTACCAGGTGAACACCCACTACGTGCACCTGCCTTCGGTGCGGAGCTTCATCGCCGCCGCCCGCGCCCTGCGGCCGGTGTACGTCGAGGCCACCTGCGGCGTCCAGGTCTCCTACCACCTGTTCGACATCCTCGGCCGGGCGCTCGGCGGCCTGCGCCCCTTCGACCTGCCCGCGCCCACGGGCCGCGGCCCGTTCCGCACCATCGACGGCACGCTGGCCGGCGTCCCGTTCACGCTGCGCGTGCAAAACCAGCTGCACCCCGCCGACCCCGACAACCACGCCCACCTGCTGCACCGCGTCACCATCGGCGCGGACGGCGGCACGCTCACACTGGTCGAGACCCACGGCCCCGTCCTGTGGTCGCCCCGCCCCCACCTGCCGGCCGAGGCCAGGCGCACGACCCGGCTCGACGCGGCGGCCGATCCCGGCCTCGACCTGCCCACCACCAGCGCGATCGGCCCCGCCGAGCCCCCGACCTACCGGGAGATCCTCGCGGCCCTGTGGCCGGAGGGCGCCCACCGGGCGATGATGCGTACATGGAGGGCCGTGAGTGACGGGACCGATCCGATGCGTGAGGGGCAGTACTACCTGTCCGTCGGCTCGGCCTGGCAGGCGATGGCCTCCGTCCTCGGCTTCCCCGAGCGCCTCTCCGGCCCGCCGCACCGCCCGATGCCCGCCGACGAGCTGATCGCCACCGCGAGAACGGAGCTGGAGGAATCACCGGCATGACCATCCCGACCGTCCGGCAGCGCGAGCGGTGGCTGCGTCCCCTGCGCGTCCAGGACGTGCCCCGGCTGCGCCTGGTCTGCTTCCCGCACGCGGGCGGCGCCGCCGGCTTCTTCAGGACGTGGGGGGCGCGCCTGCCCGACGGCGTCGAGCTGTACGGCGTCCAGTACCCGGGCCGCCAGGACCGGGTGCGCGAACCGTACGCCCAGGGCATCGACGAGCTCACCGAGCCGGTCGCCGAGGTCCTGGAGTCCATGGGCGAGGTCCCGCTGGCCCTGTTCGGGCACAGCATGGGCGCCGCCGTGGCGCACGAGACGGCCAGACGGCTGGAGAGCGCGCTCGGGCGGCCCCAGGCCGGGCTGATCGTCTCCGGCCGCCCGGCTCCGGACCGGCTGCGCCCGTCCGCCGTCCACCTCGGAGGCGAACCGGCGCTTCTGGAGGACCTGCGCAGGCTGGGCGGCACCAGCGACGAGGTCCTGGACGACCCCGCGATGCGCGCCCTGATCCTGCCGACGCTGGCCGCCGACTACCGCCTGATCGAGACCTACCGGCCCTCGGACACGGCCCCGGTCCGCACCCCGGTCTGCGCGTGCGTCTCCGACGCGGACCCCGAGGTCGACCCAGATGAGGCCGCCGGCTGGGAGTACCACACAACGGGGCCGTTCCAGCTCCGGGTCTTCCCCGGCGACCACTTCTACCTGGTACCGCAGGAGGACGAACTGGTCGAGCGGATCCTGCTCTTCTGCGGCCTGCCCGGCCGCTGGCCCTCCACCCCCTGAAGCCCCGTCACCACCACGAAAGGAGCCCGCGATGAGCCTCGAGAACGAACTGCGCGAAATGGAGGAGAAGGGCTGGGCGGCCATCTCGGTCGGCAACGGCGACTTCTACCGCGGACTGGTCACCGACCGCACCGTCTGCGTCGAGCCCGACGGCCTGCAGACCGGCCACGAGCTCGCCGACGACATCGACGCCAACAAGGCGCCGTTCGACGACTACACGCTCGACGACGTCAAGGTGCTGCCCCTGGGCGGCGAGTCGGCGCTGATCACCTACCGGGCCACCGTGCGGCTCAGCGAGGCCGACTTCTCCTTCCAGCTCTACATGACCAGCGTGTACGAGCGCGGCGAAGGCGGCTGGAAGCTCGTCTTCCACCAGCAGACCCCGGTGAAGCAGGAGGGCTGACAGGCACCGGCCGCACGAGGACCACCCGCGACAGGAGGTAGCGCTCATGCACGAAGGGGGAGTCGAAGTCGAAGGCCTCCGCAAGAACTTCGGTAAGAAGACGGCGCTGGAGGAGGTGTCGTTCACGGTGCCGCCGGGTGCCGTGGTGGGGCTGCTCGGCCCCAACGGCGCCGGCAAGACCACGATGGTCAACTGCCTGAGCACGCTCCTGCCGCTGGACGGCGGCCGGGCGTCGGTGGCCGGTCACGACGTGGCGCGGGACCCGGCCGGGGTCCGCGCGTCCATAGCGCTGACCGGCCAGTTCGCGGCCGTCGACGACGTGCTGACCGGGCGGCAGAACCTGGTCCTGTTCGGCCGGCTGCTCAAGCTGGACCGCCGGGCGGCCGCCGCCCGGGCCGAGGAGCTGCTCACCGGGTTCCGCCTGAGCGATGCCGCCGACCAGCCCGTCAAGTCCTACTCCGGAGGCATGCGCCGGCGCCTGGACCTCGCGGCCAGCCTGGTGGTCAAGCGCCCCGTGATCTTCCTGGACGAACCGACCACCGGGCTCGACCCGGCCGGCCGCCAGGAGATGTGGGACCTCGTCGCCGGGCTGCGCGCGGAGGGCGCCACGCTGCTCCTCACCACCCAGTACCTGGAGGAGGCGGACCGCCTGGCCGACCGGATCGTCGTCATCGACCGCGGCAGGGTGATCGCGGAGGGCACCCCGGGCGAACTGAAGGACCAGGTCGGCGGGCAGGTCTGCGAGGTGCGCGCAGAGCCGCGCGAGCAGGTGCTGCGGATGCTGCGGGAGCGGTTCGGCGACGTGGACGAGTCCGGCGGCGTGGTCACCGTGCGCGGAGCGGACGCCGACACGCTGACGGACGTCGTCGCGCTGCTGCGCGAGGCGGGGATCAGGGCCGACGACATCATGCTGCGGCGCCCCACGATGGACGAGGTGTTCTTCGCGCTGACCGGCGGGGAGGCCGCCCGGGAGCCCGAGGAGGTCGGCTGATGGCGACCTCGACCGAGGCCGGCCTGGGCAACCTCTTCGGGCAGGGGCTGCTGCTCGCCGGGCGCAACCTCCGTCTCAACTCGACGGCCGACACCGTCAGCACGATGGTGGTGTTCCCGGTCGTCTTCGTCCTCGGCTTCCTGGCGCTCTTCCGGAACCTGCTGCGGACGCACGGCGTCGACTACGCCCAGTTCCTGCCCCCGGCGATCGTGGTGCAGTGGATGTTCTCGGTGGCCATCACCGCCGCCTTCTTCTTCGCCTCCGACCGCCGCAACGGCATGCTGGCCCGCTACCGGTCGCTGGCCATCAGCCGGGGCGCCGTGGTGGTGGGCCGGATGGCGGCCGACAGTGCGCGGGCGCTGCTGGCCATCGTGGTGATCGTCCTGACCGGGTACGCGGTGGGCTTCCGGTTCCAGGCCGGTCCGGCGGCGGCCCTCGGCTTCGTCGTGCTGGCGGTGGGCTTCGCGCTCACGGTCTCGGCGGGCACGAGCGCTCTCGGGCTGGTCTCCCGCGATCCCGAGGCGGTCTCGTCGACGCTGCACGTGATCTACCTGCCGCTGCTGATGATCTCCTCGGCCTTCGTGCCCGCCGACGCCTTCCCCGCCTGGATCGAGCCGTTCGTCCGGCACCAGCCGGTGACCGCGGTGCTCGACGCGCTGCGGGCCCTCGCGGACGGCGGTCCGACGGCGGGGCCGGTGCTGAAGGCGGTGGCATGGCTGGCCGGGCTGCTGGTGGTCTTCTCGGCCGCGGCGGTCCAGGCGTTCAGGAGGGCGGCATGAGCGTCATCACCGAGACGGGCGTCCTGGCCGGACGCAACCTGCGGCGCTACGCCAAAAGCACGCAGCTGGTCGCCGACTCGTTCCTGTTCCCGCTGATCCTGCTCTTCCTCATGCTCCTGGTCTTCGGGGAGCTGGTCGGCGACGCCTCCGGCGGCCGCTACATCGACCGGCTCGCCCCGGCCATCGTCCTGTTCAGCGCGGCGTACGGCGCGGTCGGCACCGGGCTGGGGTTCCACACCGACCTGCGCACCGGCATCGTCGACCGGTTCAGGGCCATGAACATCAGCCGGCTGTCCGTGCTGGCCGGCCGCATCGCCGGCGACCTGGTGCGGGTCCTGCTGGTGGCGGCGATCACCACGGCCGTCGCGCACACGGTCGGGTTCCGCTTCAGGCAGGGGCCGTCGGCCGCGCTCGGCTTCTTCGCGGTCGTCGTGCTCTTCGCCTGGATCTTCCTGTGGCTCGCGGTCGTCGTGGCCATGTCGGCCAAGAGCGAGCAGGCGGTCAGCGGAGCGCTCAGCAGCCCCATCACGCTGCTGCTGTTCCTCTCCTCGGGATTCGTGCCGGTCGACCAGTTCCTCGGATGGCTGCGGCCCGTGGTGCGAGCCAATCCGCTGTCGCTCGCCTGTGACGCGATGGTCGGTCTTTCCAGCGGCGGGGAGGTAATGCAGCCTGTGCTTTTCACCGCCGCCTGGGCGGTGGCCGCGACGGTGATATTGGTGCCGCTCGCCGTGCGCCTTTACAAGTGAATCGGCCGGGCCTCAGCGGAGGCCCGGCCGGAGCGGTTCAACCGGCCCGCGTGAATTCGAGGAGCCGGTATTCGATATGCCCTTCTTCGGCGGCGCATTTCGCGGCGCGCAGCAATGCGGGGCGCCAGCCGTGCGCGGCCGCCAGCGTGCGCACGCGCTGCTCGTCGCCCAGATCGGTGAAGCCCAGCAGCAGCCTGCCGCCCGGCTCCAGGTGCGCGGCGGCGCCCCGGAAGAAGGCCTCGTGCGCCGCATAGCCGGAGTCGAAGAAGGCCCGCTCCAGGGCGTCGGCCGGCTCGCCCTCGACGAAGTTGGAGTTCCAGTAGATGGCGTCGAACCTGTCCTCGCTGGTCAGCGGCTCGAACATGTCACCGCAGGCCACGCGGACCCTCGACCCGGCGCCGTGCCGCCGGGCGTTGAGCCGGGTGTTCTCGGCGGCCGCCTCGCTGACGTCCAGGGCGGTCACCGAGGCGCAGCCGCGCAGCGCAGCCAGCACCGAGATGTAGCCCGTGCCGCAGCCGACTTCGCAGAACGAGCCGTGCAGCGGATAGGGCAGCCATTCGGCGTACAGCGCCGACGACTGCGACAGATGGGGCGCGTAGACGCCGGGCAGGAGATCCCATTCCATGCCGAGCAGACGGAATGTTCGGGGACTGGTGATTTCTCGGTGGCGGTCGATGAGAGTGCGCGCGACTTGTTGCATGCGGCCGATTATAGGCAATATTGTCTAGAAGACCACTGAATGACGGGATCAAGAGAATGCCGACTCAGTTGCCGACCGACCCGCTGCAGCAGTTCGCGCGCTGGCAGGAGGAGCAGCGGGCGGCCGAAGCGCAGATGCCTCCCGCCTCCGCCGTCCTGGCCACGGCCGACCACCGGGGCCGCCCCTCGGCCCGGTGGGTGGACGTGGCCTACGTCGACCACGGCTTCGTCTTCTTCACCGGCCATGGGAGCCGCAAGGCCTCCGACGTGGCCGTCAACCCGGTGGCCGCGCTCTGCTTCGGCTGGCTGGAGAAGGGGCGCCAGGTGAGGGCCGAGGGCCCGGTCAGCCGGTTGAACGACGTGGAGTCCGACGCCTACTTCGCCACCCTGCCCCGCGGCATCCAGCTGCTGGCCTGGAGCAGTGACCAGCGTGCCGAGATCGATGACCGCCAGGCCGTGCGCGAGCGCTTCGACACCGAGCGCGCACGCTTCACCGGCCAGGAGATCCCGCGTCCGGCCCACTGGGGCGGCTACCGGCTCACTCCGGAGGAGATGGAGTTCTGGCAGCGCAGGGCCGACGAGATCCAGGACCGCCTGCGCTACCGCCGCCACGAGGAAGGCTGGCGCGTGGTGCGGGTGGCGCCGTGAGGAGGATTCGATGATCCCCGGATGTACGCCCTGGCCCGCGGAGACCGCGGAGCGCTACCGCGAGCTCGGCCTGTGGACCGGCCAGACCCTCGACGTCCTGCTGCGCGCCCACGGCGAGCGCACCGCCCTGGTCTCGGGCGGCACCCGCCGCACGTACCGGGAGCTCGCCGAGCGCGCCGCCCGCCTGGCCGCGGGATTCCACGGCCTGGGACTGCGGCGCGGCGACAGGGTGATCGTGCAGATGCCCAACACGCCGGAACTGGTCGACACGCTGTTCGCCCTGCTGGCGCTGGGCGCCGCCCCGGTGCTCGCACTGCCCCCGCACCGGCGCGACGAGATCGGGCACCTGGCCGCGCACACCGAAGCCGCCGCCTACGTCGTCCCCGCCGTCCACCAGGGCTTCGACCACCGCGCGCTGGCCAGGGAGATCCGCGGCCCGCGGCACGTGATCGTCGCCGGCGAGCCGGAGGAGTTCACCCCGCTGTCGGCGCTCTACGCCGAACCCGCCGAGCTCCCGCCGCCCGAACCGGGCGACGTGGCCTTCTTCCTGCTGTCGGGCGGCACCACCGGACGCGCCAAGCTGATCCCGCGCACCCACGACGACTACCTGTGCAACATCAGGCTCAGCGCTCGCAACGCCCGCCTCGGTCCGGACGACGTCTACCTGGCCGCGCTGCCCATCGCGCACAACTACGCGCTCGGCTGCCCCGGCGTGCTGGGCACGCTGTACGCGGGCGGCGGCGTCGCGCTCTGCCCGACGCCGAGCCCGGACGACGCGTTCCCCGTCATCGAGGGGGAGCGCGTCACCGTCACCGGCCTGGTGCCGTCCCTCGCGCGGCTGTGGGCGGACGCCGCCTCCTGGACCCGGCACCGGCTCGCGAGCCTACGCCTGGTGCAGCTCGGCGGCGCCGGCGTCAGCCCCGAACTGGCCCGCGACGTCCGCGCGCGCCTCGGACCGGTGCAGCAGTCGTTCGGCATGGCCGAGGGGCTGCTCAGCCAGAGCCCCCCGGACGACCCGCCGGAGCTGGTGACCACCGTCCAGGGCAAGCCGCTCTCGGAGTACGACGAGGTCCGCGTCGTGGACGAGACCGGCGCCGAGGTGCCGGCGGGTGAGGCCGGGGAACTGCTCGTCCGCGGGCCGTACACGATACGGGGCTACTTCCGCGCCGAGGAGCACAACAGCCGGGCCTTCACCCCCGACGGGTTCTTCCGCACCGGCGACCTGGCCCGCCGCACCGAGACGGGCCACCTGGTCATCTGCGGCCGGATCAAGGACGTCATCAACCGCGGCGGCGACAAGGTGCCCGCCGACGAGGTCGAGGAGCACCTGCTGGCCCACCCGGACGTGCGGGCCGCCGCCGTCGTCCCGGTGCCCGACCCCTACCTCGGCGAGCGCACCTGCGCCTACATCGTCGCCCGTGACGAGCCGCCCACCCTGCAGACGGTCGCCGCCTTCATGCGCGAGCGCGGCGTGGCCGCCTACAAGATCCCGGATCGTGTGGTCGTCGTCCCGGGACTGCCGCTCACACCGGTCGGCAAGGTCGACAAGGCCCGGCTCCAGGAAGCGTCGCCGTGATCAGCAAGGTCGCGCAGCAACCCGACTGGGGCGACCCGGCGCTGCTCGACCATGTCACCGGCACCCTGCGCGACATGCCGCCGCTGGTCACGCGGGCGGAGTGCGTCCGGCTCAGCCAGGCCGTGGCCCGCGTCGCCCGTGGCGGCGGCTTCCTCCTGCAGGGCGGCGACTGCGCCGAGCGCTTCCGCGAGTCCGGTCCCGCCGAGGTGCGCGCCAAGCTCGCGCAGCTCTACGGCCTCGCCGAGGTGATCCGCTCGGCCACCGGGAGCCCGGCCGTCCCGCTGGGCCGCCTGGCCGGCCAGTACGGCAAGCCCCGCTCGTCCCCCTACGAGCGCATCGCCGACGGCACCCTCGTCCCGTCCTACCGGGGCGACGCCGTCAACAGCCCCGCCGCCGACTCGCGAGCCCGCCATCCCGATCCGACCCGGCTCCTGCGCGCCCGCGAATGCGCGGAGCGGGTGCTGGGGGTGGTGCGCGACTCCTGGGCGGGGCGGCCGCCGCTGGAGCGGGCCTACGTCTCCCACGAGGCGCTGCTGCTCGACTACGAGCGCCCGCAGGTGCGCGGCGACTACGCCTCCTCGGCCCACTCCCTGTGGATCGGGGACCGCACCCGCCGGCCCGACGGCGAGCACGTCGCCTTCGCGCGTTCCGTCGTCAACACCGTCGGCGTCAAGATCGGGCCCGTGATCAGCCCCGCGCAGGCCGTGCGGCTCACCCGCCTGCTCAACCCCGACGGCGAGGACGGCAGGCTGGTCTTCATCGTCCGCCTCGGCAGCACGCGCGTGCGCGGCCTCCTGCCCGAGCTGGTGGAGGAGGTGAGCAGGCGGGGCAGGCCGGTCGTGTGGCTGTGCGACCCCATGCACGGCAACACGACGCGCATCGGCGCGGGCCCGAAGACCCGGCTCATGGAGGCGATCCTGGACGAGATCGTGGCGTTCGTCCGCGTCATGCGGGCCCGCCGGAGGCATCCGGCGGGACTGCATCTGGAGATGACCCCCGATGACGTCACCGAGTGCACCACCACACCGAAGCCGTTCCGGGCGCCGCCCGCACTGCCGCACTACCGTACGGCCTGTGACCCCCGACTGAACGCCGCCCAGGCCGCCGAGGTGGTCGAGCGCTTCGCCGCCCTGCTGTGAGGAAGGAGGAATCGATGGCCTTCGACGGCATCCCCCGCAAGGCCTTCGACTTCTACAAGGAGCTGGAGGCCGACAACACCCGCGAGCACTGGCACGCGCACAAGGCCGACTACGACAGCGCCGTGCGCGGACCGATGCAGGCGCTGCTGGAGGAGCTGGAAGAGGAGTTCGGGGCGGGCAAGCTGTTCAGGCCGCAGCGCGACACCCGGTTCAGCAAGGACAAGTCGCCCTACAAGACGAGCCAGAGCGCCACCGTGGGCGGCGACGGCCCAGCGGGCTACTACCTGGAGCTCGGCGCCGACGGCCTGTTCGTGGGCGCGGGTTTCCACGCCTTCTCCTCCGAGGGCGTCGCCGCCTACCGGGCCGCCGTCGACGACGACAAGTCGGGCCCCGAGGCGCAGAAGATCGTGGACCGGCTGCTCGACCAGGGGTTCTCCCTGGTCGGCGAACGGGTCAAGACCCAGCCCCGCGGCTACAAGGCCGACCACCCGCGCATCGAGCTGATCCGCTACAAGAACCTGGGCGCCGAGAAGCGCATCCCGAAGACCAAGACCACCGGAGCGCAGGCCCTGCCCGCGGTCCGCGACGCCTGGCGCGACCTCCGTCCTCTGGTGGAGTGGCTCTCCGCGCATACCGCGTCCTGAGGCCCCTGGATCGAGGGGGCGGCCCTCCCGGCGCGGATCCCCTCTTCGCGGGACGTGGTCATCTGGTTGACCGGTGACGCGCGATGACCCCGGCGGCCAGCTCGGCGCCCTGGAACGCGCCGGAGCGGACCCGGCCGGCCAGCGTGCCGGCGACGATCCGGTCGGTCAGGGCGGGCAGATGGCGGGCGAGGAAGAACTCGACGGCTCCCCGCCGGGTGGTCGGCAGGTCGCGGCGCGGGCGTCCGCCCAGGGCGGCGCGGAGCACGGTGCGGACGACGCCCTCCAGGGGCTCGTACCGGCTCATGCCCTCCAGCGAGAGCCCGGCGGCGGCCGTCGAGTCGTGGATGGGGCTCCGCACGGCGGACGGGTACACGCAGGTGACGTCGACATGTGTGCCGATCTCCAGGCGGAGCGCGTCCGCGTACGCCACCAGCGCGCGCTTGGACGCGCCGTACGCGGCCGCCAGCGGCAGCTGCATGACGGCCATCCGCGAAGAGACCATGACGACCCGGCCGCGGGAGGCGACGAGGGCGTCCACGCATGCGGCGGTCACCCGCCAGGTGCCGAGCAGGTTGACGTCGAGCTGGCGGCGGACCTCCGCGCCCGGCGGCAGCTCGGCGGGGGCGGGCCCGCCGATCCCGGCATTGTTGATCAGCAGGTCGAGGCCGCCGAGCCGGTCGATCGCCTCGGCCACCGCGGCCGGGACGGCGTCGTCGTCGGTGATGTCGCAGGCCAGGACCGTGACCGGGTCGTCCTCGCGGGGCTCCAGGTCCAGGCCGACGACGCGGGCGCCGAGTTCGCTCAGCCGGGCGCACATCGCCCGGCCGAACGTCCCGGACGCGCCGGTGACGAGGACGCGCATGCCGAGGGGGTCGCGGCGGGTGCTCATACGAGGGTCTCCTTGGGAGTGAACGGGCGCGCGCCGCGGGCGAGGCGGGCGCGGCCGGCCGCGATCTCGCGGGGCAGGTCGGCGACGTACTGGTCGAAGTCGATGCGCATGTGGGGCCGGGCGTTCTCGCCCCAGCGCTTGACGGCGGCGCGCAGGGCGCGGGCGACGGCGCGTCGCTGCTCGTGGGCCGGAGGCAAGGCGTAGGAGCCCGACAGGTACGCGGCGGCCAGTCTCGCCTGGGCCTCCACCACGGGAAGCGCCGCGCCCGTGGACTGCATCAGGCCGACGAACGCCAGGCTGGGGTCTTCCAGATGGAAGACCCGCTTGTAGAGCGGCAGCCCTTCCGGGTCGGGCCCCAGCCAGCGCGGGGACAGGAACGGGATGCTCACCCGGTAGCCGGTGGCCCACACGATCAGGTCGACCGGGTCGGCGGTCCCGTCGGTGAAGACGACCCGGTCCCCGTCGAGGCGGTCGATCCCGGGGCGCGCGGCCACCTCGCCGTGGGTGAGGCGGTGCAGGATCGTGTCGCTGATCGTGGGGTGGTTCTGGAACAGGCCCCCGGCGGGAGCCGGGAGGCCGTAGCTCTGCGGGGTGCCCACCGCCAGCCGCAGCATGGTCTCGGCGACGCGCTGGCGCAGCCGCCACGGCAGGACGGCGAGGGCGCCGCCGGTCGCGTCCGACGGGCGGCCGAACAGGTACTTCGGGACGATGTGGACGCCTCGCCGGGCCGAGAGCAGCACCGGGCCCCGGGCCGTGTACGAGGCGTCCACGGCGATGTCCATGGCGGAGTTGCCCATCCCGACGACGAGAACCCGCTTGCCCTGGAAGACGTCGGCGGTGCGGTAGCCGTGGGCGTGCATCTGGACGCCGTCGAACGTCCCGGGATACATCGGCTCCGGGAAGCGCGGATCCCAGTTGTGGCCGTTGGCGACGACCACGGCGTCGTACCGCTCCACGTCCCCGGATTCGGTCGTCACCGTCCACGCTTCGCCGCGGTCGACACGGGTCACGGAGTTGCGGAAGCGGATGTGCGGCGTGAGCCCGAACCTTCCGGCATAGTCGGCCAGGTAGCCGGCGATGTGGTCGGCCGACGGGTAGTCGGGCCATTCCGCGGGCATCGGGAAGTCGGCGAACTCCGTGCGGCCCTTGCTGGTGTTCAGGTGCAGCGAAGCGTAAGCCGGGGAGAGCCCGCTGCTGTTGTCCCTGGCCCACAGCCCGCCGGGCCGGTCGCCCTTCTCGTACGCGACGGCCTCGCAGCCGGCGTCGAGGAGGGCCTTCAGCGTGGCGAGGCCGGCTGCTCCTGCGCCGATCACGGCGACGCGGCGGGGCGGGGCCATGGCGTTCCTCCTCGGCACGTTGTGGCGCTCGCCAAACCGTAGGGCCTGCTCCACCGGCCTGGACATGGGCCACGGCACGCCGTTCCCGGCCCAGGTTGTGGGCCGCCACATGGCAGGGCAGCATGAGCGCCATGGACGCACCCGACGGCTGGCCGGCGGTGATCGACCTCATCGAGCGGGTCGTGGGCGAGGAGGACCTGCTGCCTTCGGTGATCGTCGGCGTTCGCACGACGGTGCGGGAGGTCGCGGCGCTGCCCCCGTCCGACATCGCCGGGCACACCCGCGCGCTCCTGGCCGCGGCGACCCGGGCGCTGGCGGCCCGGCGCGGCCCCACCGAGGCCGAGCTGTCGTTCGTGGAGGAGCTCGGCGTCACCCGCGCCCGGCAGGGCATACCGATCGAGGCGGTGCTCGCCGCCGTCCATGTCGCCGAACGCGCGATCTGGGCCCGGGCCCGGGAGATCGCCCGCGCCGAGGGGGTCGCCCCCGACCGGCTGCTGGACGCACGGGAGCTGTACGACGACTGGGCCGAGGCCGTCCGGTCCCGGCTGATCACCTCCCACCGGGCCACGCGGGCGGGCGCGGACCCGCGGCCGGGCGACCGGGACGCGGCGATCCTGCGGCGCCTGCTCCAGGGCGGCTCGGCGGCCGCCCTGGCCGTCGCCGAGGCGGGCCTGCCGGCCACCGGCGGGCTGTGGGTGCTCGTCGCCCGGCGCGACGACGCCGCCGTGGCGGAACGGGCCCTGCGGGAGCATCCGCCGGTCCTGTGCGCGGTCGTGAACGACCTGCTCGTCGGGGTGCTTCCCCGAACCCCGTCCCGCGCGCTCGCGGCCGCCGGGATCGCGGCCGGGCTCGCCGGTCCCGCCGAGCCGGAGGAACTGGCGCCGGTACGGCGCCTGGCCGCCGCCGCCCTGGCCGCCGCCGAGTCCGCCGGGCGGAGGGGAGTGGTCCACATCGCCGACGTGGCGGTGCTGGCCGCGCTCACGGAACGGGCGGACCTCGCCGCGGTGCTGCTCGACCACCACCTGCCCGCCTGGGCGGCGCTCGGACCCAATGCCGAGCCGGTGGCGCATGCCGTCCTGGCCTGGCTGGAATGCGACCGGGACGTCACCGCCGCGGCCGCGAGGCTGTTCGTGCACCCGAACACGGTGCGCAACCGGATCCAGCGTTTCGCCGAGGTGACGGGCGTCGACCCGTTCAGCACCTTCGGCGCCATGAACGCCTGGTGGCTCTGCCGCACCCGGCTCACGGACTCGACCTGACGCTCCCGGCGTCGCCGCAGGTCATTCGGCCGTTCGGGGTCGGGACCTCCGCCTCTATGCGGGCGCTCGAGCCGACCCGACGATGGAGATGGGAACGCTGCGAGAGGGGGGCCGTCGTGAGAACGAAGCAGTGGAGCTTAGGGATCTACATCAGCGAGGACGACCGGGAGACGCGCGCGCATGCGGTGCTGTTCAGCGGCGGCGACGAGCACACGGCCGGGGACGGCCGGGCACGCCGCAACCCCGTCGATCCCGAGGTGGCGGAGATCGGCGACGAACTCGCCGTGGCGCGGGCGCTGGCGGACCTGGCCGGCCGGCTGCACGGCACCGCCGACGAGGACATCGCCCGGCTCACGGACCCGGAAGAGAGAGCCGGGCCGCCGAAGGCCTGGTGACCGCTTCCGGCAGGGAGGCCTGTACGGGTGTTCGAGATCAGGAAGGAGAGCCCCACTGGAGGCTGTGGTGCGATGCGACCGACTCAGCGTGAAGGCGGCCCGCGGGACGTGATCGACCCGGTGCTGCAGTCCGCTCCCTACGCGGTCCTGACCCTCGACCCGTCGGGGGCCGTCGTCCAGCTCAATGACGCCGCGCGTCTGCTGCTGGGCGTACCGCCGGGGGAAGCGCCCGCCGACGTCGTGCCGGGATGGCTGCGCGACGCCCAGCGGTCGCTCGACGGCCCTTCCCTGGCCGCACGAGCCGAGCTCGCGGGGCCGGGAGCCGGCCGGCCGGGCCCGGACGCGGTCGCCTGCGGACCGATCGGCGACCGCGTGTTCGACGCCCATCCCGTGCCGGTGGACGGGGCGTGGGGGAGCCCGACGGCCTGGTGGCTCGTCGATGTCACCGAGCAGACGCGGCTGGCCAGGGAACTGGCCGTCGAGCGGGGGCGGCAGGCCTTCCTCGCCGAGGCGTCCAGCAAGCTGCTGTCGTCGCTCAACCCGGACCGGTGCATGGAGGTGACCGTGCGGCTCGCGGCCCGGCACCTGGCCGACGCGGCCGTGGTGATCGGCCCGCGCTCCGGGAGGCCGGGCCACCCCGTCGCCCGCTGCGGGCCCGACGGGCGGGTCGAGCGGGAGGAACTGGTGATCGACCCGGCAGACGTCGTGGGTCTGGCCGAGGCGATGCGGGCCTTTCCGCCGGTGCCCCCGCGTTGGATCGATCCCCGCACCGCCCCCGACTGGATCGCGTCCCCGGAGCTGGGGGAGCCCGCCGCCATGGTGGTGATCGCGCTTCCGGGCCACGGGGTCGCGGCCGGGGCGCTGATACTGATGCGCCGGTTCGCCCCCGAGGGGTTCTCGGAGGGGGAGGAGCGGACCACCCGCCTGTTCGCGAGCCGTGCCGGCGCGGCCCTGTCGGCCGCCCGGCTGTACGCGGAGCAGGCGTCCATCACCGCCACGCTGATGCGCGACCTGCTGCCGCCGCGCACCCAGGAGCTGGAGGGCGTGGAGCTGGCGGCGCGCTACCGGCCGTCCGGCGACGAGGACCTGGTCGGCGGCGACTTCTACGACATCTACCCCGCCGACGCCTCCGACCCGGATGCCGAGTCGCTCGTGGTGGTGGGCGACGTGTGCGGCAAGGGCCTGGAGGCCGCGGTGCTCACCGGCAAGATCCGCAACACGCTGCGGGCCCTGCTGCCGATGGCGGCCGACCACCGGCGCGTGCTGGAACTGCTCAACGGGACGCTGCTGCAAACCGACTCGACGAGGTTCGTCACCCTCGTGCTCGCCTCGGCCCGCAGGCAGGGCGAGCAGGTCCGGCTGCGGCTGACCAGCGCCGGTCACCCCACTCCGCTGATCGTCCGGACCGACGGGACGGTCGAACCGGCCCGGACCGGCGGCTCTCTGATCGGCGTCCTGGAGGACATCGACTCGACGACCGCGGAGGTGACGCTCGAACCCGGAGACTCCTGCCTGCTGTACACCGACGGGATCACCGAGGCCGTCGGCGGACCGCTGGGCGACGAGATGTTCGGCGAGGACCGCCTGCGCGCCGAGCTGCCCCCGTGCGGCGGCATGCCCCCGGAGGCACTGGTGGAGCGGGTCCACATGCTCGCCGCCGAGTGGATCGGCCCCGGCCGTCACGACGACATGGCAGTAATCGCCATAACCGCCCCCCGCCCCGCCCGCCCCACAATCACCTGAACGAGCGCTGCGGATCGCTCGGCGGTCAGGGGCGGGCGGGGCCTCGGTAGGGGAGGGTCTGGCTGTAGACGACGCTGGTGGTCGTGCTGCCGAAGCCGGCCAGCTCGTCCATCAGCTGCTCCAGGTGCGCCATGGAGGTCGCGGCCACCTTCAGCGTGTAGCAGTCGTCTCCGGTGGTGCGCAGGCACTCCAGGATCTCGCGGCGCTCGGCGAGCAGGCGGCGCAGCGGCTGGTGATGGTTGCCGGGGTACTTCAGCCGGACCAGGGCGAGGACGGGGTAGCCGACCTTGGCCAGATCGACCGTCGCCTGGTAACCGGTGATGACGCCCTGCGCCTCCAGTTGCCGCACCCGTTCGGTGGTGGCCGACGCACTGAGGTTCACGCGCCGTCCCAGCTCGCTGAGGGAGATCCGCGCGTCCTGCTGCAGCTGGTCGATGATCGCCCAGTCGACGTCATCAAGATTCGCGGTCATTCCGCGACTTTACCGGCAGATCCCCGGGAAAACGTCGATATGGCCGGTAACAATCGGTTCCGTCGTTGTCACAGGCCGGGATAGCCTCGCGGGATGCAACTCGGCGTGAACGTACCGAACTTTGGACCTGGAACCGATCCCGGCGTGCTGCGCGAGTGGGCAGGGGTCGTGGAGGGGCTCGGATTCGACCTGCTCATGATGTCGGATCACGTGGCCATCACCCCGGACGTGGCCGAGCAGTACCCGGAGCCGTTCTACGAGCCGTTCACCACGCTGTCCTGGATGGCCGGCATCACCACCAGGGTGCGGTTGGGCACGACCGTGCTCATATTGCCCTACCGGCATCCGCTCCTGGTGGCGCGCATGGCCGGCAACCTCCACGAGCTGAGCGGCGGCAGGCTTGTGCTCGGTGTGGGCGTCGGCTGGGCGCGCCAGGAGTTCGAGGCGCTCGACGTGCCGTTCGCCGAGCGCGGCAGGTTGATGGACGAATACCTGACGGTCCTGAGGGACACCCTGCCCGCGGACGGTGGAGACGCCGGCCCCTCCGTGCCCATCTGGGTCGGCGGGAACAGCAACGTGGCGATCCGGCGCGCCATCCGCTTCGGCCACCCCTGGCATCCGCTGCGGAGGACCCTCCCGTGGCTTCGCTCGGCCTTGGCGGAGCACTCGCCGCCCGCGTTCGTGCCCCGCATCGTCCTGCGACTGACCGCCAAGCCCGTCGAGGACGGAGAGCGGCTCGCCGGTGTCGGCACCATCGACCAGATCCTCGACGATCTCGACCAGCTCCGCTCGCTGGGCGCCGAGACCGTCGTCCTCGACCCCTTCAGCGGTGACCCGGAGGAAACTCGCAGGCCCGAAGAGGCCTGGAAGGCGCTCACCGCCGTGGCCACCCACTGGAGCACAAGATCATGATCACCCCTGCCGACGAAGGCTTCCTGCGGCGTGCGATCGCCATCGCGGCCCACGCCGTCACTGTGGGCGACGCCCCGTACGGCTCCCTCCTGGTGGGCCCGGACGGGACGATCCTTGTCGAAGCCCACAACACGGTTAAGCGCGACAACGACATCAGCGCCCACCCGGAACTGAAGCTGGCCCGCTGGGCGGCCCGCGAACTCGACTCGCGCACCGCGGCGGACACCACCATGTACACCAGCTGCCAGCCCTGCGGCATGTGCACCGGCGGCATCGCCCGCTCGGGGCTCGGCCGCGTCGTCTACGCCCTCGCCACCGAGCAGCTCATCGAACTCAACCCGTCGGGAACCTGGCCGACGGTGCCGCAGGACGGCCCGGCCCTGTTCGACGAGGCACGCGTCCCCATCGAAGACTTCCACCGCCTCGGCTCCCCGATTCCGCAAGCACCGTCCACCCAGAAGTGAGGCGATAACACGACGAGCCCGCCCACGCTGCCCCGCCGGGCCTGGAACCCGGCGGGGCAGGGGGTCAGGCGCGGAGGAGGTCGGTGGTGAGGGTGTTCAGCTCGACGGCGCCGTCCTCGCCGACGACCACGGTGCCGCCGAGGTTGGCCAGGCGGCCGTTCAGGACGCAGTTCGGCTCGAACGCGAACGCCATCCCGGGGGCCAGGGGGAGGTCGCTGCCGATGGTGGGCACCTCGGTGAGCAGGCCGTACTCCGCCGCCTCGGGCAGCTCGCGCAGGCCGCCGCCGAAGCCGCAGACGGTCCCGTAGGGGTCGAGGCCGTGGACGAGCGGGTGCACGTTCCAGCCTCCGGCGTCCTCCACGGGCTGCTTCATCGCGGCGACGACGTCGCCGAAGGTGGCGCCGGGCCGCGTCGCCGCCACCCCGGCGTCGTAGGAGGCGCGCGCCGCCTTGGCCGCCTGCTCGATGTCCGAGTGGACGTCGCCGACCGCGATGGCGACCTGGTGCTGGGACTCGCGCATCCCGTAGGAGCTGAACACCTCCGCCAGGATCACGTCGCCGTCCTCGATGACCCGCGGCGCCTGCGGCCGGTAGGACCACACCGGCGGACCCCAGCAGGCGAAGCCCGGCCCGGACTGGATCAGCATGCCCGGCGCGGCGACGCCGAGGCGGAACCCGGCGGCCATGCCCGCCGCGTACACGTCCGCCTCGGTCGCGCCGGGCCGTGCCGCCTCCAGCATCGCCGCCGCCATCGCCTCGCCGGCGTCCGCCGCGTGGCGGAGCGCGGCCAGCTCCTCCTCCGACTGGACGAGCGTCCGGAGCAGGAAGCTCAGCCAGACGGGCTTGAACGTCGCGTCCGGGAGCTGCTCCAGAACCGTCGACCACAGCCCGTACGGCATGATCGGGTTGAAGTGGAACGGCGGGTACGGCTCCAAGCCGATCACGCCGATCGCCGCCCGCTCCAGGCCGTGCTCCTTGAGCACCTCGACCACGCCGGGCGCGTGCTTGGCGACCCGCATGTTGCGCGGCTCGGTCCAGCACGCCTCACCGCGGCGGCGCGCCTCGATGTGGTCGGCGACGTGCATCGGCGACCACACCAGCGAGACCGGGTCGGCGTCCCGGGGGAACACCACGATGGCGCCGGGCCGCTCGTTGGTGAAGTAGACGTCCGGCGCGAACGGCGCGGGACCGCTCGACTCGTGCTCGCCGTACACCACGAGCGCCTCGACGCCCTCGGCGTCCATCAGCTCGCGCGCCAGCGCCCAGCGCCGGTCCCGCTCGGCGGTCGAATAGCCGGGAACCCCTACGGTCATCGTGCTCTCCTCGCGTTGGTCTTCCTGCTGGTCAGAACGCTACGGAGCGGGTGATGCCGAGGAATCGGTCGAATTACCGGTACCTGGTCGGCGCGGACGCGCACGACCTCAGTACGTTCCTCTCATGATGGTCGGTCGCGAGGCGGAGCAGGGCGTTCTCGACGGACTGCTCGACGAGGCCCGCGCCGGACGCAGCGGAGCCCTGGTGCTGCGGGGCCAGCCGGGCATCGGCAAGTCCGCGTTGCTGGAGTACGCCGTCGCGCGGGCGGACGGGCTGCGCGTCCTCCGCACCGCCGGGATCGAGTCCGAGGCGGAGCTGCCGTTCGCCGGGCTGCACCTGCTGCTCGGGCCCGTCCTCGACCGGGTCGACGTCCTCCCCGAGCGGCAGGCCGCGGCGCTGCGCAGCGCGTTCGGGCTCGGTCCCGCCGGGCAGGACGGCCCGCTGCTCGTCGGGCTCGCGGTGCTGTCGCTGCTCGCCGACCTGGCCCCGCTGCTGTGCGTCGTGGACGACGCGCAGTGGCTCGACCAGGCGTCCGCCGAGGCGCTCACCTTCGCCGCACGACGGGTGCAGCGCGAGGGCGTGGTCCTGCTGTTCGCCGTCCGCGGCGGCCGCACCCGCTTGGACGGGATGCGCGAGCTGCCGCTGTGGGGGCTGGACGGCCGGGCGTCGGCCGCGCTGCTCGCCGAGCACGCCGCCGACCTCGCGGCGCACGTCCGGGACCGGGTCCTCGCCGAGTCCGAGGGCAACCCGCTGGCGATCATCGAGCTGCCCGCCGCGCTCACCGCCGAGCAGCGCGGAGGCGCGATACCGCCGCTGTCGTACAACCTCGGCGCGCTGCCGCTCACCGACCGGGTGCGCCGCGCGTTCGGCGCGCAGGCCGCCCGGCTGGACGAGGGGACCCGCACGCTGCTGCTCGTCGCGGCCGTCGAGGAGGCCGGCGACCTCGACGTCGTCCTGCGTGCGGCGGCGGCCCTCGGCGCCCCGCCGTCCGCGCTGGAGCAGGCCGAACGCTCGGGCCTGCTGTCGTTCACCGGGATGGCGGCGGCCTTCAAGCATCCGCTCGTGCGGGCGGCGGTCGTCCAGGAGGCGCCGCTGGCCCGCCGGCTGGCCGCGCACCGGGCGCTCGCCGAGGCGCTCGGCGAACAGCACCCCGACCGCCGGGCCTGGCATCTCGCCGCGGCGGCGACCGGGCCGGACGAGCCGATCGCCGCCGGGCTGGCGGACACCGCCGAGCAGGCCGCCGCGCGGGGCGGGTACGCCGCGCAGACCGCCGCCCTGGAGCGCGCGGCCGAGCTGACCCCCGACCCGGCGCGGCAGGCCGGCCGGCTCGTCGGCGCGGCCGAGGCCGCGCTGCTGGCGGGCGACCTCGCGCGGGCGGCGCAGATCGCGCGCCGCGCGGGCCGGGCCACCGTCGACACCGCGCTCACCGCACGACTGGCCCACGTGCGGGCCGGAGTCGAGTTCGAGCGCGGGTCACCGCTCGCCGCCGCGGCGATCCTGCTCACGGGCGCCGACCCGATCGCGGACCGGCGGCCGGCCGAGGCCGCGCGGATGCTGGCGGAGGCCGTCCGGAACAGCTACTTCGGCGGCGATCCCGCGCTCGCCCGCCGCGCCGCCGACCGGCTGCTCGACGTGGTCGGCGAAACACCCGGCGCGGTGGCGCTCGGCGGTCTCGCCCGGCTCATGGCGGGCGACCCGGCCGAGGCGATGCCGCGCATGCGCGTCCTGCTCGCCGAGGCCGGGCGCGGCGGGGTGACCGGCACCGGGGAGCGGGTGATCGCCGGGGCGATGGGCATGCTGACCGGCGACGACGAGGCGGCACTGGCGATCTACGAGCCGCTCGTCGCCGACGCGCGCGACGCCGGGCAGATCGGCTGGCTGCCGAACGCACTGGAGCACCTGGCGGTGACGGAGATGTTCCTCGGCCGCCGCAGGGACGCCGTCGTCCACGCGGAAGAGGGCGTGCGGCTCGCCGAGAGCACCGGGCAACTCCACCGCGTCGACCACCTGCGCTGCGTGCTGGCCTGGGCGGCGGCGCTCGCCGGGGACGAGGACGCCTGCCGCTCCCTCGCCGAACCGGCCGTCGCCCGCGCCCGGACGGCCGGGATCGCCCGCACCGCCGCCTGGGGCTCGATGGCGCTCGCCCTGCTCGACCTCGGCCACGGCCGGCACGCCCGCGCCCTCGACCGGCTGGAGGCGGCCTCCCGCGGAACCGGAGACGGCCCGCTCGGCCTGATGAACCTGGTCCATTTCGCGGGCGACCAGGTCGAGGCGGCCGTCCGCGCCGGGCAGCCGGAGCGGGCGGACGAGGCGCTCGCGCGGTTCGAGGGCTGGAGCGTCGCGTCGGAGCAGCCGTGGGCGGCGGGCGTCCTGCTCCGCTGCCGCGCGCTCCTGACCACGGCCGAGGACGCCGGACGGTACTTCGCCGAGGCGGTGCGGGCGCACGCCAAAGGCGGCCGGCCGTTCGAGCGGGCGCGGACCGAGCTCCTGTACGGCGAGTGGCTGCGCCGGGCCCAACGCAAGGCCGAGGCGCGCTCGCTTCTGCGTCCGGCGCTGGAGACCTTCGAGGGGATGGGCGCGGCGCCGTGGGCCGAACGTGCCCGGGCCGAACTCCGGGCGACCGGCGAGGCGGGCACCAGCACCCGCGACGACTCCGCCCTCGACCGGCTCACCCCGCAGGAACTGCAGGTCGTCCGGCTGGCCGCCCAGGGCCTGTCCAACCGCGACATCGCGGCTCAGCTGTTCCTGAGCCCGCGCACCATCGGCCACCACCTGTACCGCGCCTACCCGAAACTGGGCGTCTCCTCTCGTAGCGAACTCCCTCACCTAGGCCTCTAACCCGCCGACTCCCCCGGCGACAAGCGATCGTCACGCTCGCTCCGTTCCACGCCACAGGAGTAAACGGCGAGCGAACGTTGCCCAGCGCGCCGTCCGGTTGCGAATTCTGTGGGAACCCGAGGCACAGGTCGACGATCTGGAAGTCGCTATCGAGTTCGCGCACTCGAAAAAAGAATAAAGGCCTGCCCTGGAAGCACAATCCGGATTCCATTCGATGATCGCTCCTGCGATATTACTTGCTGGTAACTGTCACTCTCAGTGGTGGTTCGTGATTGTCGGCGTGAACTGTTTCGGCAAGGACGTGCAGGTCATAGGGTCGGGTTACCGAGGTTCGAGTGATGTAGATCACAATTGCTTGATCGTTCTGACTCTTCCGTGCCGCGATCGGTCACGTTACGTTAAAGCGACTTTATTGGGGCTTTATGTGGGCGGGAGACCTCTGTGGCCTTTTTGGGTCGTTTTCTGGCGCAAAAGTCCAGGTCCAATCTCGTCCGAAGTCGGCCATTCACCGTAGCCGCTGCGGCTACGGCGCTCGCTTTGGCGCTGCCGTTGTCGCTGGTGCCGCTTCCTGGAGTCGCCGCCCCCATTTCCGCAGCTCAGGCGAAGGAGGCGCCGCAGGCGGTGCCCTCTCAGCGTGAGGCGGTGACGACCGCGCTGAAGACGAAGCGACCCGTCACCGTCACCTCGATGACCGGCCCCCAACGCGAGGTGCGCGCCCTGCCCGACGGCCGCCTGGAGGCGACGCTGAGCGCCCGCCCTGTCCGCACCCTGCGTGACGGGAAGTGGGTCGCCATCGACACCAGGTTGCGTCGGAGCTCCGATGGGACGCTCGCTCCCGGCGCGACGACCGTTGGTCTGGCCTTCTCCGGCGGTGGCAGCGGTCCGTTCGTGACAATGACCCGTGCCGGGCGGAAGATGTCCCTCGCATGGCCGTTCGGCACGCTGCCGGCGCCGGTCCTGGACGGGGAATCGGCGACCTACCAGAACGTCCTCCCCGACGTGGACCTGGTCCTGCGCGCCAAGCCCAGCGGATTCAGCCATGTGCTGGTGGTCAAGACCCCGGCCGCCGCCAAGGATCCGAGGCTGGCCCAGATCCAGATGGGCCTGAAGGCCGATCGGATGCAGGTGCAGCCCGACAAGGCCGGCGGTCTCCGAGTAGTGGACCAGGCTGCCGGCGGGACGGTCTTCAAGGCCGCCGAGCCCATGATGTGGGACTCATCTGGAAAGGGTGCCGCCAACGGCGTCCGCAAGACCACGCTCGCCGAGCGCGCCCGCGCCGCTGAGACACCGGCCGATGGAGTGAAGCGGGCCCGCATCAAGACGTCCGTGGGACGGGGGACGCTGAATCTGGTCCCCGATCCGGGACTGCTCACCGGACCGGCTACGACATATCCGCTCTACATCGACCCGGACTGGCAGGGGCCGGGCGAGTCCGCCGCGGTGATGGTCTCCACCAAGTACAGCGACGCCTCGTGGGAGGACGAGGGAATGGGGTACTGCTCTGACAGCGACCCCTACATGGGCGGCCAGTGCGGCGGAACCATCACCAAGCGTCTGTTCTACAAGTTCGTGCTGCCTTCGGCGGTCATGAACACCAACATCCTGACGGTCGAGTTCAAGCCGTACCAGACCGGCGCCTACAACTGCACGCCCGCCGAAGCCGAGGTGTGGAAGACCAAGGGAGTCAGCGGCTCCACCAGCTGGAGCACCCAGAACGCCTCCGGGTTCTGGCAGCGCAAGCTCGTCGAGAAGAGCTTCAACTACGGGAACGAGGGCGTCGGCTGCGCCAACAACACGGTCCTGCTGCAGGACGCGCGGCTGAAAGAGGAAGTGCAGAACGCCGCGAAGGGCGGCGGCACCTTGTGGCTGGGCATGAAGGCCGGCAGCGAGAGTTCCACCGCCTACTGGAAGCGGTTCAACAACGACGCGGTGCTGCGCGTGCTGTACAACCTGCCGCCGAAGGCGCCCACCAACGTCCAACTGCTGGCCGAGGGCGGCTACTACCCCTGCGGCGCGAACGACGCGGCCAAGCCGTACGTGCGGGTGTGGCCGACGATGTCCGCCAAGATCACTGACCCGCAGAGCAGCGACCGCGTCCAGGCCGAGTTCCTCGTCGGCTGGGGGGACGCCAACGGCGCGGGCTTCCAGTGGCGCATCGGCGCCGGCGGGCTCGGACCCGACTCCACACCGCTGTATTCGGGTGGAGGCAACTCGGGAACGACGTTCACCAAGTCGCTGTCCAGTCTGGCAAGCTCGCGCGCCATTCCCAAGAACATCCCGATCGCGTGGGCGGTCCGCGGTCACGACTTCAAGGACAACCTGGAGAACGACGATTGGCGCAACTGGCAGGGCTCCGGCGTCTGGAGCGATTTCCCGACCACGGTCGGCGGTCAGGGCCACAAGTGCTGGTTCGTCTACGATGACGCCGCTCCGAAGGCGCCCACCATCACCTCTGCCAAGTACCCCGCCGACAGTGCCGAACACGACGGTGTCGGCCAGGCAGGCGACTTCACCATCGCCGCCGCCACCGATAGCGAGCCGCTCGCCAAGTTCGGCCTGCAGTTCACGCCGCCGGGCGGGGCCGCCCAGCCGATCGAGTGGAAGAACCTGGGCACGGCCCCGTCGCCCGGATGCACTGCGACCCAGTGCACCTTCTCCAAGACACCGGACGTCAAGGGCGACTGGAAACTGAACGTTTGGGCGGTGGACCGGGCGGGCCGCCAGGGCAATGCCCTCACCTACCAGTTCCGCGTCCGGAACATGACCGCCGAGGAGGCGCACTGGCGGCTCGACGACCCCAAGGGCTCCAAGGTCCTGCTCAACGAGATCATCGGCAGCGACACCTTCCAGATCGTCGCGATGCACAGCGGTAAGTGTTTCGACGTGAGCGGGCGGACGACGGAGAACGGGCCGACGGGTAAGACCGTGCAGTTCGAGTGCGATGGTCATCTGAGTCAGCGGTGGCGGCTGAGTCCGATGGGCGGGGACGATTACAAGCTCGTCAACGTCAACAGCAACAAGTGCGCGGACGTCGGCGCTGATGGGAATGGTGCGCAGGTCTGGCAGTGGGGCTGTTATGACACCACGAACCAGATCTGGACGAAGCAGAAGCAGGGTGATGGTTTCGCGCTGGTGTCCAAGCGCAGCGGCCGGTGCATGGACGTGTTCAGCGCTTCGCAGGACAACGACGCCACCGTCGTCCAGTGGGACTGCGACCCGGAGGACGCCAACCAGACCTGGAAGATCACCTCGGTCAACAACACCTACAGCTTCGTCGCCGCGCACAGCGGTAAGTGCTTCGACGTCGCCGGGCGGTCTCTCGAGAACGGTCCGACGGGCAAGACCGTGCAGCAGGAGTGTGACGGTCAACTGAGTCAGCGGTGGCGGCTGGATCCGATGGGCGGCGACGACTACAAGATCGTCAACGTCAACAGCAACAAGTGCGCTGACGTCGGGGCCGACGGCAATGGGGCCCAGGTGTGGCAGTGGGGCTGTTATGACACCACGAACCAGATCTGGACGAAGCGGAAGCAGGGTGATGGTTTCGCGCTGGTGTCCAAGCGGAGCGGCCGATGCGTGGACGTGTTCAGCGCTTCGCAGGACGACGGCGCCACCGTCGTCCAGTGGGACTGTGACCCGGAGGACGCCAACCAGACCTGGAAGATCACCTCGGTGAACACCGCGACCATGGTCGGCACGGACTTCTCGACCGGCAACCCCGCACGGGTCGGTTCGGACGCGCTGAAGCTGAACTCCGACAACGACCCGAGCACGTTCGGATATGCCGAGACGGGCGTCCCGCTGATCAACCCCGCCAAGAGCTTCTCGGTCTCGGTCTGGGCGAAGCTCAACAAGGACGAGGGCTACCAGACCATCGTCAGCCAGGACGGCCAGACCCAGGCGGCGCTCCAGCTGAAGTACTTCGGCGGCACCCGCGGCCAGGCGAACTGGACCAACAAGTGGGCCGCCGTCGTCCGCTCCAAAGAGGGCGCGGACGCCACTGTCACGACCGTCCTGTCCGACGAGCAGGTGCGGGTCGGGCAGTGGACCCACCTCGTCGCCGTCCACGACGCTTCCGCCAAGAAGCTCACCCTGTACGTCGACGGCAAGCCGCAGAACACTCCAGGCACCGCGGACATGTCGGCCTGGACCACCAGCCGCGGCAAGTTCGCCATGGGCCGCACCCTCAACGCGGGCAGTCCGGCCGAGTACTTCAACGGCGAGATCGACGACGTCCGGGTGTTCGACCGGGCCGTGTCCGCGCAGAACGTGGCGGGCTGGTACCGGCCCACCGCCTGGGCGCGCTGGCGGCTCAACGCCCCGGCCGGCCAGAACGTGGCGGTCCCGGACGACTCCGGCGCCGGCCACGGCCTCACCCTGCACGGCGGCGCCGAGATCAAGACGGACGAGGAGACCTGCGTCCAGCTGACCGGCCAGTGCCTGCAACTGGACGGCGCCGGCACCGACGGCGGCGAATGGGCGGACACCGGGCAGGTCGTGCGCACCGACGGCAGCTTCACCGTCGCCGGCTGGGTGGACGCGGCCAAGCCCACCGTCCCGATGACGGTGTTCTCCGCCGCCGGAACCAAGCAGAGCGCGTTCACCGTCCGGTTCAACCCCCGCGTCGCCAAGAACCCCAACTGGGATCCCGACCGCGACGACCCGGCCGACGAGTACATCGGCAAGTGGGAGATCGAGATGCCGGACAAGGACGGCGACGACCCGGTCCGGCTCACCGCCTACCACGGCCAGTCCTGCAACGTCTGCACCAACTCCGGCCCGGACCACCTGGCACTGACCTACGACGCCGCCACCGGCACCATGGCCCTCTACGTCAACGGAACTCTGGACGCCAGCGAGACCAACACCTCTGCCAAGGCCGGCGTGACCGGTTTCAACGCCACCGGGCCCGTGCAGATCGGCCGCCGCCTCGCCGACGGCCAGACCAGCGACGCCGGCGCCAACCGGGAGTACTTCACCGGCCTGATCGACGACGTATGGGTCTTCAACGGCGCGCTGGCCGGGGACGAGCTCACGAGGTTCGCGATCACCCAGGAGATCGACACACCGTACGGCAACCCCCCGCTGCCCTGCACTTACGACGAATCCACCCTTCAATGCCCCGACACCTGACCGCTCGCGGCCGGCTGACGGATTCCTACTGACATCACCGTGGGCCCTTGCGGACGAGGGCAGACGTCGCCTTGGAGGGCGTTGTGAGCAAGCGCGGTACCCGGATGCTGCTGGGAGGCCACGGCTGGGCGCGGTCGAAGATCGCGTTGGGCATGGCCGCCGTGCTGGCGCTCGGACTGGCGTCCCCGATGCCCGCGCGGGCCGAATCCGCGCCGCGGCGTCAGTTCAAGGACGCCAAGCCGGTCAAGGGCCGGGCGCTGGACGTGCGGCCGCGCAAGGCCGGGAACAAGCACCTGACCACCAAGGCGTCCCCGGCTCCGAGCTGGCCGAAGGCCGGCACGGCGACCAGCAAGGTTCCCGGCAAGGGCCGCTGGGCCCGCGCCGGTGACCTCCCCGTCTGGATCACCGCTCCGAGCGATGCGCCGCGCCTCGATTCGCGTCCGGGCTCCCGAGGTCTGCCGGCGGCCGAGCAGGTCCGGGTCCAGGTCGTCGACCGTAAAGTGAGCCGACGCGCCGGTGTCCAAGGCGTCATGATCTCGGTTGCCCGCACTGACACCGCGGCACCGGGACAGGTCGGGGTCGGGCTGAACTACGCGTCGTTCGCCTCGGCGTTCGGTGGTGCTTACGCCGACCGGCTCAAACTCGTGCAATACCCGGCGTGTGTCCTGACGACGCCGGAACGAGCCGAATGCCGGGCGGCCACTCCGGTGGCGACGACCCACGACACCAAGAACCGAACGCTGATCGCGCAGGTGCGGGCCGAATCGGATCCAGCCAACCGGCAGGCGTCACCGCAGCAGCCGACGGTCACGTCGGGGCCGACGGTGCTGGCCACGGCCGCGGGAACCGCCGGTGAGCAGGGTGATTTCAAGGCCACCAAGCTGTCGGCGTCGTCGACCTGGAATGTGAATCTCAACACGGGCGATTTCACCTGGTCGTACCCCATGCGGGTGCCGCCCGTGCCCGGCACCATGACCCCCGAGGTGGCCATCAGCTATTCCTCGGGCAACATCGACGGCTTGACCTCGAACACCAATGCCCAGTCCTCCTGGGTGGGGGATGGCTTCGACCTGTGGCCAGGGTTCATCGAGCGCCGCTACAAAGCCTGTGAAGACGACGATGCGCCGAAGGACGAGTGGGGGTCCTCCCCGGGCGACCAGTGCTGGGGTTACGACAACGCCACGATGCAGCTGAACGGGCACGGAGGTGAACTGGTCCCGGACGGTGCAGGGAAATGGCGGCTGAAGAACGACGACGGTACCCGCGTCGAGAGGCTGACCGGCAACGACGCCACGACCGGCAATGGCGACGACGACAACGAGTACTGGAAGGTCACCACCACCGACGGCACCGTCTACTACTTCGGCAAGCACCGGCTGGACAACTGGGCGAGCGGCAATCCGGAGACCAATTCCACCTGGACCGTCCCGGTGTTCGGAGACGATGCGAACGAGCCGTGCCACAAGGACGCGTTCAAGGATTCGTGGTGCCAGCAGGCGTGGCGGTGGAACCTGGACTACGCGGTCGATCCCGATGGCAACGCGGTCACCTACTACTACGACAAGGAGATCAACCACTACGGCCGCAACCTCAAGCCCGAGGACGAGACGCCGTACGTCCGCGGCGGTGTGCTGAACCGGATCGAGTACGGACTGCGGTCGGACAACCTGTGGGCCAAGGCGCCGGCCCGTGTGGTGTTCAACAGCAAGGAACGGTGTCTGGACACCGACGCCAACTGCGACCCCTCCAAGATCGAGACCAACCCGAACCTGTGGCCTGACGTCCCCTACGACCTCAACTGCAAGTCCGGCACCGAGTGCAAGGACTTCAAGGGCACGGTCTCGCCGACCTTCTGGACGCGCAAGCGGCTGGAGTCGGTCAAGACACAGGTGATCAAGGCGGATGGCACCTGGCGGGACGTCGACTCCTGGACGCTGTCCCACAAGTGGGGCACCGCCGACTACGCGCGGGCACTGCTGGCCACATCCATCCAGCACACCGGGCACGCCGCCAGCACCGCGATCACGCTGCCCAAGGTGACGCTCGACTACGAGGAGCGCTACAACCGCGTCCGGGCCGGTGACACCGGCGGACTCATGCGCTACCGGCTGGACTACGTCGCCGACGAGTCCGGCGGCGAACTGTCCGTCGCCTACAGCACCGCCCAATGCACGTCCGACGACCTGCCGACCCCGCAGACCAACACCAAGCGCTGCTTCCCGGTCTACTGGGCCCACGACGGGGACCTCAAACCCAGCCTGGACTGGTTCCACAAGTACGTCGTCACCCATGTGATCGCGCGGGACCGGACCGGCCACAGCGCCGACATGGTCACCAAGTACGTCTACGACGACTCCAAGGGCGGCGCCTGGCATTACGACGATGACGACGGCCTGACACGGGAGAAGTACAAGACCTGGAGCCAGTGGCGCGGCTACGACAAGGTCAGCGTGCTGACCGGTTCCGACCTCGCCGACGGCATGGTCGCCCAGACCGACCATTACTTCCTGCGCGGCATGCACGGCGACCGCACCTCGACGACCGATCCTGACCAGAAGCGCACGGTCACCGTCGACAACGGCGACGGCGGCACGGTCACCGATCACGAGGCCTTCGCCGGCCGGGAGCTGCGCACCGTGCAGTTGGACAAGCCCGGCGGCCAGATCCTGCAGTGGGACCAGAATCTGCCGGTGCGGTTCCAGACCGCGTCCAAGACGCGGTCCTGGGGCACGGTCACCGCCAACATCGTGGCCACCGAGTACGGCCGGACGTTCACCCCGACAGGACCGGGGACTTGGCGCAAGGCCGAGGTACGCACCAGTTACGACTCCGACACCGGGCGGGTCAACTGGGTGTCCGACAACGGGGACCTGGCGGTCGGCGACGATGACCGCTGCACCCGTTACACCTATGCGGACAACACCACCGCCTGGATACGCAACCAGGTCGCACAGGAGGAGGTCACCCGCGGCAGTTGCCTATGGAGCGGGCTGGACCGCCGTATCCACGTGCTGTCGGGTACCCGCACCTACTACGACGGCACTACGTCGGCGCCCAAGAGCGCCTTCAAGTCGATCAGCAAGGGGCGGGTCACCTACACCGAGCGGCTGGTGTCGCACGCCGCCGCGGATGGCTCCGACCCGACGTACCAGAAGCTGTCGGCCGTCACCGGCTTCGACGGGTACGGCCGCCCCACCGCGGTGTCGGACGCCCAGGACCACGTCACCACCACCGCCTACACCCAGACTCCCGGCGGAACGGCACCCGGGCTGACCACCAAGATCACGGTCACCAAGCCGGCCGTGACCAAGGAGGACGGCACCAGCCTGCAGCTGTCCACCAGTGCCACGTTGGACCCCGCCTGGGGCTCGCCGATCGTCAAGCTCGACGAGGCCGGCGGCAAGACCGACGTCTACTACGACGCGCTGGGCCGCACCATCAGAGTGTGGCTGCCGAACCGTAGCCGCACCGGCGGTGAGACCGCCAGCGCGGAGTACACCTACCAGATCGCGGAGAACGCGCCCGTCGTCGTCGGCACCCGATCCGTCACCAACAGCGGCGCCCTGGGCACCCCGTCCTATGCGATCTATGACGGATTCCTCCGTGCCCGCCAGACCCAGGAGCCGGGGCAGAACGGCGGCCGGCTCATCACCGACACCCTCTACGACGGCCGGGGCCTGGTCGCCTTCACCTACAACGGCTACTACAACGATCAGGCCGGACCCACCCCGAGCTTGTTCGGCCCGGAGATGCAGGGCCTGGTCCACAGTCAGACCCGGTACAGCTACGACGGTGCGGGCCGTAAGACCCGCGAGGCGCTGCTGGGCGGCGCCGGTGACGGCGCCGAGGTATACGCCACCGCTTACGCCTACGGCAGCGACACGGTCGGCACCTGGGTGAAGACGACCCCGCCCAGCGGCGGGACGCCCACCACCACCTACGCCGACTCCCGCGGCCGCACCATCGAGCTACGGCAGCACAACACCGCCACACCGGACGGCACCGACTACATCTCCACCAAGTACGAATACGATCCGGCCGACCGGAAGACCAAGATAGTCGGGCCGGGTGGCAAGACCTGGGAGTACCGCTACGACGTTCGCGGTCGCCAGACCACCACCATCGACCCCGACCGCGGCACCACCACGACCGCCTTCAACGACCTTGACCAGGTCGTGTCCACCACTGATTCTCGTGGCAACGCGGGCAAGGTCTTCCACGAATACGACGCGCTCGGCCGCAAGCTGCGCTCATACGCCGCCAACGGCGACGGAGACAAGGGCGACCTGATCGCCCTGTGGGGATATGACACCGTGCGCGCCGGCCAGCTCACCTTCGCCTCCCGCAGGGCAACCGGTGCCGACGGCAACACCTACGAGTACAAGATCCGCACGGATGACTACGACAACCTCAACCGGCCCAAGCGCACCACCATCACCGTCCCGAATGGCGCGGAAGGCGGCGGCCTGGACGGCGGCTACCAGTTCAACACCGCCTACAACCCGGACGGGACCGTCCAGTCGACGAGCCTGCCCGCGGCCGGCGACCTTCCGGCCGAAGTTCTCACCTACACCTATGACAACGAGAACCTCAGGCGGCCGCTCACGCTGACCGGGAACTCGCCGTACGTCACAGGCACGAGCTATACCAACATCAACCAGGTCCGCGGCTACGTACTGGCGGCCGGGGGCAAAACGGTAAACGTCGGATACGACTACGACCCCGCCACCCGCAGGGTGATCCACGCCACCGTCAGCCGTGAGGGCATCGACGGGTACGCCCGCGACGCCGGCTACACCTACGACGACGCCGGCAACGTCCGCCAGATCACCGATATCACCGGGCATGCGTCCACCGGCGGCGTCACCACCGACACCCAGTGCTTCCGCTATGACCTCCAGCGGCGCCTGACCGACGCATGGACGCAGAGCACCGCCACCTGCGCGGCGTCCGCCGCCACCGCTGAGATCGGCGGTCCCGCTCCGTACCGGAACGTCTACACCTACAACCCCGACGGCAACCGCACCACGGAGGAAAGCTGGGGAGCCGGGCCTGACGGCGGTGTCCGGCAAGAGACCCGCACCTACCGCTACCCCGGCGACGCCGGCGTCGACCCCGCCTACAAGGGGCACCAACTCGCCGGCTACTCCCAGGAAGTCGACGGCACCAGCGACACGCAGAACTTCACCTACACCTACGACGCCGGCGGCAACACCACCCAGCGCACGGACGGCAGCAACACCCTCCAGTTCTCCTGGGACCAGCAGGGCGAGATCTCCAAGATCACGGACACCGCCCAAGGCAGTACGACGTTCGTCTACGACGCCGACGGAAACCGGCTCGTCCGTCGGGACAAGTCCGGCACCGTCCTCTACTTGCCGGGCATGGAACTCCGCCTCAGCAACGGCGCCGTCACCGCCACGCGCTACTACTCCTTCGGCCCCCAGACCGTCGCCATGCGCACCGGCGCCGGCGTGACCCTCCTGGCCGGCGACCACCAGAACACCGCCCAGCTGGCCATTCCCGCCGATGACCCGTCCAAGCTCAACCAGCGCCGCTCCACACCCTTCGGCGAAGACCGCGGCGCCATTGTCGGCATCTGGCCCGCTGCCATGGACAAGGGGTTCGTGGGCGGAACCAAGGACAACACCGGGCTCACCCACCTGGGGGCCCGCGAGTACGACCCCGCGACCGGACGGTTCATCTCCGTCGACCCCGTCCTGGACCCGGCCGACCCTCAGCAGCTGAACGGCTACAGCTACGCCGACAACAACCCCGTCACCAGCTCCGACCCCTCCGGCCTCTGCCCGCCCGACCGCTGCGGCAATGGGGTCATGAACCCCGGCCACAAGACCCCCGCCAAGGGAGGCGGCTGCGGCTTGGACTGCGGTGACCCATACCCGCAGTACAACTGGCCGGTCTGGCTGAACCCTCGCAAGGCGGCACGCGTCAGGCAGGCGCTCGCCATTACCAGCTGCAGACTGCAGGGCGGCTGCGGCGGAAGCCGCAACGTCCTAAAAGGACGCACCCCCGACGACCCTCTCTTCCTCAAGTATGCGAGCTATGGACCGAGCGGCATCTGCGGAGCAGAAGACGTCATCTGCCAGGTCCAGAAAGAACTGATCGCCCAGGGCTTCTCCCCCGACATAGCGGATGACCTGGGGGACGACTACTGCTCCTTCCTGCATTGCAACTCGCCGCTCGAAGCCCTGGCCAGCAGCCGATTGATCGAGTGGCCCTGGGTTCATGGCGCCAGCAATACGGAAATGCTCGAAAACGGTCTCGCGCTCGGGCGGGGACGGGGAAGAGTCGGCTGCCACAGTTTCGTTCCTGGCACCGAGGTCTTGATGGCGGACGGCAGCCGCGAAGCCATTGAAGACGTAGAGGTCGGCGACAAGGTGCTCGCCACCGATCCTGAGACCGGCAAGACGCGCGCCGAGCCCGTCGTGGCCACGATCTTCGGTCAGGGCGAAAAGAACTTCGTCCAAATCACCGTCGACACCACCGGGCTTCGCCCCTTCTGGCCCGCAGACGAGGGGCTCAAGAAACCCGCCAGCCCGCTGCGTCCCAAGAGGGGCGTCATCATTGCCACCGACACCCACCCCTTCTGGGTCGCCGGCCGCCTCAACAAGTGGGTCAACGCCAGTGACCTCAAGCCCGGCATGTGGCTCCGCACCAGCGTCGGCACCTACGTCCAGGTAACTGCGACAAAGCAGTGGACCGCCCACCACCAGAGCGTCCACAACCTCACGGTCGCCGACCTGCACACGTACTATGTGCTCACAGGCTCGACTCCGGTGCTGGTGCACAATGCCAATGGGGATGGGCCGGAACCCCCAGGTCCCGTCCAGAAGCGCATTGCGGAAATCCTTGCTGGGCAGGCGCAGCCAAGGTTGAACCGTGATCGTACCGGCCCTGACAGGTTCGAGGTGAGAACGGGCCGCAACGCGACCCCTCTAGCGCATGCGCGAAAGTGGGGTCCTTCATCGCCAGGTGCTGGCGATGCGGCCTTGATCTACGACTTGGGTGACGGGGAGAACAATTATCGGATTCTCAGGAACCGGCATGGCGACTTTGGATGGGTGGAAGGGCACAATTACCAAAACATCAGGATTGTCAATCGCTCATGCTAGCATCGCGAGAGATTCTCTTGCATTAGCCGGTAAATGAATGTTATGTTCCATGAGGTCGACCGGATGATTCTGGTCGACCTCAGGGGCAGCGTCATATTTGGTACGTAAAATCGACTGTTGAGAGTGTGTGGAGTGGAGAGGATTACGGAGGATCAGATTGCGCGGCTGGTCGCGTTCGTAGAGGCCAGAATCGCGGATGCTGATTCACCTCAGGAAGAGATGCGTCGCATGGTGGCTGCCTTGCGTCTGGTTGTTCACCGGCAGGTTGGAGCCGTTGGTTATTTTCGGGCTGCTCACACTGATAGTGTGGCAGCGGCCGAGATCGCAATTGGCTCATGGAATCTTCTCGTCTATATAGCTTGTATCTGGCGGGACCATTCAGAATTTCCGGTTGATGCTGCGATAGAGACTTATGAGTTCGTTGCCGAGAATCCTCTCATGCCGCCACCCTGAGCCTTGAACCCTCGGCGGTCGGTCATATGCGATCGATCACAGACAGGTCGCGATGCGAGGCTGGGAACAGTCGCGGACAGGCCGCGACACCGTCCTCGTTCAAGATCTGTCTATGCGGATTTCGACGCGCCTCGTTTGACGCTTATTTCTGGTGGCCGTCCCGACGGCTGCAAGATGTCGGACTCCACCATGACCAACGCTCGGCTGGCGGCGAAGCGGGGGCTTGCGCTGCCGAACTGCCTGAGGCGAAGAACCTGAGCCTCGGAGGTGGGCCAGGGTGCTAAGACGTCATCTCATTTGGGTTGGCGCCGGTAGTCTGCGGCCCGTGGAGATGGTCGAGCGGCTGGTGCCGGAGGAGTTGTGGGAGCTGTTCCAGCGGGTGGTTCCGCCCGCTCCGACGCGGCCGCAGGGCGGTGGTCGGCGCCGGTACGGGGATCGTGAGGTGCTGGCGGCGATCGTCTTCGTGGCTACCACTGGCTGTACGTGGCGGCAGTTGCCGCCGGTGTTCGGGCCGTCGGGCCCGACCGCGCACCGGCGCTTCACCGAGTGGAGTGCCGCGCGGGTGTGGGCCAAGCTGCACCGGCTCGTGCTGGACGAGTTGGGTGCGCGCGGTGAGCTGGACTGGTCGCGGTGCGCGATCGACTCGGTCAGTGTCCGTGCGAGCAAAGGGGGGAGCTGACGGGCCCGAATCCTAATGACTCCTGATCGCCGCCCCTCGGCCCGGCCGTTGGTCGATGTCTGGTCCGAATCAGGAGCATGGGACTCCCCTCGACAGGCCGACACGTTGGCGGAGTGGAGCCGGGCGGCGGCGATCAGCAGAGTCGGCCCCGAACCAGCAAGATCGTGGGCTGAGCCAGCCGCATGAGCACCGCTCACTTGAATGGGGGCCACGAGCCCTGATGCAGCGGGCGGACCTGCGGTCGGCTGGGGTCACGGACTGCTGATCGGATGTTGAGCCCCGAGCTCTCTCATTAGGGCGTGGCGTGTCCCCTGCACGGCTCACCGACCTGCACCAAGTCCCGTCGAAGGAGCGGTGGATCATGAAAGTGACCTGCGGGATCGACTGGAGCGAGAAGCACCACGACGTCGCATTGCTCGACCAAGACGGCAAGCTGATTGCACGCAAGCGCATCCTGGACGACGCCGCCGGATGGAAGGCGCTGCTGGAGTTGTTCGCGGCGCATGGCGACACTCCCCAAGAGCCGATCCCGGTTGCGATCGAGACGGGCCGCGGCCTGCTGGTCGCCTGCCTGCGGGCCAGCGGCCGCAAGGTCTATGCCATCAACCCGCTGGCTGTCGCCCGCTATCGGGAACGCCACACCGTCGCCCGGTCCAAGAGCGACCATGCCGATGCCATGACCTTGGCGAATATCTTGCGGGTCGACGCCGTCCACCACCGGCCGCTGCCCGCCGACTCCGAACTGGTCCAGGCGATCGCGGTACTGGCCCGAGCCCAGCAGGACGCGGTCTGGAGCCGCCAGCAGCTGGCCAACCAGCTCCGTTCCCTGCTGCGCGAGTACTTCCCCGCCGCCCTGAAAGCCTTCCAGGTCAAGAACATCGGGCTGACCAGCCGCGAAGCCCGTGCCGTCCTGGCCCTGGCACCGACCCCGGCCAAGGCGGCCAAACTCACCAAGCCGCGCATCATCACCGCGCTGCGCCGCGCCGGGCGTGAGCGAAACCTGCAGTCCTGGGCCGACCGGCTCCACTCGATCTTCCGCGAAGAGCAGATGCGCCAGCTCCCGATGGTCGAGAACGCCTTCGGCAAGCAGACGCTGGCACTACTGCGCCAGACAGATGCCGCCTGCCGGGCCGCCGACGAACTCGCCCAGGCCACCAGCGAGGTCTTCCACCAACATCCCGACGCCTCGATCGTGACCAGCTTCCCCGGCCTGGCCGACCTCACCGGCGCCAGGGTCCTGGCCGAGATCGGCGACGACCGCGAACGCTTCGTGACGCCAGACGGCTGAAGGCCTACGCCGGATCCGCGCCCATCACCCGCGCCTCCGGCAAGTCCACAGTGGTGCACCACCGCAAGGTCAAGAACCAAAGGCTCGCAGCGGCCGGCTACGTGTGGGCGTTTGCCTCACTTCAAGCCGCCGGGCCCAGAGCCCACTACGACCACCGCCGCAACGTCGGCGACCGCCACTCCAGCGCCCTGCGCAACACCTTCAACCGCATGCTCGGATGCCTGTTCCACTGCCTCCAAACCGGCACGCCCTACGACGACCAACAAGCCTTCGGCCCCCGCCTCGCCGCCGCCGCTTGACACACTACGAAGATCGGATGTCTGTCGACCGCGGCAAACGTGGGTCGAAGATCCATCTGCTGACCGATCGTGCCGGACTGCCCCTGTCTGTCGGAATCTCAGCGGCCAACACCCACGACAAACTCGCGCTGGAGCCGCTGGAGCCGCTGGTGCGGGGCATCGCGCCGGTCCGCTCCCGGCGCGGGCCGCGCCGGCGCCGCCCGGCCAAGCTGCACGGCGACAAGGGTTATGGCTACGCCGACCTGCGGCACTGGCTACGCGGGCGGGGCATCACCCCGCGCATCGCGCGCCGCGGCATCGAGTCCTCCGACCGGCTCGGGCGGCACCGCTGGGTGGTGGAACGGACGGTGTCCTGGCTGAGCGGCTGCCGCCGCCTGCACCGCCGCTACGAACGCAAGCCCGAGCACTTCCTGGCCTTCGTCGGCATCGCCGCCACCCTTATCTGTCACTGCCGACTCGCCAAATGAGATGACGTCTAAGAGGATCTGACCTGCTGGAATCGGCTTGAGCATGGATCGCTGAGGAGGATGCCAAACGGCCTGATCGGACCATCAGGTCGGAGATCGAGGTAGCCCCGCTGGACCGTGACCCCCGGTCTATCGGCTGGATTCTTGAGAGCGCGGACTCGTTGGGCAGGTCGTGATCTGGAGTGATGGGCAGGTGGAGATCGATTTGGCCGATGTCGGTATGGGGGAGGTTCGATCCGAGCATCGGAGAGTTGAGGATCGCGAGGACCTTACAGTCATTCTTGGGATCGTTCAAGATTGGGTGGATCGAGAAGAGTTCGCGTAGCAGGACTCCATTTTGTTCGAGTGGGGCGCCGCAACCTCTGACAGGTCTCGCGGATGGTGCTGGACAGTCAGAACGGACGGCACTCTGACCTGGGCAGTTGGGCAGGGACATCCTCAGACCGGGGGCAGGCCGTCGATCTTCCGGCTTGGCGGGTGAGCTCCGTGCTGGGGTTGCGGGTTGGTGACGTTCCGGACCGTCGCCGGCGGCTGCCGCGATGGCGAAGGCGAGCAGCGGAAGGAGATCGCCTGGCCCCGCCACGGGCGTGGTGGCCACGACTGCTCGGTCGGCGTCCCGGTACTTCGGGGGCGAGGAGCCTTTGGGTTAGGTTGGTTGGCGTTTGCGGTGTAGGGCCCAGGTGATTGCGGCGCCGGTCGCTAGCGCGGTGGTGGCGAGGGTGGCGAGGATTCGGGGGGCCAGGGTTTTCTTCAGGGCCTGGCGTTGGCGTCGTTTGAAGGTGGCCGCGTCGTTCTCGCGGGGGAACGGCTCGTCGGGGACCGGGACGCCGAGGAAGGCGCACAGCGGCTCCCAGCCGTCCTTGACCTCGAACACCAGCAGCCGGTCTTCGGGCACGTACGCCTTCACTTCGGCGACATGCCGTTCGAATCTCTCGGCCATCTCCGCGCGCTCGCCGAACGGCCCGCCGATCTCAAGGTGCCACGTCGTCCGCTGCACGCGGTCGAGGACCTCCGCTTCGGGATCGGGTCGGCGCGGGCCCCGCCAGCTCAGCATCCGCACCAGGAGCGGCGGCTTGGCGAGCACTGCGGCCATGGTCTGCGCGGCGCTGTCGTACCAGCGTTGCGGATCGCGGACGGTGAGCACCACCTTGGCGTCCGGGAACGCGTCGACGATTTCGCGCCAGAACGCGGTGGTCGGCGAGCCGACGGCGCAGCCGTAGCCCGCGAACACCTTCCCCCAGTCGACCGTCCGCCCGTCCATCGCGGCGGCCCAGTCGGCGGCCCGCTCCGGCTCGGCGTTGAGGACCCGCATGTTGTAGCAGGGGCCGTACCCGAGCCGGTCGAGTGCCAGCGCGAGTGAAGTCGTACCAGTTCGGAGCAAACCGATGCCGATGACCTGCACGCGAACTCTCCTCAGGACGAAGTGGATGACGGTTGGGCCGGTCAGGTCGTACGGCGGGCGACCAGGGTGCCGGGGTCTTCGCCGTTGGCGACGGGGCGGAGGGCGGTTCCGGCCGTCGGGGTCAGCCCGACCGCCGCCAGGTCGGCGACGACGGCGTCCGGCCGGTGCAGGTAGTGGGCGCGTTCCACCACTTCGGTCGCCACCAGATCGCCTTGGTGGTACGTGCGGTAGACGAACCGCAGATGCGCATGGTCGTCGCCGTCGGGCCGCGCCTCGCATGACATCTCGTACCGGCAGTCGCCGAGGGTGGCCTCGTCGGTGACGTGCTCCGGCCAGTCCGGTACGGGTTCTGACAGCACCATGTCCATCGCCACCTCGCCGTCCTCGGCCAGATGTTCGGCGATCGCGTCGAAGAGCGCGGGCCGTTCGGGGGGCGGCACGTGCTCCAGCACCCCCGCCAGGTACACGAAGTCGAACCGGCGGGCCAGGTCGAAATGGGGCGCCGCGCGGTCGAGCACGGTGACGCGGTCGCGCAGGTGCGGGCGTTCGGCGAGCTTGGCCAGCAGCACCGCGCGCATGGTCGCCGACCGCTCCAGGCACACTACGGTGGCGGCTCGCTCGGCCACGGCCAGCGTGATCCGGCCGGTACCCGCGCCGATCTCCAGCGCGTGTCCGCCCTCGGGTGCGCGGCCGGCGAAGAACCGGGGGTCGGGGAGGGCGCCCTCGCCACGGGAGGCGCGGAAGAGATCGTAGTAACCGGGCTGGAAGGCGTACGGGTCGGTACCGAGCGGAGCGACCCGGGCGGGGGAGGACATGCGAGTCACCTGCCTGTCTGGCCGGAACGACGATCGTGCGTGGCCGGCGCCGTCCGACCGTCGTGGGTGAACTGCGCCTGTCGTGTCCACTCGCGGAGAGCGCGGCCGGCGCGTTCCCTGATCCGCACCTGGCCGGTTGACTCGATGGCGATGGTGCGTTCCTCGCTCCAGCCGGTCAGGCGGAACTCGCCCAGCCCGAGATGCACCAGGCCGAAGGCGGGCTCGCCGTCGACGGCGAGGACGAGCCGGTCCCCGTCCACCAGGACCGAGGCGTCGCTGTCGGGCCTGGCCTCGACCTCCTCCTCCGACCACTGCGCGAAGTCGCCCGGCAGCCGGAACCGGCAGCAGAACCGGTCGCGTTCGGACGCGCTGAGCGGCACCGGGTCGCGGGCGAACATCACCTCGCTCAGCGGCAGTTGTTCCAGGAACTCGTCCGGCAACAAGCCGACGACCTCCCGGCTGACCAGGCAGTCGAGCACCATGTGCACCCGAGGGCGGTCCCCGCCGTTCGCCACGTAGTGCCTTCGGCCGAAGTCGCCGAACCACAACCGTCCTGCCGTCCAGTGCTCGGACACGCCGTCGATGACCACGACGGCGTCCGGGTCGGTGTCGATCGGCACGTGCAGCCGCAGGAGTCCGCGTTCGAACCCGTACTTGTAGTCGCGATGCTCGTGGACGGTCGCACCCGCGCCCAGGGCGATCAGCCGTACGCCCCGGACCGGTGCCGGTATAGCGTCGATGACCTGTGCGAGGGCCGGGGCTTCGGCCAGCCACGGGGTGTCGGCGAAGTCGGTCAGGCCCGCGCCGCCCGGGTCGGTCCGTACCGGATCGCCGCCGACGCTGCGCAGCGGCAGGATGCGCCAGTCCACGCCGGACTCCGTGGCGGCGCCGTCCTGGCTGTAGGCGCGCTGGGCGCGCCACCGCTGGTGCCGCAGCCGGTCGAGGTCGGCGCGCAGCGCATCGGCGTCGAAGCTGAGCCGCATCGGCGACGACGGCGGGTAGGCGGCGGGCGGATCCGTCAGCGGTTCGATGGCCTGGGGGTACGTCGTCATGGTCGCTACTCCTGGGCGCCGGCGGCGGGCAGGTCGGAGACGTCGAGGGCGAAGCGGCCCACGGCCCACGCGATGGCGGGCACGTTCTCATCGAGCGCCCGGCGGTCGAGGTTGCCGATCGTGTCGCATGGCTGGTGGTAGCAGGGGTCGTACAGCTGCCCGGCCACCCCGCCGAACCGCGCCGCCTGCGCGGCGGTCTTGACCCCGAGGACGCCGCCGTTCAGGCCGCCGACCGGGATGCCCGCGGCCGCGAACGGCTCGTGGTCGGAGCCGACGGCCCGCAGGTCGTGGCTTTCGTAGGGGAGTCCGGCGCGGTCGAAGTAGTCCTTGAAGACCTTCTCCACGACCTGAGAGCCCGCCGGGCCCGGCGGGGTGCCCGGCGGCTGCTCGCTCGCGTCCCCGTCGAGGACGAACCGCACCCCGTTCGGCGCGGCGATCAGCTCGAAGTTGAGGTAGAGCGCGATCTTGGCGCGTTCGGCCGGTGACAGGTTGCCCACGTAGTAGTTGGAGCCGACGTCGATGAGCTCCTCGGCCCCCCACAGCGCGAACCGGACCTTGTGCCGCACCTTGTCCTGGTGGGGAGCCAGCCGCAACGCGGTCGCCATCAGCGCGGCGGCCGCGGCGGCGTTGTCGTTGATGCCGGGTCCTTCGGTCACGCTGTCCAGATGGGCGCCGGCCATGACGGTGCGGTCGTCGCCGCCGCGCGTCTCGGCGATCAGGTTGGTGGTGACGCCCGTGACCTCGTGCCCGCGCAGGTCGAGGCGCAGCCGCACCTCGTGCTGCGCGGCCTCCTGGGCGAGCTGTTCGGCCTGCGCCTGCGTGACGCTGGCCACCGGGATGGTGAACGCCTGCGGGTTGAACGCGTGCAGCCGGTAGATGTTGTTCGGGCTCGGCGTGGACAGGTAGATCAGCATCGCCCGCGCGCCGAGCCCGGCGGCGACGCGCTGCTGCGCCGTGTAGCCGCAGGATCCGCGCTGGACGAGCACGATGGATCCGGACACGGGCAGCCCGTCGTAGTCGGAGGCGGAGCATCCGGCGGTGGCGTCCGTCGTGGCCCGGGGCACGACGAGCTGCGCGTCGAGACCGCCGGGCGGGGTCACGGGTGAAAAGCGCATGACCAGCGCGCGCACCTGCCGGGCGGCGGGCGCGATCACCGTCGCGCTCTCCGCGTCGACCCGATAGTCGGTGTACGGCACTTGCTGCTGGTGAACGCGGTAGCCGGCGTCGGTGAGCACCTTGGCGGCATAGCGCGCGGAGGCCTCGAACCCCGGCGTGCCGGTGGCGCGCACCCCGCCGTTCTCCGCGGCGATCCGGTCAAGGACACGCAGGTGCCGCCACGCGTCGCCGCCGCTGGTGGACCCCGCCAACAGCCGCGCCAGCCACGGCTCGCCCGAATGCCCTGCCGCCCCATGGGCGGACGCCGCGTGGGCTGTGGTGGCGGCGGCATGGGAGGTCGCCGACGGTGGAGCGGCCGAAAGGATGGTGGCCGTCATGGTGACGAGGCCGGTTACCAAGGCGGTTTTCGTGCGTACGAACACCCTCATCAGCGCTCCAGAAAAACAGGTGAGGCCAAGAAAAAGAAGCCACGTTGATATGTGCAGAGAGTCTCTGAGGCCGGCGGTGTGGTGAATAGTGCGTGCCCGGCATATCGGGGCAGGTGGAAGCGCGTGCCCCGATATGCCGGGCACCCTCTACATCACTCAGTGGATGTAACGCATCCGTTCCACCTCCTTTCTGTAAAGGCGGATCTGAGGCCGGTCAACCGAGGCGGGCTCTGAGTCGGGCCACGCCTCGCAGCGTGAGGTTCCGGTGGTAGACGGGCTCGCCGACAAGGCGGATGCCTGGGAACTCGGTCGCGAGCAGGCCGAGGACGACCTGTGCCTGGAGGACTGCCAGAGACTGCCCAAGGCAGGAGTGGGCGCCCCGGCCGAACCCCAGATGCGGGTTGGGATGGCGGGCGAAGTCCAACTCGTCGGGCTCGGCGAACTTGGCTGGATCCCGGTTCGCGGCGGCCAGCATCAGCGTCACCGCTTCGCCGGGCGCGATGACATGGCCGCCGATGCGCGTCTCCCGTACACACGCCCGTCCGTCGGCCTGCACCGGCGTCACGTACCGGACCAGTTCCTCCACCGCGCGTGACAGGTCAGCCTGGGCGAAACGTGCCAAAGTGTCCGGTGCGCTCAGCAAAACCACCAGAGCGTTGCCGAGCAGCCGCCCCGCCGATTCGAACCCCGCGTGCAGGACGGCCCGGAGCGTGTTCAGCAGCACCGGGCGGGCGATGCCGGAGCCGGGCGCCTTGGCCGCCACATGCGCCACCAGCCCGTCCGCCGGCGGGTCGTCCAGCCAACGGCCGGTGTATTCGGCCAGCTCAGCGCGGGCTTGTACGGCGGGCTCGGCGGTCTCCGGCCAGATCCCGGCGTCCATGCCGTCCACGATCGTCTGCGACACGGGCAGGAACCACGCGGCGTCGATGGGCGGCACCCCGAGGACCGCGGTGATGGTGTCCAGCGCGAGTGGCGCGGTGAACTCGGACATGCAGTCGAACTCCCCGCTCGCGCGCAGCCGCTCGGCGCGGGCGCGGACCTGCGCGGCGATGCGCTCGCGCAGCATGCCCGGGTCGAGACCGCGGACCGCGTCGACCATGAAGTGCCGGATGGCCGTGTGCTCGGGCGGGTCGAGCGACTGGATGCTCAGCAACGGCTCCGGCACGACCTCCCCGATCCGGCGCCAGTCCGAGGCGAACGACTCCGTGTCGCGCAGCACCGCGGCGCAGTCGTCGTACCCGGTCATCACCCAGGAGTCGAGGAAGGTGCTGCGGTAGACGGGGGCGCTCTCGCGAAGGCGGCCGAAGAGGGAGTAGGGATCGAGCAGCGCCGCGGGCTCCGCGAGTCCCGCGGCCGGATCCGCGACCGGCGCCTCCGACATATCGACCTCCTCGCACGGACTGCTACCGGCGAGCGGCCTCGAGCCCGTTCGTCGCGTCCCGTCCGGGTTGCCGGGAGGACGACGGCGCTGTCGCTCAGGTGTCCGGAGATCGTCCGACACATGATCTTTTCCGATGGTAAATGAGCAACGCGGAATTGCAAGGTTCCGGATCCGGCCATGATCTCCGATATGCCCGCAGGATCCTCCGTGGCATGATCTTGTAGTTCCGCCTCACCGCCGAGGAGGAGGTCGCCTGTGAGAGTTCTGCTGACCAATCGCGGGTTCCGGCTCCTGATCATCGGACAGTCCTTATCGACCCTTGGTGACCGGGCACTAATCATCGCCTTCGGCATCTGGGTCAAGGAGCTGACCGGCAGCAATGCCGCGGCGGGCGGTGCGTTCTTCTTCGTCGCCCTGCCGTTCCTGTTCGCCCCGTTCGCCGGGGTGCTCATCGACAGGTTCCCGCGGCGCCAGATCTTCATCGCGACCAACCTGGCGATGGCGGGCGTCATGCTGCTCGGCCTGCTGGTGCGCGGCGAGGGCCAGGTCTGGCTGCTGTACGCGATCATCCTCTGCTACGGCATCGCCGCTGTGATCATCACCGCCACCCAGGCCGCCCTCGTCCCGGCGATCGTGGACGAGGACGCGCTCCCCGACGCCAACGGCCTGCTGCAGACCTCCGCCGACGGAGTGAAGCTGCTGGCTCCCCTCTTCGGCGCGGCGTTGTTCACAGTGGTGGGCGGCCACGTAGTGGCTCTGCTGGACGCTGCGACGTTCCTGGTGGCCGCGGTATGCGTGTGGCTCATCCGGGCGCCCGGCGACCAGCGCCACGTCACCGGTGCACTGGAGTTGCGCGAAGAGATGCTTTCGGGCCTGCGCCACCTCTACCGGTCCTCGCCGCTGCGCACGCTGGTGGGCGCCCTGGGCCTTGCCATGCTGGTGACGGGCTTCTCCCAGACCCTCATCTTCTCCATCGTCGACGACGGGCTTCACCGCGCTCCCGCGTTCGTCGGCGTGCTGAGCAGCGTGCAGGGCGCGGGCGCGATCTGTGCCGGCCTGTCGGCGGGCGCCGCCATCCGCCGCGTGGGCGACCTGCGCACGGTGATGCTGGGCATCGCCCTGGTCACGGTGGCGTCCTTGGTCTATCTGGCACCCTCCATCCCCCCGGTGGCGGTGGGGGCGTTCCTCTTCGGGTTCGGCATGTGCTGGACGACCGTCGGCCTGGTCATGGCGGTGCAGCGACGAACGCCCGACGCTCTGCGCGGCCGAGCCCTGACCGCGGCGATGGGCGTCGTCAGCACTCCGCAGACCGTCTCCATCGCCCTCGGCGTGGCACTGTCCCTGGTCGTCGACTACCGGGTCCTGCTGATCCTCATGGGCGCGGTCACCGCCGTGTGCGCCATCTGGCTGGTACGCGTACCCCCCGAACCCGAGCCCCAGAACCCCCCGCACAAAGACCTAGACCCGACCTCCGCAAAACCCGAGCCTTCGCCTCCCTCACCGAACACCAAGACCGCCTCTTGACCGGCACAGGCTCTAGCCGGTCTGGAGCGCAAGCGGAGGAAGACCTGGTTTGTCGGTGAGAGGCGACAGACTCGGCACGACCTTCCATCAGGGGTATCGGGAATCGATCATGCGAGTCCTGTTCGACGGCCGAAGTGGAGAAAGCCCGCGAGGGGGAGCAGGCCAGGCTGCGGGCTGAGGCGCGGTCATGGAGCGGACGCCTGCCCAGCGAGCGGCTTCGGCGCTTGTCGGGTAACGCGCTGGCCGCGGCGCGGCTCGACCGCGACGTGAGCGAGGCGATAGCCGCGGCCGACCCGGAGGTGCAGCGCGCGCCTTCGGAACCGACTACTGCGACCTTCTCCAGGAGGTCCGGGATGCCTTCGATTTTTAGCCGGGAGGCGGATGCGGAGAAAGGTCTAAACTGCTGCCCATGACGTTCTTCTTCCACCTGCGTTAGCACGCCGCCGGCGAAGCGAGGTTCACCCGTCGTCGGCGAGGCGGGGCGGCGGAGCGCTGCCCCGGGTGCTGACGTGGGAGAAGAACGATCATCATGCGCATTCCGCGCACCCATCTGGTCGCCCGCTGCGTACGCGGGCTGGAGTCCGCGGTCGCCGCCGAGGTCCTGGAGTCGGAGCTCGGCTCCGTCACCCGCCTCGGCCATCGCGAGGTCCACTTCCGTCTCCGCTCGGCCCGGCCGGTCCCGGCGCTGCGCACAGCCGACGACTTGTTCCTGTCGGCCGCGCGGCGGTCCGACATCGGGACGACGAAGCATGGCCTGCCTGCACTCGCCGAGCTAGCCGCCCTGGCCGACACCGATCTCCTGGTGCGCCTGCGCCGCGCACTGACGCAGGCCCCGGCCCAGGTGCCGGGCATCGATGTCTCCGCCTCCTTCCTCGGGCCGCGCACCTTCAACCGGTACGACGCTGAGGATGTCGTGGGCAAGGCTTTGGCCGAGCGGCTCGGCGTCCCCTACCACTCGCGGCGCACGGGCGCCGCGCCCCCGCCGGGGTACTGGGGGTGGCGGCTGACCCTGGACGGAACGCACGCCGCGCTCATGATGCGGGTCGGCGACCGGCCGCTGCACCGCCGCGCCTACAAGCAGCGGATGATCAAAGGCACGCTGCACCCGCCGCTGGCCGCGGCCATGGCGGTGCTGGCCGACATCCGCCCGGACCACACCGTCCTGGACCCGTGCTGCGGCGCCGGAACCCTGCTGATCGAGGCCGCGCTCGCCCGGCCCGGCGCCCGCCTGTACGGCTTCGACCTTTCTCCCGACGCCGTCGCGGCCGCACGGGCGAACGCCGCCGCCCTACCCGTCCGCGTGGACCGTGGCGACGCAGGCCGCCTCCCTCTCCCCGACGCCAGCGTCGACCGCGTCCTGTGCAACCCGCCCTGGGGCGTCCAGGTCCACCCCCGCGGGCTGCTCGCCGGCTCCCCGTCCCGCTGGTGGACGGAGCTTCGCCGCGTACTGGTCCCGGACGGCACGGCCGTGCTCCTCCTGCCCACCTCCGAGACCCTGACCGACGCCATCCGGCACGGCCTCACCCCGGTCCACGTCCAAGGCGTCCGCATCTCCGGAGCGCAATCCTTCATCGTCGGCCTACGCCCGGCAGCGTCGATCAAAGCCCGGAAACGCACCACGCACCACACTGAAGAGAAGCCTCGTTGAGATAAACGAGCGGTGTGGAGTTGCCAATGCCGCGGGACATGCTGGGTAATTCCAGCATGTCCCGCCGACCGCCACACCTGCACCTCGGTGGCTCAGAGCGCTGGCAACGGTGTCCGCGGCGGCTCCAGGTGCGTCCTTCGGGTGGCCGTGGAACCGCCCTCAAAATGAGGTGGAAGTCGTCCTCCGGCCGGGCGAGGATCTGTCACCGATCGCCGACGAAAGGGCAGCCATGGGCGACGGCCCCCCGAGGGAGTTGATCTCCCTCGCCGACGACGAGGGGAACAGCGTCACGGTCAACGTGCTGGGACGTGCGGCCGGGTGGGCCGCCGGACTCGACGCCGAGATCGTCGTCAAGACGCCCTTCGTGTCCGGCCGTATCGACCTGGCGCTGTACGTTTCGAGGCTGGAGAGCTGGGCCGACGCGCTGGACCGGCTCGACGCAGGCGAGGACGCCGCCTGGATGGAGATGAGTCGGGGCCCGTCCGTCTTCATCCAGCTCACTGGCGAGCGCGACTGTCCGGAGGTGGTCGTGGAGGACGGGGGCGGATCCATGGTCACCGTGCGGGTCCCGCTCGTCCCGCCGGACGGCTGGATCGCGGACCACCGCCGGCGCCTGCACCAGGTGATGAGCTACTGGATCCCGATGCAGTCAGGCTGATCGCAGCGATTCGCGGGGGGTGACGGCGACAGGCGAACGAACATCGAGCGGACGCGGGGACGTACCGGGACAGAAGTCGGGATCTTGGCAGCGGTAGGACTGCAGGTCAGACAAAGGCGCGCCCGGCAGGATTCGAACCCGCGACCGTCGGATTAGAAGTCCGATGCTCTGTCCAGCTGAGCTACGGGCGCTCGGCGCCCGGCGGGACGCCGGGACACAGTGTAAGGGTGCGCGTCGTCCGGCTCCACATCCATAACGGCGTTACCGCTGGGGTGGGGGTTCTATCTTGGGTTGCTGTGGCGGTGAACATCGAGGTGCCGCTCTCCGGTGGGGCCGTGTCGGAGGGTGTGGTGCGGGTCGGGGAGACGGTGCGGCGGCCGCTGCGCGCGCACAGTCCGGCGGTCCACGGGTTGCTGCGGCATCTGGAGGCCGTGGGGTTCGACGGGGCGCCGCGGGTGCTGGGGATCGACGAGCTGGGGCGTGAGGTGCTCAGCTGGGTGCCCGGGGAGGTGCCGCATCGGCCGTTGGGGGCGGGGGTCGTCTCCGAGGACGCGCTGCGGGGCGTCGCGCGGCTGCTGAGGCGGTACCACGAGGCCGTCGCGTCGTATGAGGCGCCGGTGGGGGCGCCGTGGGACGCGGAGACGTCCAACCTGGACGGGGAGCCCGAGGTCATCGGGCATTGCGATGTGACTCCGGAGAACGTGGTCTTTCGGGGCGGGCAGCCGGTCGCGTTGATCGATTTTGACCTGGCGCGGCCTACCACGCGGGTGTTCGACGTGGTCACCGCGCTGCGGCACTGGGGGCCCATCGAGGATCCCGCCGATCGGGACGCTGTGCTTTACGGGGCGGATGTGGGGCGGCGGCTGCGGATCTTCTGTGATGCCTACGGGCTGGAGCCGGAGCGGCGGCGGGAGGTGCTGCCGGCGGCGCGGGTGCGGTTCGAGCGGTCCTACCGGGCGATGCGGGAGAAGGCGGAGCGCGGTGGGGGATGGGCGCGGATCTGGCAGGGCGGCGCGGGGCCGCGGATACGGCGGGCGCAGGATTGGCTGGAGCGGCACTGGGATGAACTTGATGCGCGTCTCTGGTGAGGGGCTGGTTCTCGGGGTCGCGCTGGACGCGGTTCTCGGGGATCCGAAGCGGTGGCATCCGGTGGCCGGGTTCGGTCGGGTGGCGTCCGGGGCGGAGCGCTGGATCTATGGGGATTCGCGCTGGCGGGGTGCTGTCTATGTCGGGGCTCTGGTGGGGGGCGCCGGGGTTGCGGGAGTCGCGCTTGAGCGGGCGAGTCGGCGGCCCCTCGTGCATTGCCTTGTGACTGCCGGGGTCACTTGGGCCGTGCTCGGGGGGACGTCGTTGGGCCGCGAAGGGCTCTATATGGCGCGGGTGCTGGAGCGGGGAGATGTGGAGGCCGCAAGGAAGCGGCTTTCCCATCTGTGCGCGCGGGATCCCCGGGGGCTGGACGCCCGTGCTCTGAGCCGTGCGGTGGTGGAGTCGGTCGCCGAGAACACGTCGGACGCGTCCATCGCGCCTTTGGTGTGGGGTGCGGTGGCGGGCATTCCGGGGTTGCTCATGTACCGGGCCGTGAACACGCTTGACGCCATGGTGGGGTATCGGAATCCGAGGTACGAGCGGTTCGGGTGGGCGGCGGCGAAGCTCGATGATGTCGCCAACTGGGTTCCGGCGAGGGTCACCGGGGGATTGGTCGCCCTCTGTTCGGGACGGGAGGCCTGGCGCGTTCTGAGAAGGGACGGGGCGAAGCATCCGAGCCCCAATGCCGGACGGTGCGAGGCCGCTTTCGCCGGGGCGCTCGGGGTGAGGCTGGGCGGGGTCAACGCCTATGGCGGACGGGTCGAGCACCGGCCCGAGATGGGGGACGGCCGGGCCCCCGAGGTCCGGGACATCCGGAGGGCCGTCCGGCTCTCCGCGGTGGTGACGTTCGCGGCGGCGGCCGTGGTCTGGAGCGTGCGGTGAGCGGGCTGCTGGTGGCCGGGACCACGTCCGACGCGGGCAAGAGCGTCGTCACGGCGGGGCTGTGCCGGTGGCTGGCCCGGCAGGGCGTGAAGGTCGCGCCGTTCAAGGCCCAGAACATGTCGCTGAACTCGATGGTGACGAGCGACGGGGCCGAGATCGGGCGGGCGCAGTACATGCAGGCGCAGGCCGCGGGTGTGGAGCCCGCGGCACTGATGAATCCGGTGCTCCTCAAGCCGGGGAGCGACCGCAGAAGCCAGGTCGTGGTGCTGGGACGGCCCGTCGCGGAGGTCGACGCCCTGCAATACGGGGCGCACAAGGAATGGCTCAAGGGCGTCGTGCTGGAGAGCCTTGACGAGTTGCGGGCCAAGTACGACGTCGTCGTCTGCGAAGGGGCCGGGAGTCCCGCCGAGATCAATCTGCGGGGCGGCGACATCGTGAACATGGGGCTGGCGCGGGCCGCGGATCTGCCTGTGGTGGTGGTCGGCGACATCGACCGGGGCGGTGTCTTCGCGGCGCTCTACGGCACGGTCGCCCTGCTGGAGCCCGCTGACCAGGCGCTGATCGCGGGATTCGTCATCAACAAGTTCCGGGGGGCGGAAGAGCTTCTGGCGCCCGGGCTGGAGCAGCTCAAGATGCTTACAGGGCGGCCCACTTTGGGCGTCCTGCCCTGGAAGCTCGGGCTGTATCTCGATTCCGAGGACACCCTGGCATTGGACGCGCCGCGGCCCGACGCGAAAGGGCCGTACGGGAAGGAGACGCTGCGCATCGCCGTCGTCCGGTTCCCGCGCATCTCCAATTTCACGGACCTGGACGCCCTGGCCTGCGAGCCCGGCGTCGTCGTCCGGTACGCGGCGAGCGCCGGGGATCTGGCGGAGGCCGATCTGGTGGTGCTGCCGGGCACCCGGGCCACGGTCGCCGATCTGGCGTGGCTCCGCGAGCGGGGAATGGCGGAGGAGGTCCGGAGAAGGGCCGAAGCGGGACGGCCGGTGCTCGGTATCTGCGGCGGCTACCAGATGCTCGCCGAAGAGATCGTGGACGACGTCGAGTCGAAGGAGGGGAGGACGAGGGGCCTCGCCCTCCTTCCCGCGAGAGTCGAGTTCAAGAAGGAGAAGACCCTCGGGCGGCCGGAAGGGAGCGCGTACGGGGAACCCGTGCACGCCTACGAGATCCACCACGGCATCGTGACCGCGCAAGGAGAGCCTTTCCTCGACGGCTGCCGGAAAGGCTCCGTCTGGGGGACGACCTGGCACGGCGCCATGGAGAACGACGGTTTCCGGAGGGCGTTCCTCGCGGACGTGGCCCAAGCCGCCGGAAGGGCTTTCGTCCCGGCCCCGGACGTGTCGTTCGAGGCGCTGCGGGAGACGACCCTGGACGCGCTCGGCGACCTCGTCGAGGAGCACATGGACACCGAGGCCGTGTGGCGGATCATCGAGGGCGGGGCGCCCGGCGGCCTGCCCGTCGTCCCGCCCGGCGGAGCCCCGGAACCGCCCTCCGCGGCGGTAAGGTGATCCACTCGTACGCGCAGAGCACCAGGAGGAACGCCCCGTGACCGACCCGCGGTCCAAGCTGATCGTCCCGCTGATGAAGGCGCGGGTCCCGGCCGAGGTCCAGCTGGAGTTCCCGCTCCCGGCGGACGAGGAGCCGATCCGCGACCCGTTCGCCGCCGACCTGTACGTCACCTACGCGCTGGAGATCGCCGACGAGGGCGCCCCGACCGGCCGCCGCTACGAGCACGTGGCGCGGCGGCACTGCGCCGACCTCGGCGTCGCGCCGGGCGAGCTGCGCCGCCACGCGGTGATCAACCTGCGCGACCTGCGTCCCGAGCTGAGCCTCAGCTGGTACCCGGACGCGCGCGCCGTGACGGTGTCGCTGGGCGGTTCCGCGCGCAGCGGGAGCCTGGAGTCGGGCCTGCTGCTGGACGAGGGCTTCCTGGAGAAGCTGGCGCAGGACGTGGACGGCGACCTCGTCGTCGCGGCGCCCGCGCGGGACGTGTTCGTCGCGTCCGGCACCGGGCATCCGGACGGTGTCGACAAGCTCCGCTGGGCGGTCGCGCAGGTGTGGGCCGAGGACCGCGGGGACGAAACCGCCTCCGACCCGGTGTGGGACGTCCCCGCCGGGACCCTTCTCACGCACAACCTCCTGGTCCGCCGCGGCGGCGCCTGGGACGTCCTCGCGGTCTGAGCCCGGCCGCGGCCCCCGGAAAATTGAGTGGGACGCCCTGGCCGGGATGCGTACCGTGCCGTCCATGGTGTCGACTCATCAGCTTCTGGCCTTCTCCGCGATGGCGCTGGCCATCATCTTGATCCCCGGACCGTCGGTCCTCTTCGTCGTAGGCCGCGCGCTGGCGCACGGCCGGCGCACCGCGCTGGCGGGCGTGGTCGGCGGGGTGCTCGCCGCCCTGGTACTGACCTCGGCCGTCGCGGTGGGCATCGGTTCGATCGTGGAACGCTCCGTCATCGTGTTCACCGTGCTGAAGATCGTGGGCGCGGTCTACATCGTCTACCTCGGGGTGCAGGCGATCCGGCACCGGCGCTCGCTCCAGGAGGCGATCGCCGGGAGCGAGGCGGAGCGCGGCGGCGGCAGGGCGCTGCTGCAGGGATTCATCGTGGGCATGACCAACCCGAAGACCACCGTCTTCTTCGCGGCCGTCCTGCCGCAGTTCGTGGTGCGCGAGAACGGGCACGTCGCGCTCCAGATGATCGTCTTCGGCGCGGTCTTCGCGGTGATCGCGCTGTTCTGCGACAGCGTGTGGGGCCTCGCGGCCGGGACGGCCCGCGACTGGTTCGCCCGGTCGCCGCGGCGCCTCGCGGCCATCGGCGGCACCGGCGGCCTGATGATGATCGGCCTCGGCGTCACCGTCGCGGCGACCGGCCGCAAGGACTGAGGGCCCGGCCGGTTCAGACCGCGCAGAGCGAGAAGTCGTCGAAGACCGCCCGCAGCTGCCCGGTGGCGCCCTCGGCACGGAGGACGACCAGGCCGCTCCAGCCGGGGACGCCGGCCGGCGGGGTGGCGGCGGACGACGCGACCGGCTCGCCGTTCACCCACATCGCGAGGTCGATGTTGCCGTCCTTCCGCTTGACGCAGGCGGCCTGCACGCGGTTGTCGTCGCGCGGCTTGGGGATGGTGCCGCTCGTCACGGTCTGCGTCTGCCAGCTGCTCTGAGGCTGCCCTACGCTCAGCTTGGCGATGCGGGCACGCCCGTCCGCGCGGACGAGGAACGCGTAGCCGGTGCCTCCGTGGCAGAACACCCCCGCCTCGCCGTTGGGGTCCTGCAGAGAGACCTCGGCCTCGATGAGCTGCGAGTCGGGGGTCGTGCTCGTCGGTGCGTCGACGGTCGTCCGCGTGGTATCCGGGAGGACGCGGATCTCGTACTTCTTGTCCTGGTAGGCCGCGTCCCAGTCCGGTGTGGTGGCCGTCTTCCAGCCGGAGTCCTCGTGGCTGAACTTGTCGTCGAAGACCTTGTCCTTGACCTCCGGCGGTTCGTCGCCGAGGACGGCGGCGGCGCCGGGGGCGGCCGGGGCCTTGTCGCCGTCCGGGATGCCGAGGGCCCCGATCACGCCGGAGACGGCGACGACCGCGCCGGCCGCGACGGCGAGCAGGCCGTGGTTGCGGTACCGGCGCAACGGCTTCCTCGCCCGGGCCGCCGGGGTCCGCGCGCCGACCGGACGCGTGAGCGGCACGGAATGCGCGCTCGTCGCGGACCCGCCCGCGGCCCCCGGCGAAGGCGCGGACCCCTGCTCGGCCGCGGGCCCGGGCGGAGGCGCGGTCTGCGCCGAGGGCTCGGTCTGCGGGGCGGCAGCGGACTGCGGGAGGGGCTTGCTCTGCGCGGTGGGGCCGGATTGCGGTGAGGGTTCGGGCTGCGGCGTATGCGCGGTCTGCGGGGCGGCAGCAGACTGCGGCGAGGGCTCGGACTGCGGAGTGGGGCCGGGCTGCGAGGTGGGGCCGGGCTGCGGGGTGGGGCCGGACTGGGATGAGAGGCCGGGCTGCGGGTGCGCGGGGCTCGGATCCGATGTCGGCAGTTCGACCGTGGGCGGGGTCGCGGGGGGCTCGTCCTCGCCGGTCAGCGCCTGGATCAGCTGCTTCACCGCAGGACGTTCGGCGGGGTCCTTGGACAGCGACCGGGCCACCACGTCGCGGACGGCCGGGTCGAGGCCGTCCAGGTCGGGTTCGCCGGACGTCACCCGGTTGATGACCTCCGGGAGGTTCCCGCCGCCGAACGGGGCGCGTCCGGTGCCCGCGTAGGCGACGACGCACCCCCAGGAGAACACGTCGGCGGCCGGCGTGATCTCCCGCCCGTGCATGAGCTCGGGCGCGATGTAGGCGGGCGTGCCGACGAACTGGCCGGTCCTGGTCGGGCCCTCGGTGGCGTCCAGCGCCCGCGCGATCCCGAAGTCGATCACGCGCGGCCCGGTCGGGGACAGCAGCACGTTGGACGGCTTGAGGTCGCGGTGCACGATCCCCGCGCCGTGGATCGCGCCCAGCGCCGTGGCGATGTTGACCGCGAGGGCCTCCAGGTCGCCGCCGCGCAGCGGCCCGTTCGCCTTGACGGCCTCCTCCACGGACGGCCCGTTCACGTACTCGGTCACCACGTACAGGGGGTCGCCGTCGAGGCGGGCGTCGAGGACGGCGGCCGTGCAGAACCGGCTGACCTGCCGCGCGGCCGTCACCTCGCTGCGGAACCGGTCGTGGAACGCCTCGTCGTCGGCCAGTTCCGCGTTGATGACCTTGACCGCGACCTGCCGCCCCGCCTCGTCCTCGCCGAGGTAGACGGTGCCCATGCCGCCCCGGCCGAGCCGGGCGGTGAGCACGTAGGGGCCGAGCAGACGCGGGTCTCGATCACGGAGGGGCGCCTGCATCTCTCGACTCCCGGGGGTGGAGGTGTGCTGTGATTCAGTCTGTTCTGCGGTCAGACTCTTTGACGTCCGATCATGGGGCATCAGTTCATTGGAGTGCGGGAGGAATTGTGGACGTGACGGCGGACGTGCTCGGCCCCGGCTACGAGGCGATCGAGCTGCCGATGGGCCGCGACGCCGAGGGCGAGGTCGTGGCGACGCTCGTGCGGCGGCGCGGCGGCGGCGACCCGTCCCGGCGGGCGGTGCTGTACCTGCACGGCTTCGTCGACTACTTCTTCCAGCGGCACCTCGCCGACTTCTACGTCGACCTCGGCTTCGACTTCTACGCGCTCGACCTGCGCAAGTACGGGCGCTCGCTGCGTCCGCACCAGACCCCGAACTACGTCGAGAGCCTGTCGGACTACTTCCCCGAGATCGACGAGGCGGTGCGGATCGTCCGGGACGTGGACGGGCACGACACGCTCCTGCTGAACGGCCACTCGACCGGCGGCCTTGTCGCCGCCCTGTGGGCCGACCGGGCGAGCGGCAAGGGCCTGGTCGACGGCGTGTTCCTCAACAGCCCGTTCCTGGACATCGCCGAGCCGCTGGTGATGCGCAAGGTCGGCGCGGGCCTGGCGCGGGCGCTGCGGCCCCGGTTCCCGAAGGCGAAGCTGCCCGCGGGCGTGTCCGACCGGTACCCGCGCAGCATCCACCGCGACCACGAGGGCGAGTGGGACTTCGACCTCGCCTGGAAGCCGATCGCCGGGTTCCCGGTGCGGGCGGCGTGGCTGGCGGCCGTCCGCCGGGGGCAGCTGCGCCTGCACCGCGGCCTGGACGTGGACGTTCCGGTGCTGGTCATGGCGTCGACGCGCAGCGTCCGCCCGACCCGCAAGGTGCTGGACGTGACGGGCGCCGACGCCGTCCTGGACGTCGAGCACATGGCGAGGTGGGCGCCGCGGATCGGCCGGCACGTCACGCTCGTGCGGATCGACGGCGGCCTGCACGACCTGGTGCTGTCCGCCGAACCGGCCCGCACGCAGGTCTTCACGGAGCTGACCCGCTGGACGAACGGCTACCTGCCGGCCTGACCGGCCCCCGCCCGGCTACTCCAGGATCTTCGACAGGTCGAAGTCGTCGAAGTCGACGATGATCTGCTGCGCGGCGTTGCCGCCCCGCTCGACGGTGAGGCCGACCTTGCCGTTGCCGAGCGGCTGGTCGGCGTCCGTCACGTCGATGACCTGGTCGCCGTTCGCCCAGAGCCGCAGCCGGACCTGCTTGCCGTCGTTGCCGCTCTCGCACGCGATCTGGAGCTTGTTGGACTTGCCCTCGCTGAAGCCCGGGACCGAGTCGGGGTTGGCGAGCTCCTTGGTGCCGCGGTCCTTGGTGCCCTTGCGGAGCACCGCGCCCTTGCCGTCGTTGCGGACCAGGAACAGGTACCAGTTGCTGTCGGCCGAGCGGCAGTAGAGCCCGTACATGCCGTCGGGGGCCCCTTGGGCGGCCTTGGCGCTGACCGTGGCCAGCATCGGGTCGGGGGCGAACTCGTTCTTGGGCACGTCCCGCGACTGCGAGCCGGCGCTGCCGTCGGTCTGCATCCGGTAGGCGCCGTTCGTGTAGGTGTACTCACCGGTGAAGGAGCCCCAGCCGGAGTTCTCGTTGGAGAAGTCGTCGGCGAACGCCATGGCCAGGTTGTCGTCGGGCGGGCCGTCCGGGCCCAGCGCGAAGAACCCCACGGCGGCGAGCAGGGCGAGGGCCGCCACGACGGCGCCGCCGATGAGCAGCGGGCGCCGGGGGAGCCCGCCGCCGCTCGGGCCGGGGGCGGGGCGCGCGTCCTGGCGGGTGGCGCCGGGCGCCGCGGGCGGAGCGGTCGGCTGCTGGAAGGCGGCCGGGGCGGTCGGCGCCGCCGCGGTCGGCTCGCCCGGGGTGGCGTGCCAGCTCGCCTGGACGGTCTCGGCGAGCTTGGCCGGGTCGGCCTTGCCGTTGCCGACGAGCCGTCCGAGCAGCTCCTGGACGGTCGGCCGCCGCTGCGGGTCCTTGTCGAGCGCGGCGGCGACGACGTCGCGGAGGGCGGGGTCGAGCCCGTCGAGCTTCGGCTCCTCGTGCACGACGCGGTAGAAGATCTCCGGGACCGTGTTGCCCGCGAACGGGGGGCGCCCCGTCCCGGCGTAGGCGACGACGCAGCCCCACGAGAACACGTCGGAGGCGGGCGAGACCTGCTCGCCGCGCAGCAGCTCGGGCGGCAGGTAGTTCGGGGTGCCGACGAACTGGCCGGTGCGGGTGGGGCCGTCGGCGGCGTCGAGGGCGCGGGCGATGCCGAAGTCGATGACGCGGGGTCCGGTGGAGGACAGCAGGACGTTGGCGGGCTTGAGGTCGCGGTGCACGATCCCGGCGCCGTGGATCGCGGCGAGCGCGGTGGCGACGCCGACGGCGAGGCCCTCCAGGTCGGAGCCGGGCAGCGGGCCGCGCTCGGCGACGGCGCTTTCCAGCGTCGGCCCCTCGATGTACTCGGTGACGACGTACAGGGGGTCGGTGTCCAGTTCGGCGTCCATCACGGGCGCGGTGCAGAACCGGCGGACCTGCCGTGCGGCGGTGACCTCGCGCCGGAACCGTTCCCGGAACGCGCCCTCCCCGGCGAGTTCCCGGTTGATCATTTTCACGGCGACGCGGCGGCCGGCGCGGTCCTCGCCGAGGTAGACCGTCCCCATGCCGCCCCGGCCGAGCCGCCCGACCAGCCTGTAGGGGCCGAGCTCTCCGGGGTCGCCGGGGCGCAGGGTCTCCCCGTTCTCTCCTGCGTGCGTGGTCATCATGATCCTGAGGGGAATCGGGAGTCTTTGCGGTAGAACCCTAGCGGTCCACGGTAATTCGGACGCGCCAAGCCGTCAGCGCGTTCAGTGGGTTGGCGGAGTCGATCTGGGCGACGGGGCGCGGCGGGCCCGCGGGAGGGTCCGGAACGGCGGCAGCTTCTCGCCCGTGAGCCCGAACGCGTACGCCACGACCCGGCTGGACCAGCGCTGGCACCCGACGACCAGCGCGTACAGGCCGCGGGGGTACCGGCCGGTGAACGGGATGACCAGCCAGCTGAGCAGCATGACGACCACCAGGGCCGCGTACATCACCAGCATCACCGCCAGGTGCGGGATCACCAGCAGGCCCCGGAGCAGGGTGAGCCAGCGCCGCGGGCCGCGCCAGGCGGCCGGGAACGGCAGCTCGACCAGGACCGTCTCCTCGTCGGGGCCGGGCTCGCGCGCCGCCGGGGCCGCCGTCGCGGGGGGCTCGGGCGCGGCACTCTGAGCCGGTACGCCGACCGCCGCCGGACGCTCCCCGTCCGCGGCGGGGGCGGCGGCCGGATCCGCGGCCGGATCCGGCCCCCGCCACGACTCCGAGATCGTCTCCACGGCCTGGGTGAGGTCGGCCTTCTCCTGCCCGACGAGCAGGGTGAGCAGCCGCCGCGCCGACGGGCGGTCGCGCGGGTCCTTGCCGAGCGCGGCGGCGACGACGTCGCGCAGCCGCGGGTCGAGGCCGGCGAGGTCGGGCTCCTCGTGCTCGATGCGGCGGAACGTCTCGGCGACGGTGCCGCCCTGGAACGGCGGGCGGCCCGTCCCGGCGTAGGCGACCACGCAGCCCCACGAGAACACGTCCGACGCCTGCTCGACCGGCTCGCCCCGCAGCACCTCGGGCGCGATGTAGGACGGCGTCCCGACGAACTGGCCGGTGCGGGTGGGGCCGTCGGCGGCGTCGAGGGCGCGGGCGATGCCGAAGTCGATGACGCGGGGGCCGGTGGAGGACAGCAGGACGTTGGCGGGCTTGAGGTCGCGGTGCACGATCCCGGCGCCGTGGATCGCGGCGAGCGCTGTGGCGACGCCGACCGCGAGGCCCTCCAGGTCGGACCCCGGCAGGGGGCCCTTGTCCCGGACGGCCTTCTCCAGGCTCGGGCCGTCGATGTACTCGGTGACGATGTACGGCGGGTCCTGGTCGAGCTCGGCGTCGATCACCGGCGCGGTGCAGAACCGGTGGACCCGCCGCGCGGCGGTCACCTCCCGGCGGAACCGGGCGAGGAACGCCGGCTCCCCGGCCAGCTCCCGGTTGACGACCTTCACCGCGACCCGCCGCCCGTCCGGCTCGGCGCCCAGGTAGACGGTGCCCATGCCGCCCCGGCCGAGCCGCCCGAGCAGGCGGTACGGGCCGAGAACGCGGGGCTCGTCCTTCTCCAGCGGTCCGGCGTACGTCGTCATGGGGGGCGGCGCTCCTTGGAAGATCGTCTGTCCGGGCCAGCCTAAGGGAGGCGGCGGCGCGGCCCGGGACGGTCAGGGGATCAGCAGGAGCTTGCCGGTGCTCCGCCGCGCCTCCAGGTCGGCGTGGGCGGCGGCGGCCTCGGCGAGGTCGTAGCGGCGGCCGACGTGGACCTTCACGGCGCCGGACTCGACCCACGCGTAGACGGCGGCGGCGCGCTCCAGCAGCTCCTCGCGGTCCGCGACGTAGTGGGTGAGGGACGGCCGGGTCAGGAACACCGAGCCGGCCCGGTTGAGGCGCTGCGGGTCGAACGGCGGGACGGGGCCGCCCGCCGCCCCGTACAGGGCCAGGGTGCCGCGCCGCCGGAGGCTGTCCAGGCTCCCGTCGAACGTGGGCGCCCCGACGCCGTCGTACACCACGGCGACGCCCTCGCCGCCGGTCAGCTCCCGCACCCGCGCGGGGAAGCCGTCGTAGCCCATCGTGGCGTCCGCGCCCGCGTCCTTCGCCAGCTTCTCCTTCTCCGGGGTGGACGCCGTCGCGAGCACCCTGGCGCCGAGCGACGTGGCCGCCTGCGTGAGCAGGAGCCCCATCCCGCCGGCGCCCGCGTGCACGAGGACGGTGTCGCCCTCCTGGACCGGGTAGGTCGACCGGGTCAGGTAGTGCGCGGTCATGCCCTGCAGCAGCGACGCGGCCGCGTCCTCCAGTTCGACGCCGTCGGGGACGGGGACGACCTTGTCCGCGGGGACGACGGCCTTCTCCGCGTAGCCGCCCTGCACGTTCGCCCAGGCGACGCGGTCGCCCACCGAGAACTCCCGGACGCCCTCGCCGACCGCCGCGACCGTCCCGGCCGCCTCGACGCCCGGCGTGTACGGGGTCTCCTGCGGGTACGCGCCCGTCCGGTAGTACACGTCGATGAAGTTGACCCCGGCGGCCGCCACGTCGATCAGCACCTCGCCCGGCCCGGGCTCGGGGGCGGGGCGCTCGGACGCCTCCAGGACCTCGGGGCCGCCGCTGCGGGTGATGACGATCGCGCGCATGTCGTTCTCCTGACGGGTAGGTTCGCGTGGACGCTCCCGGAAAACCCGGTCGCCCCTACGGGCTATTCCGCCCGCGGGCCGTTCGAATCCGCTCGAATCCGCCGCCGGGGCTCACACCCAGTCGCGCATGGTCCGGCCGGCGAGGGCCACGGCCTCCTCCACGCGGGCCGCGACGGTCCCGGCGTCCCAGATGTCGCGGCGGGCGCAGTCCTCGAACGCGACCTTGGCCGCGGCCAGGTAGAACGACACGACGATCCGCGGCCGCAGGTCCTGCTCCATGTCGACGCCCTCGCGGCGCGCGATCTCGGCGGCGAGCGCCTCCGCCGACGCCGAGTACCGCGCCATCTGCGCCGCCATCAGCGCCGGCGTCGCCTCGATCACCTGCCGGACGCGCCGGAACCGGGCGCCGTCGGCGGGGTCGCTCTCGGCGATCGTCCGCAGCACGACGCGCAGCGACTCGAACAGCGCGGTGAACGGCCGCTCGTCGGGCGGGCGGGCCGCCAGCGCCTCCGCCAGCACCTGGTCGTGCTCGGTGAGGAAGGTCGTGACCACGTCCTCCTTGGTGCCGAAGTAGCGGAAGAAGGTGCGCTGCGACACCTCCACCGCCGCCACGATCTCGTCGATGGTCGTGGCCTCGTACCCCTTGGCGAGGAACAGGTCCAGGGCCGCGTCGATGAGGGCGAGGCGGGTCCGCTGCTTCTTGCGCTCGCGGAGCCCGGCGAGGGCGCGGCCCTGCTCGGGGCCGTGCCCGCGGACGCCGTGATCCGTGTGGCCTGACGGGTCGCCGGCGGGGACGGCGCTCATCGGCTCGCTCCTTCTATTTGGCTGACGCGGGCCATGCCCGCCTCACAGAGGCTTCTATCACGGACAGGACCTCCGCATGCGGGCCGGGTTCCGGGGACCGGAAAACCTGGTGTGGGGTGATTGGCGCATAACACGCCGGTCCGTTCCCACCGCTCCCGCGGACCATCCCCTTACGGGCGGGGTACACCCGTCCCCACCTTTGGGATTCTCCCTCCGCGGGCCCCGGATCCGGGTCATGCTGAGGACCGGTCACCAACCGTCGCCGGGTGATCGCACAAGGTCATCGCGGCGGCCGGACCTGCTGAGGCGGCTGATGTGTCTGTAGTCGGTGGGCGGGAGATCGCCGAGGTGCGCCGGCGTCACCTCGCGGCGCTCGCGTGCGAGGTCGAGGCCCGGGGCCTCGCCTGGCGGTTCGCCGGGCCCGGGGAGTCGCTGCTGGCCGTCTCCATGCCGGGGACGGGGCGGCACCTGATCGTCCTCGCCACCCCGTCCGGCGACGGCTGGTACTACCTGTGGCCCGCCGGGGGAATGGCCGACGTCGCCCGGCTCAACGAGGTCGCCGACCGCATCCACACCCTTCTCGGCTGACCCCGCCTTGCCCCCCGGGCCGGGGGTTCCCTAGACTCGGATGCGAACGTCTGTTCGAGTTCCGCATGTCTTCCCCCGTGCGGTGAGCGCGAGGGGGAGGCAGATGACGCGCGTGTTCGGCGATCCGGTCGACGTCTGGGTGAGCGACGGGCGTCCGGTCCGGTTCGTCTGGCGTGGCCGGCTCTACACCGTCCGGCGGGTGCTGGAGCACTGGGTCACGACCCGCGACTGGTGGCGGGAGCGGCAGCCCGACGGCGAGGCCACCGGCGAGCGGGAGTTCTGGCGGGTCGAGGCGACCCCGGAGCGGGAGATCGGCGTCTACGAGCTGCGTTATGACGTGGCCGCCGACAGCTGGCTGCTATCCCGGGTATGGGACTGACGTGCATATTCATGTCGCTTCGTCCTATTCGCTCCGGTTCGGCGTCGCGCCGCCCGCGGCGCTGGCGGAGCGCGCGGCGGTCCTCGGCATGGAGACGCTGGCGCTGACCGACCGCGACGGCCTGTACGGGGCCGTCCGGCACGTCCGCGCATGCGCGGACGCGGGGATCGGCGCCGTCGTCGGCGCCGACCTCAGGGTCGCCTCCACCGGCGACGAGCGCATCGTTGTCCTCGCCGAGGGGCGCGCCGGGTGGCGGTCGCTGTGCCGGCTGGTGACGGCGGCGCACGCGGCGGGCCGGCGCGGCCGCCCGCTGGTGACCAGGGAGATGGTCGGCGCGCACGCCGACGGCCTCGTCGTCCTGCTCGGCCCCGCGTCGGACGTCGGGCGGGCCCTCACCGGGCGGCGCCCGGACGTGGCGGCGGCCCGGCTGGCGGCGTGGCGGGCCACCGCCGAGACCGTGATCGAGATCGTCGACCACCGCGACAGGGGCGACGGGCCGCGGGCGGCGCGGATGCTCGCGCTCGCCCGCGAGGCCGGGGTGCCCGCCGTGCTGGGCAACGCCGTCCGCTACCTGGACCCGTCCGACCACCCGGTCGCGCAGGTCCTGGACGTGACGCGCCGCCTCGTCCCGCTCGACCGGCGGCACCTGGACGACCGCACCGGCCAGGCGTACCTGAAGTCGGTCCCCGAGATGCGCCGGGTCGCGGAGGCGAGCTGCGGCCCCGAGGAGGCCGACGCGCTGCTCGCGGCCACCCGGCGGCTGTCGGAGCGCTGCGTCCTCGACCCCGCCCGCGACCTCGGCATGGACGAGGTCCACCTGCCGGCCGTCGAGGGCGATCCGCACGCCCGGCTCGCCGCCCTGTGCGCCGAGGGGATGGCGCGGCGCGGGCTCGACGGGTCGCGGGAGGCCGCGGCCCGGCTCGACCACGAGCTCGGCGTGATCGGCCGCAAGGGCCTGGCGCCGTACTTCCTCACCGTCGCCGACGCCGCCGCACTGATCAGGGCGCGCGGCATCCGCTGCGCGATCCGCGGCTCGGGCGCGGGCAGCCTGGTCAACCACCTGATCGGCATCAGCGACCTGGACCCGCTGCGGCACGACCTCGTGATGGAGCGGTTCCTCGCCGACAGCCGCGAGGGCCTGCCCGACATCGACCTGGACGTGGAGTCGGCCCGGCGGCTGGAGGCCTACCAGGCGCTGTTCGACCGGTTCGGCGCGGACGCCACGGCGTGCGTGTCGATGATGGAGACCTACCGGGCGCGCAGCGCGCTGCGCGACGTCGGCAACGCCGTCGGGCTCCCGCCGCACGAGATCGACGCGATCGCCAAGGCGTTCCCGCGGATCCGGGCGAACCAGATTCGCGCCGCCCTGGACGACCTGCCCGAGCTGCGGCAGAGCAACCTGGCGGCGGGGCGCCTGGAGGTGCTGTTCCGCATCGCCGAGCGCCTGGACGGGCTGCCCCGCCACATCGCCATGCACCCGTGCGGCGTCCTGCTGTCCAACCCGACGCTGCGGGACCGGACGCCGGTCGAGAGCGCCGCCGTCGGGTTCCCGATGAGCCAGTTCGACAAGGACGACGTCGAGGCGATGGGGCTGCTGAAGCTCGACGTCATCGGCGTGCGGATGCAGTCGGCGATGGCGCACGCGGTGGCGGAGGCCGCCCGGGTGACGGGGGAGCGGATCGCGCTGGAGGACGTCCCGCGCGACGACCCCGCGACGTACGCGCTGGTGCGCACGTCCCGGACGCTCGGCTGCTTCCAGATCGAGTCGCCCGGCCAGCGGGAGCTGATCGGCCGGCTCCAGCCCCGCGACCTGGACGACCTCGTCATCGACATCTCGCTGTTCCGCCCCGGCCCGGTCAACTCCGACATGGTGACGCCGTTCCTCGAGGCCCGCGCCGGGGACCGGGAGCCCGCCTACCCGCACCCCGACCTCGAACCCGCGCTGCGCGAGAGCCTCGGCGTGGTCGTCTTCCACGAGCAGGTGCTCCGCGTCTTCGACGTGATGACCGGCTGCGGCCTGTCCACGGCGGAGGCGGCGCGGCGGAGCCTGAACCACGAGCGGGGCCAGGCCGTGGTCGGCGACTGGTTCCGGGAGCGGGCGCTGGCGCGCGGCTACGACGGGGCGACCGTCGAGCGCGTCTGGCGGATGCTGACCGCGTTCGGCGCGTTCGGCTTCTGCAAGGCGCACGCCGCGTCGTTCGCGCTGCCCACCTACCAGTCGGCCTGGCTGAAACGGCACCACACCGCCGCCTTCTACGCCGGCGTCCTCACCCACGACCCCGGCATGTACCCCAAGCGGGTCATCCTCGACGACGCGCGGCACTTCGGCGTCCCGATCCTCCCGCTGGACGTCAACCGCTCGGACGCGGAGTGGCGCGCCGAACCCGTCGCGGCGGGCGGCCCGGCCGGGATCCGGGTCGCGCTGAGCGAGGTCAAGGGAATCTCGGAGGCGGAGATCGGAAGGATCACCGGGGCCCGGCCGTACCGGTCGCTGACCGACTTCTGGCGCCGCGCCCGGGTGTCGCGGCCGATCGCCGAGCGGCTCGTCCTGGCGGGTGCGTTCGACGCCATCTACGACGGCGTCCCGCGCCGCGACCTGCTGTGCCGCGTCGGCGCCCTCGACCGGGTCACCGCCCGTCCCGCGCGGATCCCGGAGGGGCAGCTCCCCCTCGGCCGCGAGGACGGCGAGGGCGCCCTCATCGACGTGGCGGCCGACCTGGCGGAGGAGATCCCGGCGGGCGAGCTGCCGCCGATGACGCCGGCCGAGGTGGTGGAGGCGGAGCTGGACATCCTGGGCATGGACGTGAGCCGGCACATCATGAGCTTCTACGCCGGACTGCTCGCCGGGCTCGGCGTCGTCCGCGCCGCCGACCTGCCGGGACGTCCGGACAAGAGCGAGGTCCTGGTCGCCGGGGTCAAGGTCGCGACGCAGACCCCGGCGGTCAGGTCGGGGCAGCGCGTCATCTTCGCCACGCTGGACGACGCGACCGGCCCGGTCGACCTCACGTTCTTCGAGTCGGTGCAGGACAGGTGCGCCGCCACCGTGTTCGGCTCCTGGCTGCTCGTCGCCCGGGGGCGGCTCCGCCGCGCCGGGGCCCGCGCCGTCTCGATCACCGCGAACGCCTGCTGGGACCTGAACGCCCTGCACGAGGAGTGGCGGCGCGGCGGCCCGGACGCCCTCCGCGCGGCGATGGCGGGAACGGACGGCCACGGCCGGCCGGTGGGTCGCCGCATCGTCCAGCCCACGGGCTTCGCGATGTCGCCGTACTCCGACATCGGCCATGCGGGCCCGGCCATCAAGCGGCCCCCGAGAACCGCCCTCTGGCACACCAGCCAGGGCAGCTCCGGCCCCGCTCCGGGCTGACCCGCGCCGCCCGGCTCACCGGGTGATCTGGATCCGGGTGATCTGGAAGACGGTGGCCATGCAGAGCGCGGCGGCGAGGGCCTGGAAGGCGGCCGCGGCGACGCCGACGTGCACGTCGAGGCGGGCGTCGGCGAGGGTCTCGACGCTGCCGTGCGTGAACACGCGGCCGAGGACGAGGCCGAGCAGGGCGCAGCCCCACCAGCCCGCGACGACGAGCGCGGCGCCCTGGCGCTCGGCCGTCCGGTACCGGCCGCTGTTCACCCAGACCTCATAGACCACCCGGGGCGGCACCCACAGGTTGACGACCGGGAGGAACCAGCCGAGCAGGACCCAGGCGCGGTGGTGCCGGTGCGGGCCGGGGGACTGCTGGAACGCCCGCCACAGCCAGGTGAGGTACAGCAGGCCGGTGACCGCCGCCATGATCGCGCCGATCGTGAACACGTCCGCGTAGGGGGCGAGGGCCTTGCCGGTGGCGGCGGCGTCATAGCTGTCGTGCGTCGCGCCGTGCAGCGGCCGCGCCAGCCTGAGCAGGCTGATCCCCGAGCCGAGGGCCACGAACGCGTTGAAGCCGAGCAGCATGAACACGGCCACGCCCACGGCCCGGAAGTCGCGGCGCCGGGCCCAGGCGCCGCAGGCCGGGCACCGGTCGACCTCCGTCGGGATGATGTCGCCGCACAGCGCACACGGCATGATCCACCTCCCCAGGGCCTTTGCCGTTGCCTGTTTTGGATACTACGTACGTTTGACCGACGCGGCCCAACGCGGGTTCGGGCCCTTACCGGATCGTCACATGTGCAGGACGAGCCGGGTCGCAGCCCACGTCGCGGCGGCGGTGACGGCGGCCCAGGCGGCGAGGCGCCCGAGGCCACCTGTGGACAGCAGCCGTTCGGGCCGGAGCCCGGTCACCGCCAGCAGCGCCCACCACTCGGCGGTCAGCGCGATCGTCGCCGGCAGCGACCCGAAGCCGATCAGGGCGAAGAGCAGGACGACGGCCGCCGGGGTCGCGGTGTGCGCGAACAGGGCGGGCCCCCGGGCCGGTCCGCGCAGCCCGCGCCGCAGGCCCAGCAGGACCGCGCCCCAGCCCGCCGCGCACAGCACCCATACGACCAGGACGGTCACGGGCAGCCCGTTCATCGACTCCGGTGCCAGTGCCCAGCCTCCCCCGTCTCCCGTGTTCCCCCGTCCGCGTTCCCCGCCGGGGCCGTCAGGTCATGAGGCCCGACTCCCAGGCCCACGCGGCCGTCGCGACCCGGTTCCGCGTGTTCAGCTTGCGGTTGACGCTGCCGAGATGCGTCTTGACCGTGGAGAGCGACACGTACAGCTCCGCGGCGATCTCCTCGTTCGTCTTGCCGCGCGCCACGAGCCGGACCACGTCCAATTCCCGGTCGGTGAGCGGCTCGCGCGGCGGGACGGCCCGGGCGCGCGGCTTCGCCAACTGCTCCAGCAGCCGGACGGTGATGGACGGCGACACCAGCGACCCGCCGTTCGCCGCCGCGCGGACGGCCTCGACCAGCAGCGCGGGCCCGCTGTCCTTCAGCAGGAACCCGACCGCGCCGCCGCGCAGCGCCCCGTACACGTACTCGTCCATGTCGAACGTCGTGACGATCACGATGCGCGGCGGGTCGGGGACGCCGGGGCCGGCGAGGGTGCGGGTCGCCTCCAGGCCGTCCATCCGCGGCATCCGGATGTCGAACAGGCACACGTCGGGACGCAGCCGGCGGGCCAGCGCGACGGCCTCGGCGCCGTCGGCGGCCTCCCCGACCACCTCCATGTCGGGCTGCGAATCGACGATCATCCGGAACCCGGTCCGGACCATCTCCTGGTCGTCGGCGATCAGTACGCGGATGGTCACCCTGCCGATTGTGTCAGCATCCCCAGTCATCCGCCGATACGGTCATCCGTCCGGAACGGGCAGGTGCGCGACGACCTCCCACCCGCCCTCGGGGCGCGGGCCCGCGTGCAGCCGCCCGCCGAGCGCGCCGACCCGCTCGGCCAGCCCGGTGAGCCCGAACCCGCCGGACGGCAGCCGCCTGCCGCCGCGCCCGCGCCCGTCGTCCCGTACAGCGATCTCGACGTCGCCGCCCACCCGCGCGAGCGAGACCCGCACGCTCGCCGCGTCGGCGGCGTGCTTGCGGACGTTGGTCAGCGCCTCCTGGACGACCCGGTGCGCCGACGCCGCGACCTCGGGCGGCAGCGTGCCGAGCCCTGGCTCCAGCGTGAGCGCGGCGGGCGGGTGCGCGAACCCCTCGACGAGCTCTTCGAGCTGCGCGAGGCCGCCGACGGGCCGGGTTCCGGCGCCGCCGGAGGGGAGGGCCTCCCCGTCCGGCGCGTTCACGTTCTGGGCGTCCCGCAGCAGCCCGACCATGCGCCGCATCGAGGTGAGCGCCTCGGTGCCGGCCTTCTCGATCTCGCCGAGCATCCGGTCGAGCTGCTCCTGCGTCTGCGCGGCGCCCGACTGCGCCGTGAACCGCGCCGCCTGCGCCTGGACGACTATGCCGGTCACGTGGTGGGCGACGAAGTCGTGCAGGTCGCGGGCCAGCTCCAGCCGCTCGTCCCGCCGCGCCGCCGCCAGCGACCTGGCCCGCCGCGCGTCCAGCGCCCGCAGGTAGAGGCCGACGCCGAGCGCGACCGCCACGGTGATGCCGAGCGGGGCGGTGAACAGCGCCGCCGCGATCAGCGACCAGCGCAGCGGCGTCGCCAGGACCGCCGCGCCGAGCAGCACCGCGAGCGGGACGAGCCGGTCGCGGTGGGCCTTCCACACCACCCGCGCGAGAACGATCAGCAGGCCGCCGATCTCGGCGAACAGGCTCGGGGCGGCGAGCTCCGGCCGGACCGCCGTCCCGAAGTACAGGGTGCCGAGCGCCGACAGCGCCCCGGCCGCGGCGGCCCAGAACAGGAAGCGGCGCCCGGAGACCGCCGCGGCGTTGGCCACCGCCGCGATGAACACCATCCCCAGGATCGGAGCGTGCCGGATCCCCGCGGCCGTGCACCCCAGCAGGTACAGGGCCGCGAAACCGGCGTAAGCCGCGCGCACCAGGCAGCCGCCCACCGAGTGGATGCGGTCCAGCCGTGCCCCTATGTCGCTCACGTTCACGGAGCGTACGACTCAATGCGGACCGGCGGATCGGCCGTTCGGCCGATCCGGCGGCGCTGGGTACGGCCCCGCGTCCGATGCGGCCGGGCGGCGGCGCGGCGCACGCTGGGGGCATGTACCTGATCTACCTTCCCCTCGCCGCCGCGTTCGCCGTCTTCGTGGTCTACGGCGGCGTCGTGATGCCCGCCATGGAGATCGCCGAGTCGATCCGGAACCGCCGCCGCACCCGTCCGCCCGACAACGTCGTGGAACTGCGCCCCTCGGGCGAGCCGAGCCCGTCGGGTGAGCGGGGGGAGGCGGCGTGAGCGAGCCCGTCCTGTCCGGCCGCGGGCTGGTGAAGCGGTTCGGGGCGACCGTCGCCCTGGACGGCGTCGACCTGGCCGTGGACCGCGCCGAGGCCGTCGCGATCATGGGGCCGTCCGGGTCGGGCAAGTCGACGCTGCTGCACTGCCTCGCCGGGATCCTGCCGCCGGACGCGGGGGAGGTGCACCTGCTCGGCCAGCGGATCGACACGCTCGGCGAGCGCCGGCGCAGCGCGCTGCGGCGCAGCCGGTTCGGGTTCGTGTTCCAGTTCGGGCAGCTGCTCCCCGAGCTGCCCGCCGTGGAGAACGTCGCGCTGCCGCTGATGCTGGGCGGCACGTCCAGGCGGGAGGCGGAGCAGGCCGCGCGGTCCTGGTTCCGGCCCCTCGGACTGGACGGGCTGGAGCGCCGGCGTCCGGGCGAGCTGTCGGGCGGCCAGGCGCAGCGCGTCGCGATCGCCCGCGCGCTCGCGCCGCGCCCGGCGGTCGTGTTCGCGGACGAGCCGACGGGCGCGCTCGACCAGGCGACCGGCCACGACACCATGCGGCTGCTCGTGGACGCCACCAAGCACAACGGCGCGTCCCTGGTCGTCGTCACCCACGACCCCGCCGTGGCGGCCTGGTGCGACCGCGTCCTGGAGGTCCGCGACGGCCGCATCCAGCACCCCATGCGGAGGACGGCCTGATGCGCGCGGCAGTGCAGCTCTCCTGGCGGCTGCTGCGCGGCGGCGGCCGGAACAGCATGCTCGGCACGTTCCTCACCCTCGCCGCCGTCGCCGTCTCGACGGGGCTCCTGCTGTTCGCGGCGGGCGCCGACCACGCGTTCCTCCAGCGCGCCCACGCCGACGCATGGCGGCATCCGGGCGGGACGAGCGCGGACCCCTCCGCGATAGAGGCGCTGTCGACCGACTACGTCCAGGGCAAGCCGATCACGGTCGTCGACCTGGCCGCGCTGAGGGGCGACGCCCCGGTGCCGCCCGGCATGCCCCGGTTCCCGAAGCCCGGCGAGGTCTGGACGTCGCCCGCCCTGGCCCGCCTGATGGCGGAGCTTCCCGCCGACCGGCTCGCCGAGCGGTTCCCCCGCCCGGCGGGCACGCTCGGACGCGGCGCGCTCGGACGCGGCGCGCTCGTCCATCCCGGAGAGCTCGTCGCCGTGGTCGGGCGCACCGCCGACGACCCCGCCATGACCGCCGACCGGGACGCCGTCGAGCACCTCGGGACCAGCGGAGGCCCGACCCGCATCGACCGGTTCGCGACCGGCGCGTCCTGGAGCGCCGGCATCTACCTGTGGCTCGCGGGCCTGGCCTCGGTGCTGATGGTCGTCCCGCTGCTGGTGTTCGGCGGGGCCGCGGCCCGGCTCACCGTGGCCCGCCGCGACGCCCGGCTCGCGGCGCTGCGGCTGGTCGGCGCCACCCCGGGGCAGGTCGTGGCGATCACCGCGGCCGAGGCGGTGCTGACGGCGGTGGCGGGCGCGGTGGCGGGGCTCGCGCTCTACGCGGCGGCGGTCCCGGCGCTCGCCCGGATCACGATCGCGGGCGGCGGCTGGTTCGCCGGCGACCTGTGGCCGGGTCCGGCCGTCCTCGCGGGCGTGCTCGCGGCGGTGCCCCTGCTCGTCGGCGCCAGCGCCGTCGCCGGCCTGCGCCGCGTGGTCGTCGGCCCGCTCGGCGTCGCGCGCCGCGAGACCCCGCCCGGTATGCGGGCGGTCCGGATCGTCGCGCTGCTCGCCGTCGTGGCCGCGTTCGGCGCGGTGGGCGGCGGCCTGGTCGACATGGGCCGCGCGGGGATGGTCATCCTGATGGTCTTCCTCGTGCTGGCCTTCCTTACGATCAACTTCGCGGGCCCGTGGGTGGTGGCGGTCATCGGCCACCTGACGGTCGCGGCGGCCCGCGGCCCGGCCCGGCTGCTCGCCGGGCGCCGCCTCGTGGACGACCCGCGCTCGGCCTGGCGGACGGTCGCCGGCGTCGCGCTCACCGGCTTCATCGCAGGGTTCTTCGCCCTGCTGAACGCCCCCGCGTCCACCGGCGAGGCGCGGGACGAGCTGAGGCTGGCCGTCCCGTACGCGCGGTCCGCCGCGGTCGCCGAGCAGGCGCGGGGCAGGCTCGCCGGCCTCGGCGCGGACGTGTCGGTGCGCCGCACCGAGACCGGGGACGGCCCGCCGGCCGCCGCCGGTCCTGCCATCGCGACCGGTGTAGTGGTCGTCAAGGTCTCGGGCGGTGCGGCCGCCGTCGACCGGGCGCGCACGGCGCTGAGCGGCCTCGTCCCGGGGAGGACGGCCACCGCGCCGGCGGACGACGAGGTGACCGGGGACCGGCTGCTGGCCGACCTGCGCACCGGCGCGCTGATCGTCCTCGCCGTCTCGTTCCTGCTCGCCATCACCAGCGCCGGCATCACCGGGGCGTCCGCCGTCCTGGACCGCAGGCAGGCGTACGCGATGCTGCGCCTCGCCGGGACGCCACTGTCCGTGCTCGACCGGGCGCGCCGCCAGGAGACGCTGATCCCGCTCGCCGTCATGGGCGGCGGCTCCCTGCTGGCGGGCCTGTTCATCAGCCTGCCGTTCGCCCGGGGGTTCGGGCTCTCCGGACTGGCGGGGCTCGCCGGGTTCGTCGTCCTCGGCTTCGGCGGCATCATCGGCGCGAGCGCGCTGAGCCGCCCGCTGTTGCGCTCCGTGACCGCCGACCCGGCGCCCCGTCCGGACTAGCCGGATAAGGGGTCGAGAATGTCAGACCCTCCGCGTAGCGTTGACCTTGTGATTTGGGAGACACCGGGAACAAGTGTCGAACCAAGTTGCTTTCAACTACGTACCTAGGGGTATGTGACAGACGGTGGCGTTCGCACAGGCGCGGCCCCACCGGGCTAAGGAAGGGGCGTTGGCAGTGAGCGCAGCGACCGGCACGTTCCATCTCACTCACCCGCGGCTGTACGGGCCCGCCGAGCGGACCGTCGTGGAGCCGTGGCTCACCGAGCTTCCCCATGCGGCGCTGAACGCCTACGCCGAGACCGCGCCCCCGCTCGCGGTGGTCGAGGCACTGCCCGTGCGCCCGCAGCCGATGCCCCGCCGCCGCGTCCCCGTGGCGGCCTGACGAACCGACCCCGCAGAGGGACCGAGGCCGACACCTCGGTCCCTTTTTTCACGCCTGCTCATCTCAAATAATGATACGCACTTCTCAAAGTATGAGAAGTGGTCGTACGGTGGAGGGCACCTGGACACAGAGAGGTGACCCCATGACCGCGAAGGCGACCTACACCCATGGGCACCACGAGAGCGTGCTGAGCGCGCACCAGTGGCGCACGGTCGAGAACTCCGCCGCCTACCTGATCGAGCACCTGCGTCCGGGCCTGTCGGTGCTGGACGTCGGGTGCGGGCCGGGCACCATCACCGCCGGGCTCGCCGAACGCGTCGCGCCGGGACGCGTCGTCGCCGCCGACTCCGCCGAGACCGTCCTGGACGAGGCCCGCAGGAACACCGCCTCACTGGACAACGTCGAGTTCGCGGTCGCCGACGTCCACGCCCTGGACCATCCGGACGGCACGTTCGACGTCGTCCACGCCCACCAGGTCCTCCAGCACGTCGGCGACCCCGTCCAGGCGCTGCGCGAGATGCGCCGCGTCACCAGGCCGGGCGGGATCGTCGCCGTGCGCGAGGCCGACTTCGGCACCATGGTCTGGTACCCGGACCCGCCCGGCATGGACGCCTGGCTGCCGATCTACTACAAGGTCGCGCGCGGCAACGGCGGCGAGCCCGACGCCGGCCGCCGCCTCGTCTCCTGGGCCCGCGCCGCAGGGTTCACCGAGGTCAGCGCGTCCGCCTCGGCCTGGTGCTACGCCACCCCGGAGGAGCGGGAGTGGTGGAGCGAGTCGTGGGGCGGCCGACTGATCAGGTCGTCCGTCGCCGACCACGCCGTGGCTGGCGGCCACGCCACCCGCGCCGAACTCCAGCGCGTCTACGAGGGCTGGAAGGCGTGGGCCGCCGCCGAGGACGGCTGGTACTCCGTCACCCACGGCGAGATCATCTGCCGCGCGTGACCCGCCCGCACCGGAGCCCGGGTCAGAAGGGACCGGTGAGGTCGCCGAGCTTGTCGGTCAGCTGCAGGTTGTGGGAGTAGTCGACCGGGACGGCGATGACCGAGACCGTGTCGTCCGCGAGTGCCTTGCGGAGGGTGGGGAGCAGTTCGGCGGCCGACTCGACGCGGTAGCCGCGGGCGCCGAAGCTCTCGGCGTACCGGACGAAGTCGGGATTGCCGAACCTGATGTTCGAACTGCGCCCGAGGTCGAGGTCCATCTTCCACTCGATCAGGCCGTAGGCGGAGTCGTCCCAGATCAGCACGGTGATCGGGATGTTCTCGCGGACGGCCGTCTCCAGCTCCTGGGAGTTCATCATGAACGCGCCGTCGCCCGTCGCGGCCAGGACCCTGCGGTCCGGGTGGGCGAGCTTGGCGGCGATCGCGCCGGGGACGGCGAAGCCCATCGACGACAGCCCGTTGGAGACCAGCAGCGTGTTCGGCTCGTAGGTCGGGTACATGCGGGCCATCCACATCTTCACCGCGCCGGTGTCGGCGAGGACGATGTCGCCCCGGCCCATGGCGGCGCGGACGTCGGCGACGATGCGGCGGGGGGAGAGCGGGAAGCCGTCCTCGGCCGCCCCCTCGGCCAACTCTTCCCGGAGCATCTCCCGGATCCTCTGGCCCGTCGAGCGGAGCTCGTCCTTTGGATGGTGGTGGGTGGGGGCTGGAGGACGGTCCGTGCCGTTCACGTCGAAGCGGCGGTGGACCGAGTCGGCGAGTGCGCGCAGCGAGCGGGAGATGTCGCCCTGGATGCCGACCTCGACCGGGTAGTGGTCGTCGACCTCGGCGGGCGACTGGTGGATGTGGATGATCTTCTTGTCCGCGTTCGGGTTGATCTTGACGGGGTCGAACTCCTGGAGCTCGTAGCCGACCGCGATCAGCACGTCCGCCTCGTCGAAGCCGTGATTGACGTAGTCGTGGCGCATGAAGCCGAACGCGCCGAGGGCGTTGCGGTGGTCGTCGGGGAAGACGCCCTTGCCGTTGAAGGTGGTGGCGACCGGCAGGCCGAGGTGCTCGGAGAAGTACACGAGGGCGTCGCTCGCGCGGGCCCGGGTGGCGCCGTGGCCGGCCAGGACGATCGGCCGCCGGGCGAGGGCGAGCACGTCGGCGGCGCGGGCGATCTGGGACGCCGACGGCTCCTGCGGGCGGACGACGTTGACCGGCAGGGGCCCGAGGTCGGCGGGCACCTTGGCCGACTCCACGTCCTCCGGGATCGCCAGGTAGACGGCGCCGGGGCGTTCGGTCTGCGCCGTCTTGAACGCCTTGCGGACCATCTCGGGCAGTGCCTCCGCCCGGGGCGCGAGCTCCGACCACTTGGTGATCGGGCGGAACAGGGAGACCAGGTCGACGATCTGGTGCGACTCCTTGTAGATGCGGTCCAGGCCGACCTGGGCGGAGATCGCGACGACGGGCGTGCTGTTGGTGGTGGCGTCCGCGACGCCGAGCTGGAGGTTGATCGCGCCGGGGCCGAGCGTCGCGGAGGCCACGCCCGCCTTGCCGGTGAGGCGGCCGTAGATCTCCGCCATGAACGCGGCGCCCTGCTCGTGCCGGACGAGGATGTAGCGGATCGGCGAGTCGTTCAGCGCGTCGACGAAATGGATGTTCTCCTCGCCCGGGATGCCGAAGACGTACTCGACGCCCTCCGCCTCGAGGATCCTGACGAGAAGCCGGGCGGCGTCCTCCTGCGTGGACATCGTGTGTCCCATCTCCAGTCTGCGTCTCTCCTGGGTGCATTCCGTGCAGCACCCAGGTCCCTACCTCCATTCCGCGCGATGATGTGTTCTTGATCTCCAGGGCCCGGCCGCCCGGGAGCCCGGCCGCTCAGGCGTCGGCCATCTCCTTGATGGCGCGCAGGGTCGGCTCGTCCTTCACCCCGGCGATCAGGAGGGTGGTGACCGGGCTGTCGCGCCACAGCTGCAGCCTCTCCTTGATCCGCCCGAGCGGGCCGAGGAGGGAGATCGCGTCGGCCAGCCCGTCCGGGACGGCCTTGATCGCCTCGTCGCGCCGGCCGCTCAGGAACAGCTCCTGGACGCGCCCCGCCTCCTCCGCGTAGCCGAGCCGGCCGATCAGGTCGAGGTGGAAGTTGCGGTCCTTGGCGCCCATCCCGCCGATGTAGAAGGCGAGCGGGATCTTGGCGAACTCCAGCGCGGACGCGAGGTCGTCGGTGACGATCGTGGTGACGGTCGCGGCGATCTCGAAGCCCTCCGGGCGGCCGGCCAGCGACGCGCCGAACACGGGCTCGATCTGCTCGGGGTCGACGAACAGCGGCAGCCAGCCCTGCGTGATCTCGGCGGACAGCGCGACGTTCTTCGGCCCCTCCGCGCCCAGGTAGACGGGGATCTCCGGGCGGAGGGGGTGGGCGATCGACTTCAGCGGCTTGCCGAGGCCCGACCCGCCGGGGTAGGGCAGCGGGTAGTGCGGGCCCTCGCTGGTCACCGGGGCCTCGCGGCGCCACACCTGCCGCACGATGTCGAGGTACTCGCGGGTGCGGGCGAGCGGCTTCGGGAACGGCTGCCCGTACCAGCCCTCCACCACCTGCGGGCCGGAGGCGCCGAGCCCGAGGATGACGCGCCCGCCCGACAGCGCGTCCAGCGTGAGCGCGTGCATCGCGGTGGCCGCCGGGGTCCGCGCCGACATCTGGACCACGGCCGTGCCCAGCTTGATCCGGGACGTGCGGGCGCCGTACCAGGCGAGCGTGGTGAACGCGTCCGAGCCGTACGCCTCGGCGGTGAACACCGAGTCGTAGCCGCAGCGCTCGGCGGCCAGGACCGTCTCGGTCTGGTCCTCGGGGTCGCGCTGCCAGTAGCCGACGTTGATGCCGAGCTTGAGTTCCGCGGTCACGTTGCACCCTCCGGTAGTCGACGCACCGGCGATACTAGAACACGTTCTAGTTTCTCGGGAAGGGGTGCGGGCTCCCGGCGGGCACGGAACGGGGCCGCGGCGTCCTTCGCCGCGGCCCCGCCACCGCTCGCTAGCTCTCCTTGATCGTGTCCAGCAGGCTCCGGCAGGCGGACGGCGTCAGCACCAGGGCGGGGCCGGCGGGGTCCTTGGAGTCGCGCACCGCGCGAAGGCCGCTGGACAGGGCCGCCATCTCGACGCACTGGTCTCCGCTTCCGCTGCGGGACGACTTGCGCCAGACGGCCAGGGTGAGTTCGCGGTGGAGGTGGGTCACAGGCTGCTCCTTGCTGCCTCGGCGATGAGGTGCGCGGAATCCTCGGGGGACAGGGCCGCGTCCACGATCCGTTGGAAGCGATCCCTATGTTTTGCTATTGCCTCGGCGCTCTCAAGGTAAACGTCACCCATGGTCCCCTCGACGTAGGCGATATCGGGGTCTGCGGGGTCCGGATACGACAATATGGTGAAACGTCCGTCCAAGCCCGCATGCTCCGCTGCTGTAAACGGAAGTACCTGGATCGTCACGGATGGGCGGATTTTCGCGGCGGTGGCGAGGGCCTCCAGCTGGGCCCGCATCACCTCCTGGCCGCCGATCGGGCGGTGCAGCACCGCCTCGTCGAAGATGACCTCCAGGCGCGGCGCGTCGGCGCGGTCCAGGAGGGCTTGGCGGATCTTGCGGGCGGCGATGCGGCGCTCGATCTCCTCCTCGGAGGGCAGCAGCCGGCCCGCCCTGATGACGGCCTGGGAGTACGGCTCGATCTGCAGCAGGCCGTGCACGAGCTGCGGGTCCCAGGTGCGGATGTGGGAGGCCTCGTCCTCGAGCGCGACGTAGCTGCCCGCGAAGACGTCCTGGTAGGCGGTCCACCAGCCGCGCTGGCCGGCCTGCCGGGCCAGCGTGATGAGCGCGTCGCGGTCCGGGCTCGGCACTCCGTAGAGGTCGAGGATGTCGGCGATGTCGCCGGGTTTGGGGCGGGTCTGGCTGGTTTCCAGGCGGGAGACGGTGGCTCTCGACCAGTCGAGCCGGTCCGCCACTTCCTGCAGCGTCAGGCCCTGCTCCTCGCGCAGCTTGCGGAGCTCCCGGGCGAGACGGCGGCCACGGACGGTGGGGCGGTAGGTCATGGGAGTGGAGTCTTTATCACTCCCGGCGCCCGTCACAACGCGATTGACGAACCCGGCAGGAAGGGCAGAGCAATTCCATGAAGGGTGTTGCGGTTGTGAGAATCTCACGTCACGCTGGGATGCGTGATCGGTCGTGGACCCACAGTGACGAACGCGGTCCGCCGGCCCGGTCCGTCCCACTCGCACGATTCCGCGGGAGGAACCGTGAAGAGCATGCCAGCCGACCTGACGGCGGAGACCATGGCCGACGCCATGACGGGCGTCGAGCCCGTCCGTGGCGACGGCGCGCCCGGGTGGGTGTGGGCCCTGCCGGGCGGCCCGGGAGGCGCGGGCTACGCCCGGCGCGTCCTGCGCGACGCCCTCGCCTCCCTCGGGGCGCCGGCGGACGGGATCGCCGACGCCCAGCTCATGGTGAGCGAACTGGCCACCAACGCCCACCAGCACGCCGGCGAGCACGGCCCGCACGAGCTGTGGCTCTACATGGGGGACGGGGCGGCGGGCGAGGTGCGGTGCGCCGTCTTCGACACCTACGCCGACGCCGGCCTGCCCGGCTACTCGTGGACGTCCGGCGACTGCGGGCGCGGGCTCAGCATCGTCCGGGAGCTGTCGGCCGGGCGCTGGGGGCTGCGGCGCACCCTCTCCAGGCTCGGGCCGCCCGTGCGCGGGAAGGCCGTCTGGTTCGCCGTCCCCGGAACCGGCGAGACCCCCGTCGCCTAGCCCGCCGCTAACCCCGCGGGGGCTTCTCCAGCGCGGGGCCGATGTCGCTGACGAGCGCGAGCAGCGACCTGGTGAGCAGCGTGCGGACCTGGTCGCGGTCGAGCGTCTTCTCCTGGAGCCACTGGCGCGTCGCCGCGTCCGCCAGCCCCGAGTAGGCCCGCAGCACGGCACGCAGCGTCTCGGTCGGCTCGGGCACCCGCAGCACGGCGAGCATGTGCTCGACCGTCTCGTCCCGGAACCGGTTGACGATGCGCAGGAGCTCGGGGTCCTGACCGAAGCCCTCGGCGTCCAGCGCCGCGAACCACGTCGTCGCGTTGCGCTCGGCCGTGTCGAGGAACAGGTCGACGCACAGCTCGACCGCCGCGGGGAGCGTCAGCCGCTCGTCCGGCGGCGGGGCCTGCATCGCGGCCGACGCCGTCAGGCCCTGCACGACCTTGAGGAACAGCTCCCGCTTCGTCCCGAAGTAGTAGTGGATCAGGCCGCGCTGCACGCCGGTCTCCCGCGCGATCGCGGCCGTGGACACCTCGGCGTACGGCAGCTCGGTGAACATCCGCCGCGCGACGTCCAGGATCTGGGCGCGCCGCTCGTCCGGGGACAGGCGCTGGTAGCTCACCGCGACAGCCTATTGTGTGGGGCGGCCGGCGCAGTACGGTCGGCGGTGCGCGGCGGGCGACGTGAGGGGAGCGCGCGTGAACGCGTTCGAGGAGAGCGTGCGCCTGGAAGGCGAGCGGCTCGTCCTGCGACCGTTCGGCCTCGACGACGCGCCCGCGCTGATCGAGGCGATCCGCGCCGGGGAGGACTACCTGCCCCCCAACTTCCCGGACGTCCTGGAGGCCGAGCCCATCGCCTGGTTCCTGCGGGAGGGCGTCCACAAGGTCCAGCGGTTCGGCCTGGGCGTCCATCTGGCGGCGGCGGACCGCGACACCGGCGACCTGGTGGGCACCATCGGGCTGTTCAGGGTGAACTGGACGCACCTGACGTGCGAGGTCGGTTACGGCATGCGGCCGAGCGCGCGCGGGCGGGGCCACGCCACCGAGGCGCTCTCTCTGATCTCCGACTGGGCGCTGCGCACCTGCGGGCTGTTCCGCGTCGAACTGCGCGCGATGGTCAACAACCCCGCCTCGATCCGCGTCGCGGAGAAGGCCGGCTACGTGCGCGAGGGCGTCGCGCGCGGCGGCGAGCGCGACTCCGAGGGCGTCAGCCGCGACATGGTCGTCTTCAGCCGCATCGCGACCGATCCGCCTCTCGTCGGCGCGCCAGCGCGCCGCCCCGGCAGCGCCTCGGGAAAGCTCGTCGCCGACGACCAGGAGGGACGGCACAGGTGACCGCTGCTGACAGGACGCTCGTGATGTACGGAGAGGGCGCGGGCGAGGCCGCGCGCCGGATGCTGCCGAACGTGCCGGAGGCGAGCTTCGTCCCGGTCTCGGCGGAGCGGCTGCAGGAGGCGGTCAAGGCCGGGTACGGGCAGGTCGTCATGGTCGCCCGCATCGCGGAGCAGGCCGCGTTCCTCGGCGGCGCCGCGGGCCTGTTGGAATCGATCACGCTCGACATGGACTGCGGGCCCGCCCTGGCCGGCCGCGTGGCGCAGGCCGAGGCGGTCCAGGACGTCTACGCGCTGTGGGACGCCGCCGGCAAGCTCGGCCCGTGCGGGCGCGAGCTGTGCCGCAGGACGGCCGAGGGCCTCGAACGCCTCGCCGCAGAGGCGGCGGGCACGGCGGCCAGTCCGGTCGCCGCCCAGGTGGTGCTCCTGGACGCGGCAGGAGACCGCATGGTCGGCATGTACGGGCGGATGGCCAGGTAGCGATGCTGACGGTCGTCGGCCGCGACGGGTCGCCCCTTCCGGAGGGGGCCAGGGCGGCTCTGGAGAGCGCCACGCTGGTGGTGGGCGCCGCCGGGCATCTCGACGGGCTTCCCCTGGCGCCGGATGCCCGCACGGTCGCCACCACGGATTTCCTGGAAGCGCTCGAAGGCGTCGACGTCAGCAAAGAGGACGTCGTGCTCGTCGTGGACGGCGATCCCGGTTACTTCGGCGTCGTCCGCGAACTGCTCGAAGCGGGGCACGCGCCTGAGGCCTTTCCCGGGACGCCCGTGGTGGCGCGGGCTTTCGCCCAGGCAGGCCTGCCCTGGGACGACGCTCTCGTCGTCTCCGCCAAGGACGGGCATCTGAGGCAGGCCGTCAACGCGTGCCGCGCCCATCCGAAAGTGGCCGTCCTGACCGAGCCGGGCGCTGGACCATCCGAGTTGGCACGCGCGCTGTTCCCGGTCACGCCGCGCTCGTTCGTCGTCTGCGAGGACTTGGGCGGCCCCAAGGAGCGTGTCGTCTACGTCCGTCCGGCGGAGGCGACCACCCGTCCGTGGAACGACCCCGAGGTCGTGCTCGTTCTGGACAACCGCCATGCGCTGGGAGAGGCGGGCTGGGTCGGCGGGCCGGCGCCGGGCCCGGCCGGGTGGGCGCTGCCGGCGGACGCCTTCGGCGGCGGACCGGGCCCGCGCCCGGAGGTGCGCGCCTTCGTCCTGGCCAAGCTCGGCCCCAAGGTCGGCGACATGGTGTGGGACGTGGAGTCCGGCGACGGCTCGGTCGGCATCGAGTGCGCCCGCTTCGGCGCGGCCGTCGTCGCCGTCGACCGCGACCACGCCGCGTGCGCGCGGGTGCGGGAGAACGTTCGCCTGCACGGCGTCAAGGTGGCGATGGCGTCCGGAGACGTCCGGTCCAGCGCCGAACACCTCCCCGTGCCCGACGCCGTCTTCCTCGGCCGTGGCGGGCCGGAGGCCGTCCGGGTCTGCGCGGCCCTTCGCCCCGCCCGGATCGTCGTCCTGGCGACGCCCGCCGAGGCTCGCGCCATACTGGACGAACTGGGCGGGCAGGGCTTCGCCGCCGACGCCGTCCGGCTCCAGGCCGCCCCGCTGGACCCGGGGGCGGAGGCGGGGGAGCCCGTGATCGTCGTCTGGGGCGAGCGCGACGCCCGGACCCCCGAGCGGCCGACCTCCCGGACGAGCCGCCCCATCGAGACCATCTCCGCGTTGCCCGGAGTTGTGGAGGAGCGCAGTTGACCGTCCGCCGGCCCCACCCGATCGAGGTCCGCTCGTACGAGGTCCTCCGGTCCCGTGTCGACCTGTCCCCGATGCCGCCGCTGTGGCGGGCGGTGGCCGAGCGGGTGATCCACGCCACCGCCGACCTGGAGTACGCGGTCGACCTGGTGACCACGGAGGAGTCCCTCGCCCAGGGCTGGGCCGCGCTGCGCGCCGGTGCGCCGATCGTCGCCGACGAGGGCATGGTCGCCGCCGGGATCACCGCCCGGGAGGCGGTCTGCCACGCCGCCGACCCGGCCGCCGCCCGGATGGCGCGCGCCGCCGGCATCACCCGGTCGGCCGCGGCGGTCCGGCTGTCGTACTCGGAGGTGGGCCCGGGCGCGGTCTGGGTGGTCGGCTCCGCGCCGGAGGCGGTCTTCGAGATCATCACCCGCCGGGTGAGCCCCGCCCTGGTGATCGGGATGCCGGTCGGCTTCGTCGGCGCCTGCGAGGCCAAGGACGCCCTGCGCGCGAGCGGGCTGCCGCAGCTCAGCAACGTCTCGGAGAAGGGCGGGTCCGCGGTCGCGGCCGCCGCCGTCAACGCGCTGCTCTACTACGAGGCGGAGCGGCCGTGACCGAGCCCGCCGACATCGACCTGCGCCACCACGGGGACGCGGAGGTCGGCGACGGCCTCGCCGACTTCGCCGTCAACGTCCGCACCGGGACGCCCCCCGAGTGGCTGGCCGAGCGGATCCGCGCGTCCGTCGCCGACCTCGCCGCCTACCCCGACCCCCGTCCGGCCCGCAAGGCGGTCACCGCCCGGCACGGCAGGTCGACCGAGGAGGTGCTGCTCACCGCCGGGGCCGCGGAGGCGTTCGTGCTGCTCGCACGGGTGCTCACCCCGCACCGGGCCGTCGTGGTGCACCCCCAGTTCACCGAGCCGGAGGCCGCGCTGCGCGCCGCCGGGCACGAGGTGGAGCGGCTGGTCCTCGGGAAGGACTTCACCCTCGACCCCGGAGCCGTCCCGGACGACGCGGACCTCGTCGTGATCGGCAACCCGACCAACCCGACCTCCGTCCTGCACCCGGCCGGCGCGCTCACCGCGCTGGCCGCGCCCGGCCGGACCGTCGTGGTCGACGAGGCCTTCATGGACTGCGTCCCGGGCGAGCCGGAGAGCCTCGCCGCGCGGCTGCCCCCGGGCGTCGTGGTCATCCGCTCGCTGACCAAGACGTGGGGCCTCGCCGGGCTGCGCGCCGGTTACGTCCTGGCCGACCCCGCCCTGATCGGACGGCTGGCGGAGGCGCAGCCGCTCTGGGCGGTGTCGACCCCGGCGCTCGCCGCCATCGAGGCCTGCTCCGGCCCCGAGGCCGTCGCCGAAGGGGAGGCGTGGGCCGTCGAGCTCGCCGCCGAACGCGACCGGCTGGCCGCGGAGCTGGCGGCGAGGGGCCTGTACGTCGTGCCCGGAGCGCGCGCGTCGTTCCTGTGCCTGCGCGTGCCGGACGCCCTGGGCATCAGGGCCCTGCTGAGGCAGCGCGGTTACGCCGTCAGGCGCGGAGACACCTTCCCGGGGCTCGGCTCCGACTGGCTGCGGATCGCCGTGCGCGACCGCCCGTCCAACGACCGGCTGCTGGAGGTGCTCGGTGAGCTGGGCATCTGACATGGGAAAGGACGCCATGAACCTGATCGAGGAGACCGTCGCCTCCATCGCCCCCCTGGACGAGGCGGCCATGCGGGACGCCCGCGACCTCCAGGCCCGGCTCACCAAGCCGCCCGGGTCCCTCGGCGTCCTGGAGGAGGTGTCGGTCCGGCTCGCCGGGCTGGCCGGGCAGTGCCCGCCACCGCTGCCGGAGCCCGCCGCCGTGGCCGTGTTCGCCGCCGACCACGGCGTCCACGCCCAGGGCGTCACGCCGTGGCCGCAGGAGGTCACCGCGCAGATGGTCGCCAACTTCCTGGCGGGCGGCGCCGTCGTCAACGCGTTCGCCGCCCAGGTCGGCGCGGACGTCACGGTGGTCGACATCGGCGTCGCCGCCGAGCTGGACGAGGCCCCCGGCCTGCTCCTCCGCAAGATCGCGCCCGGTACCGCCGACATGACCGCGGGTCCCGCGATGACCGCCGAGCAGGCGCGGCGCGCCGTGGAGGCCGGCATCGAGGTCGCCGGACGACTCCGCGCGCGGGGCGCCCGGTGCCTGATCACCGGGGACATGGGGATCGCCAACACCACCGCGTCCGCCGCGCTGATCGCCGCCTTCACCGGCCTGCCGCCCGAGCGGGTCACCGGCCGGGGGACCGGCATCGACGACGCCACCCACGCGCGCAAGGTCGAGGTGGTGCGCGCCGCGCTGGACAAGCACGGGCTGGCGGAAGGGCACGGCAAGGCGCCGATGGAGGTCCTCGCGGCGGTCGGCGGGCTGGAGCACGCGGCGATCGCCGGATTCGTCCTCGGCGCGGCGGCCCTGCGCGTCCCCGTCGTCCTGGACGGCGTCATCGCCGGCGCCGCCGCCCTGGCCGCCGCCGCGCTGTGCCCGGACGCCCTCGGCGCCTGCGTCGCCGGACACCGCTCGGCCGAGCCCGGCCACTCCGCCGCCGTCGAGTCCCTCGGCCTGCGGCCCCTGGTCGACCTGGAGCTGCGGCTGGGCGAGGGGACCGGCGCCCTTCTCGCGTTGCCGCTGGTCCAGGGTGCGGCGCGGGTCCTGCACGAGGTCGCCACGTTCGACTCCGCCGGGGTGAGCGAGAAGGACGCCGGGCGGCCGTAACAACGTGATCACGGAATGAGTCACGCTCGGCTATCGAACGGGCGGAGCCCCTCTCCACCGACTCCCCGGGCCGAGTACCTTTGTTCCACAAAGCCACTGTCCGCCACCCCGTCCGAGAGAACCACCGTGCCCCCGTACCTGCTTGGCCTGCGACTCGGCGGGCGACGCGTCCTCGTCGTCGGCGGGGGGCGGGTCGCCCAGCGCCGCGTGCCCGCCCTGCTGGACGCCGGCGCCGAGGTGGTCCTCGTGTCCCCCTCGGTCACCGCGACCCTGGAGGGCCTCGCCGACCATGGCCGCATCACCTGGCACCGGCGGCGCTACGAGCACGGCGACTGCGCCGGCGCCTGGCTGGTGCAGGCCGTCACCGACGACGCCAAGGTCAACGGCGACGTGGTGGCGGAGGCCGACGCCGCGCGGATCTGGTCCGTCCGGGCCGACGACGCCGAGTCGTCCCCGGCCTGGACGCCCGCCAGCGGGCACGCGGGCGACGCGACCGTCGGGGTGCTGCTCGGCGGCGACCCCAGGCGCGCCGCGGGCATCCGCGACGCGGTGGTGGAGGGGCTCCGCGACGGCGCCCTCGAATCCCGGCACTCCCGGCGCAAGCCCGCGGGCGTCGCGCTCGTCGGCGGCGGGCCGGGCGACCCGGGCCTGATCACCGTGCGCGGGCGGCAGCTGCTCGCCATGGCCGACGTCGTCGTCACCGACCGGCTCGCCCCCGGCGGGCTGCTGGACGAGCTGGCCGCCGACGTCGAGGTGATCGACGCCGCCAAGATCCCCTACGGCCGCACGGTCACCCAGGACCGCATCAACGAGTACCTGGTCGAGCACGCGCGGCGGGGCCGCTTCGTCGTCCGGCTCAAGGGCGGCGACCCGTTCGTGTTCGGGCGCGGCGGCGAGGAGGCGCTGTACTGCGCCCGCCACGGCGTCCCCGTCACGGTCGTCCCCGGCATCACCAGCGCGGTCGCCGTGCCGTCCGCCGCCGGCATCCCGGTCACCCACCGGGGCGTCGCGCAGGAGTTCCACGTCGTCTCCGCGCACGTCCCGCCCGGGCACCCCGACTCGACCGTCGACTGGGAGGCGCTCGCCCGCGCGAACGGCACGATCGTCCTGCTCATGGCGGTGGAGCGGATGGGGCTCATCGCGGCGGCCCTCATGCGCTATGGTCGGTCGTCCGGCACGCCGGTGGCCGTGGTGCAGGACGGCACCCTTCCCGGCCAGCGGGCGCTGACGGCGACGCTGGGCACGGTGGCCGACGAGATGGCCGCCGGTGAGGTCCGGCCCCCGGCGATCGTGGTCGTGGGCGACGTGGTCAACGTGGCACGAGAGATCGACATGATTCGAGCGGACTTGGGACGGGATCCGTGACACCCCCCGCAGAGCAGAGCACGGTCCACGACGAGGAGGCCGGCGCCGGCTCGGGCCGCGGGGTCGAGGAGCCCGCCCCCGGCGAGACCACGGCGTCCGGTGAGACCACTACGTCCGGTGAGACCACTACGTCCGGTGAGACCGCCACGTCCGGTGAGAGCGGGGCGTCCGGTGAGACGGCGTCCGGCGAGAACACGTCCGGCGAGGACGCGCCCGCCGAGCGCGGGCGGGTCGAGGACACGGGAGGCCGCGCCACGGCACGGAAGAAGGAGACCTCGAAGAAGGGCAGGGCGGGAGACGACGCCGTGCCCGAGGACGAGGCGAAGGACGTCCAGACCCCCGAGACCGAGACCTCCGAGGGCGCCGAGACGCCCGAGGCCGTCGAGAACGTCGCGATGGCCCAGCCCAAGCCCAAGCGCGGCAGGCGGCGCGCCCCCAAGGCCGGGGCCACGGTCAACCAGGGCGAACTGGTGCGCGCCCTGACCGCGCTGCGCGAGCAGCTCGGCGCGTTCGACTTCCTGCTCGACGTCCCCGGCGTGGAGCAGGCCCGCGAGGCCCGCGACGAGCTGCGCGGCCAGCTCGTCGACTACGTGCTGCCCCGCGTCCAGGCCGCCGGCGCCCCCATGCTCGTGGTGCTCGGCGGCTCCACGGGAGCGGGCAAGTCCACCCTGGTCAACACGCTCGTCGGCGCCCGCGTCAGTGCGACCGGCGTGCTGCGCCCCACCACCAGCAGCCCGATCCTCGTCTGCCACCCCGACCACGTCCAGTGGTTCATGGAGGGCCCGCTCCTGCCCGGCATGGGACGGGTCCGCGGCCCCGCGCCCGACGCCATCGCGGGCGACCAGCTGGTCATCATCGCCAGCGACGTCCTCCCGCCGGGGCTCGCCCTGCTCGACAGCCCCGACTTCGACTCCGTCTTCGAAGACCACTACGAGTTCGCGACCAAGCTGATGGCCGCCGCCGACCTGTGGCTGTGCGTCACCACCGCGGCCCGGTACGCCGACGCCCAGGTCTGGCAGATGCTCCAGCGGGCCAAGGAGAACGGCGCCACGATCGGCGTCGTGCTGTCGCGCGTCCCGCAGGGCGCCGGCGCGGGCGGCGGCGAGATCGTCGAGCACTTCGCCGAGATGCTCGACGAGCACGAGGTCGGCGACGCGCGGCGCTTCACCATCCCGGAGACCCGGGTCGAGGACAGCCGCCTCCCCGAGGAGACCGTCGAGGACATCCGCTCCTGGCTGACCGGCGTCGCCGAGGACGCCGAGGACCGCGAGATCGTCGTCAGCGACACCCTCGCCGCCGTACTGGACAGCTTCCGCACCCGCGTTCCCGAGGTCGCCCGGCAGGTCGAGGCCCAGGTCGAGCAGCGCACCGAGCTGGCCAGGGAGGTCGAGGCCGGATACGGCACCGCCCTCGCCGAACTGGACGAGGCCACCCGCAACGGCTCGCTGCTGCGCGGCGAGGTGCTGGCCCGCTGGCAGGACTTCGCCGGCACCGGCGACCTGCTGCGCTCCCTGCACGTCCAGCGGTCCCGGCGCGGCCGCGCCGCGAACCGGCGGCACCGCAGCCCGGCCCGCGTGCGCGCCCTCAAGGCGGCGCTGCGCAGCGGCCTGGAGTCGCTGATCATGGCGTCCGCCGAGCACGGCGCCGAGCAGGTCATGGCCCGCTGGCGCGAGCACCCGGCGGGCCCGCAGGTGCTCGCCCGCGCCGACGCGAGCCTCGGGCACGTCTCCCCGGAGCTGTCGCGCCGCGTCACCCGGGCCGTCAGCGCCTGGCAGGACCACGTCCAGGAGCTGATCCGCACCCAGGGCGTCACCAAGCGCTCGGTCGCGAAGCTGGTCTCGTTCGACACCGAGGCGGTCTCGCTCGTCCTGATGGTCGGCATGCTCGGCTACGGGACGTCCGACGTGGCCGTGGAGGGCGGCAACAGCGCCGTCCCGCAGCGGCTGCTGAAGGCCCTGTTCGGCGCCGAGTCCCTGCGCGGCATGGGCGCCAAGGCCCGTGCCGACCTGCGCAGCCGCATCGGGATGCTGTTCGACGAGGAGGCCATCCGGTTCGGGCAGGTGCTCGACTCGGCCGGCATCCCCGACGAGACCGTCCCCGTCCAGCTGTACCAGGCCACCTACAACCTCGAGGTTGCCCGATGACCACCTCGGCCATCCCCGCGAACTCCCCGGCGGGAACCGGCGAGACCCCGCTCCCCGGCGCGCCCGCGCCCGGCGCCCCCGCCGAGCCCGCCGGCCCGCCCGCGCTGGTCGACCGGCTCAACGGCCTCGACCGGCTCGTCCAGGCGGGGCTCGGACGGCTCGACCAGCCCGTCCTGGACGACGCCGACGCGCTGCTGCGGCGTGCCGGGCAGCGGCTGCGGCTGTCCGGGGACCACACCGTCGTCACCCTCGCCGGCGGCACCGGCAGCGGCAAGTCCTCGCTGTTCAACGCCATCTGCGGGCTCGAACTGTCGCCGACCGGGATGCGCCGCCCGATGACCTCGCAGGCGCACGCGTGCGTCTGGGGGCTGGACGGGGCGGGCCCCCTCCTCGACTGGCTCGACGTCGACAAGCGCCACCGCTACGCCCGCGCCAGCGCCCTCGACGAGCGCGCCGACGCCTCCCTGCAGGGCCTCGTCCTGATCGACCTGCCCGACCACGACTCCATCCAGGCGATGCACCGCGCCGAGGTCGACCGGTTCGTCACCATCGCCGACCTGCTGGTCTGGGTGGTCGACCCGCAGAAGTACGCCGACGCGGCCCTGCACCGCAACTACATCGTCCCGTTCGCCCGGCACACCGGCGTCACCCTGGTCGTCCTCAACCAGGTCGACCGGCTCGCCCCGCACGAGATCGACGACTGCGTCGCCGACCTGCGCCGCCTCCTGGAGGCCGAGGGGCTCGCCGACCCGCGGATCGTCACGACCTCCGCGGTCGCCGAGGACGGCGTGCACGGCTTCCGCGACATCCTCGTCGACACCGTCGCCGCCCGCCGCGCCCGCACCGAGCGGCTGTCGGCCGACGTCGACCGGGCCGCCGAGCGCTTCATCGGCTACCGCTTCGACGCCGAGCCGCCCGTCACGGTCGACGACGGGCGCAAGGCCGACCTCATCCAGGCCTTCACCGACGCCGCGGGCGCGCCCGCCGTCGCCGAGGCCATGGAGAGCGCCTACGAGCTGCGCGCCGCCGACTTCATCGGCTGGCCCGTCACCGCCATGATCACCCGGCTGCGGTCGGACCCGCTGCGCCGGATGCGGCTCACCGAGCTGCGCGAGGAGCTGCGCAACGCCTTCACCGGCCCGATCGGCGCCCAGCAGGGCGACGTGGACAACGCGCTCCAGGCCGTCACCGAGGGCGTGGCCGCCGAGCTCCCGCCGCACTGGGGCCGCTCGGTCCGCGCGGCGGCCCGCTCCCACGCCGGCGAGATCCCGGAGGCGCTCGGCGAGTCCCTCAAGGAGGCCCTGCCGACGTTCAACGTGGTGCCGCGCTGGTGGTGGCTGGTGAAGACCTGGCAGTACTTCCTGATCCTGGTCGCCGCCCTCAGCGTCGTGTGGATCGGCTTCCTCGTCGCCTACGGGCTGCTCGGCCTCGGCGGCGACGACCCCGACGGCCTCCTCGGCCAGGCGGGGCTGATCCCGTACGTCGCCATCCTGGCCGTCTGCACGTTCGGGATGGGCTGGCTCACCGCCTCCGCGTGCCGCAACATGGTCGCCCTGTCGTCCGCCAAACACGGCGAGAAGATGGAGCTCCACATGCGCCAGGGCATCGAGCGCGTCGCCCGGGAGAAGGTGATCGTCCCCATCGAGGACGACCTGGAGGTCTACGCCCGCTTCCGCCGGGACGTGGACGTCGCCCTCGGCCGCGGCTGAGTTATCCACAATTCCGTGACGCCCGGCCGGGGCCGCCGCCGCTGAGCCACCGTTGTCCTCGTACGCGAGACAACGGAGGACGCGATGAACGAGGCGCTTGTCACCATCACCGGCTGGGTAGCGGCCGAGCCCCGCTACGCCGTGACGGCCAACGGCCACCCCTTCCTGTCGCTGCGGGTGGGCTGCACGCCCCGCCGCTTCGACCGCCAGACCAACCAGTGGCAGGACGACGAGTCCCTGTTCGTGACGGTGAACTGCTGGCGCGGCCTCGCCGACAACATCAACGCGTCCGACCTCCAGCGCGGCACCCCGGTCCTGGTCACCGGCCGCCTGCGCATCCGCCAGTACGAACGCGACGACCAGTGGCGCTTCTCCGCCGAGGTGGAGGCCACCACCCTGGGCCCCGACCTGTCCCGCGGCACGGTCGACTACCGCCCCGCCCAACGCAGCGGCCCCCTGACGGACGAAGACCGCCAACTGGCCCGCGAAACCGCCGACCAATGGGCCCTGACAACCCCTACCGACCAGGAGGAGGAACCCAAGGCCGCCTAACCCACCCCATGCCCCCCGCCCCCGATCACAGCCCCCCACACCAACCCCGCCCACCGAACCCGCCGCCGGACCGGCCGTCGAGCCTGGCCGTTGCGTCCGGTCGTAGGACCCGGCTGCCGGAATAAGGCCGTACGGGGGCGCTGGTCCGGGGTGCCGGATCCGGGCGTCGAGCCCGGTCGTCGGACCGGCCGTCAACTCTGGACGTCGAGGTCGGTCGCCGAGCCTGGCTGCCGGAGCCGCCCGCCGGAGCTGGCCGTCGAGTTCTGGTTTCCGGATTCGGTCGCTGGATCGGTCGGCGGGCCGGTGGCCGGGTTCGGCCGCGCGTTCGGGCGCGCGGGCCCCCCGGGCCTGCTTGGCCGCGGAGTTTTTCGTGGGCGAGCAGGGGTGGGCCGGGATGTCCGGGTGGGGGGAGGTCGCGGGTCGCAGGTGGCGGGTCCGTGTGGGCGTGCCCGCGGCCTTGGTGGCTTTCTGGCAGGTCAGATCCAGGAAACGCCGCGCATGATGGTCCCCCTCAGGATGTGCCGGGCGCCGTGAGATGTCGGGCCCGGACGCCGGTGATCAGATCGGTCACCCGCTTGGGCGTTCCCGAACGTACCTGTTTCACGCCCGTTCCGCACACGTTGCAACTATCGTATTACACAACGTGATGTGCGTAAGGGGGAAGGATGACGGCAGTGCAGTCGTCCGCCGAGGACCGGGGTGGGGAGCTGGCGCGCAGGCCGAGGCGCAGGGCGCGACTTAAGCGTCCGTCCCTGCTCGTGGTCTACGTGCCGGTGGTCGTCGCCGTCCATCTGGGGCTCACCGTCGCCGGGCTCCTGGACACCCCGTTCCGGGGCGACGACCTGATGACCTTCGGCGCCCTGCTGGCGTGCAGCGCCGTGTGCATCGAGGCGACCCGCAGGCTGGGGATGCCGGCGGGCGTCGCGCGCGACCTGCTGTCGGCCTGGTGGCTGCCGGTCGCGCTGCTGCTGCCGCCGGTGTACGCGCTGCTGATCCCGGTGCCATTGCAGGCGCTGCTGCAGTTCCGCGTCCGCCGGACGCTGATCTACAGGCGGGCGCTCGTCGCCGCGGCGCACGGGATCGCCGGCGCGGGCGCGTCGGTGGTGTTCCACCTCGTGGTGCCCGATCCGCTGCAGGGCGCGCCGCAGTGGGTCGTCGACGCCTACCCGGGCATCCCGGCGGCCGTCGGCTGCGCGGCGCTGTTCACGGTGGTGAACACGGCGATCGTCGCGGTCGCCGCGCACGCCGCCGATCCCGAGAGCCGCTGGCGGGACGTCCTGTGGACGCGCGAGAGCCTCCTGCTGGACGTGGTGGAGCTCTGCGTCGGCATCCTCGTGGCGATCACGAGCGCGCTGTCGCTGGGGCTGCTGCTGCTCGCCCTGCCGCCGGTGATGCTCCTGCAGCGCAGCCTGATGCACCAGCAGCTCCAGGCCGCCGCGCGCACCGACGCCAAGACGGGCCTGCTGAACGCCGCCGCGTGGCAGCGCGAGGCCGACACCGAGCTGTCCAGGGCCCTGCGCACCCACGACGCCGTCGCCCTCCTGCTGATCGACATCGACCACTTCAAGCGCGTCAACGACACCCACGGCCACCTGGTCGGCGACCAGGTGCTGGTCGGCGTGGCCAGCACCCTGTGCCACCAGCTGCGCGACTACGACGTGGTGGGCCGGTTCGGCGGCGAGGAGTTCGTCGTCCTGCTGCCGGGCGCCGACACCGTGGAGGCCTGCCGCGTCGCCGAGCGCCTCCGCGGACGGGTGCGCCGCCTCGCCGTCCCCGCCGAGGAGGGCACCGTCACGGTCACGGTCTCCGTGGGCGTCTCGCTGTTCCGCACCCACGGCCAGGACCTCCTGGAACTCCTCGCGGCGGCCGACCTGGCGCTCTACCGCGCCAAGTCCTCGGGACGCGACCGGGTGTGCCTCCCCGCCCTGGAGGGGCCCAAGCCGTCCGACAACTGAGGCGCGACGCGATAAACAGGTTCCAGGACCCCCTAGTCTTGACGACATGGCCGAGTACATCTACACGATGCAGCGTGTGCGCAAGGCACATGGCGACAAGGTCGTCCTCGACGACGTCACCCTGCATTTTCTTCCGGGCGCGAAGATCGGCGTCCTGGGGCCCAACGGCACCGGTAAGTCGACGCTGCTGCGCATGATGGCCGGTCTGGAACAGCCCTCGAACGGCGACGCGCGCCTCATGCCCGGTTTCTCCGTCGGCATGCTCCAGCAGGAGCCGCCGCTGAACGAGGAGAAGGACGTCCTCGGGAACGTCCAGGAGGGCGTCGCCGAGACCAAGGCGATGCTCGACCGGTTCAACGAGATCGCCGAGCTGATGGCGACGGACTACTCCGACGAGCTGATGGAGGAGATGGGCAAGCTGCAGGAGCAGCTCGACCATCGCAACGCGTGGGACCTCGACAGCCAGCTCGACCAGGCGATGGACGCGCTGCGCTGCCCGCCCGGCGACGCCGACGTGTCGAAGCTGTCGGGTGGTGAGCGCCGGCGCGTCGCGCTGTGCAAGCTGCTGCTGGAGGCGCCCGACCTGCTGCTGCTGGACGAGCCCACCAACCACCTGGACGCGGAGAGCGTCCAGTGGCTGGAGCAGTTCCTCGCCAAGTACGAGGGCACGGTCCTGGCCGTCACGCACGACCGGTACTTCCTCGACAACGTGGCCACCTGGATCCTGGAGCTCGACCGGGGCCGCTGCTACCCCTACGAGGGCAACTACTCCGTCTACCTCGAGAAGAAGGCCGACCGGCTCAAGGTCGAGGGCAACAAGGACGCCAAGCGCAAGAAGCGCCTCGAGGACGAGCTGGAGTGGGTCCGCTCGAACCCGAAGGCGCGCCAGACCAAGAGCAAGGCCCGTCTGGAGCGGTACGAGGAGATGGCCGCCGAGGCCGCGAAGCACCGCAAGCTCGACTTCGAGGAGATCCAGATCCCGCCGGGCCCGCGCCTCGGCCAGACGGTGATCATCGCCGACAAGCTGACCAAGGGCTTCGACGACCGGCTCCTGATGGACGACCTGACGTTCAACCTCCCCCCGAACGGGATCGTCGGCGTCATCGGCCCCAACGGCGTCGGCAAGACCACGCTGTTCCGGATGATCGTCGGGGAGGAGCAGCCGGACGCGGGCGACCTGCGGGTCGGCGAGACCGTCAAGATCTCCTACGTCGACCAGGGCCGCGGCGGCATCGACCCGAAGAAGACGGTGTGGGAGGTCGTCTCCGACGGCCTGGACCACATCAACGTCGGCCAGGTCGAGATGCCGTCCCGCGCCTACGTCGCGGCGTTCGGGTTCAAGGGCCCCGACCAGCAGAAGCCCGCCGGCGTCCTGTCCGGCGGCGAGCGCAACCGGCTCAACCTGGCGCTGACGCTCAAGCAGGGCGGCAACGTCCTGCTGCTGGACGAGCCGACCAACGACCTGGACACCGAGACCCTGTCCAGCCTGGAGAACGCCCTCCTGGAGTTCCCCGGGTGCGCCGTGATCACCTCGCACGACCGGTGGTTCCTGGACCGCATCGCCACGCACATCCTCGCGTGGGAGGAGGGCTCGAACTGGTTCTGGTTCGAGGGCAACTTCGCCGACTACGAGAAGAACAAGATCGAGCGGCTGGGCGCCGACGCCGCCCGCCCGCACCGGGTCACCCACCGCAAGCTGACCCGCGACTGACCCCGTCGCCACCGGACGGCCGCGCGATCACGATCGCGCGGCCGTTCGCGTTCCCGTCCGAAACCGGCGATACCGGTCGCGCATCGAACGATGCGTTCTTCGTGTTGGACAGGTATCGATCACGTCTCCTATCGTCCGGGTTCAGACACTCCGCCGGACCGAGGAGGACGGGACGTTGGCGCGGCTCACCGGGCAGATGCTGATCGGTTCCGAGCACGTCACCGGGACGGGGGAGGCGATCACCGCCGTCGATCCCCGCACCGGGGAACGCCTCGCGCCCGAGTACCGCTACGGCGGCGACGCCGAGGTGGACCGGGCCTGCGCCCTCGCGGAGGAGGCGTTCGACGCCTACCGCGCGACGGGGCCCGAGGAGCGGGCCGCGTTCCTCGAATCGATCGCCGCGAGGCTCGACGACCGAGCCGGTGATCTCGTCCGGCGCGCCGCGTCCGAGACGGGACTTCCCGAAGCCCGGCTGACCGGGGAGGTCGCGCGCACCTCGGGGCAGTTGCGCCTGTTCGCCTCCGACCTGCGCGCGGCCGTGAAGCCCGGCGCCACCGCCCGCTACGGCTCGCGTCCGCCGGAGGGCGCCGGACCAGGGGCGGGCGGCCCGGCCGCGAGCACCGACCCGCCGGGCGAGGGCGCACCCGAGATCCGGCAGGGGCGGGTGCCGCTCGGGCCCGTCGCGGTGTTCGGCGCGAGCAACTTCCCGCTGGCGTTCTCGGTGGCGGGCGGCGACACCGCATCCGCGCTCGCGGCGGGCTGCCCGGTGGTCGCGAAGGCGCACGACGCCCACCCCGGCACCTGCGAGCTGGCCGGACGGGCCGTCTCGGAGGCCGTCCGGGAGGCCGGGCTGCCCGAGGGGGTGTTCTCGATGCTGTACGGGGACGGCCCCACGCTCGGCATCGCACTCGTCACCGACCCGCGGGTCCAGGCCGTCGGGTTCACCGGTTCCCGGAAGGCGGGCCTGGCGATCGCGAGGGCGGCGGCGGGCCGCCCGCGGCCGATCCCGGTCTACGCGGAGATGAGCAGCGTCAACCCGGTCTTCCTGCTGCCGGACGCGCTGGCCGAGCGCCCCGCCGAACTGGCGGAGGAGTACGTCGGCTCGGTCACGCTCGGCGCCGGCCAGTTCTGCACCAACCCGGGCCTGGTCTTCGCGGTCGGCGGCACCGGCCTCGACGCCTTCCTGGACGCGGCGGCGGCGGCGATCGAGGCCGCCCCCGGGGCCCCCATGCTCACGCCGGGCATCGCCCGCGCCTACGCCGAGGGCGTCGAACGGCTCGGACGGCGTCCCGGCGTGAAGATCCTCGCGCGCGGCCGGGAGCCCGAGGCGGCGGCCGGATGCCGCGCCGCCCTCGCGGCCGTGGACGCCGGGGACTTCGGGCCCGACCTCCAGGAGGAGATCTTCGGCGCCTGCTCCCTCGTCGTCCGCTGCGGCGACCTCGACGAGGCCATCGGCCTGGCGCGCGGGCTGGAGGGCCAGTTGACCGCGACGATCCATGGCGGGGGGAAGGCGGCGGCCCGGCTGCTGCCCGTCCTGGAACGGCTCGCCGGACGGATCCTGTGGGGCGGATGGCCCACGGGCGTCCGGGTAGGGCACGCGATGGTGCACGGCGGGCCGTACCCGGCGACGTCCGACGCGCGGACGACGTCCGTCGGGAGCTTCGCCGTCGAGCGGTTCCAGCGGCCGATCGCCTACCAGGGGGTTCCGCGGTGAGCACGCCGGTCGTCACCGGGATGCGGGTCGTCCCGGTCGCCGGGAGCGACAGCATGCTGCTCAACCTCGGCGGCGCCCACGGGCCGTTCTTCACGCGGAACATCGTGCTGCTCAGCGACTCGTCCGGCAGCACGGGCGTCGGGGAGGTGCCGGGCGGCGAGGGCATCCGGCGGACGCTGGAGGAGGCCCGCGGGCTGGTGGTCGGCAGGCCCATCGGACGGTCCGACGAGATCCTCAACGCGGTCCGCGCGGCGTTCGGCCACCTGGACGCGGGCGGGCGCGGCCCGCTCACCCACGACACCAGGATCACCGTCCACGCGCTGGCCGCGATCGAGTCGGCGCTGCTCGACCTGATGGGGCGGTTCCTCGGCGTTCCGGTGGCGGCGCTGCTCGGGGACGGCGTCCAGCGCCGGACGGTCCCGGTGCTCGGCTACCTCTTCTACGTCGGCGACCGGAACAGGACGGACCTTCCCTACGAAGCGCCACCGGAGGGCGCGGACGGCTGGGAGCGGGTGCGCCGGGAGGAGGCGCACGACCGCTACGTCCGTTACGGGCTGGGCGACCGCGACGACGCCGCCGCGATGGAGTACCTGGTGCCGGGCTGGCGGTTCGACCCGAAGCGCCCGTGCCTCGTCAGGGACTTCACCTGACACGGGTAGCATCAGGCCGACCCCGGTTCCCCTCACCCAGGCGAGGACATGCAGCAGTTGCCCACGGCCGAGTACCGGCACGTCTACGAGTTCAAGATCCGGTTCGGCGACATCGACTCCCAGGGACACGTGAACAACGTCAAGTTCCTCGGCTACCTTGAGGACGCCCGGCTGGAGATGTTCCACGGCGACCCGGTGCGCAAGGGCGAGCAGCCCGTCCGCGGCATGGTGATCTCGCGGCACGAGATCGACTACCGGCACCCGCTGCTGCCGACCGTCTACCCGATCCGGGTGGAGACGTGGGTGACCGAGGCCCGCGCGGCGTCGTTCAAGCTGGCCTACGAGGTGCGCGACGACGACCACCTGTACGCCGAGGCGACCTCGACCCTCGTCGCGTTCGACGTGGAGGCGAACCGGCTGCGGCGGTTCACCCCCGAGGAGCGGGAGTTCATCGGCCGGTACGTGGCGCCCGGGTCATGACCGCCCTCGCCGGCCCCCCGCCCGCGCTGGAGGGCCGCAGGCTCGGTGTCCGCCTGCGCGCCGTCCAGATGGCGGACGCGGAGGCGCTGGCGGCGCTGTACCGGGAGAACCGCGACTACCTGCGCCCCTGGGAGCCGGAACGCGACGAGGCGTACTTCACCCTCGGCGGCCAGCGCGACAACCTGCGCGAACTGACCGAGGCGTACGCGGCGGGGGAGATGTGGCCGGGCGTCATCCTCGCCGGCGGTGAGGTCGCCGGACGCATCACGCTCAACAACATCCTGCGCGGGCCTCTCCAGAGCTGCTTCGTCGGCTACTGGGTCGCCCGCGCACACGCCGGCAGGGGCGTCGCCACCGAGGCGGTCAGGCAGGCACTGGACGTGGCGTTCGGCGAGCTGCGCCTGCACCGCGTCGAGGCGTTCACGCGGGTCGACAACCTCGCGTCCCAGCGCGTGCTCGAACGCAACGGCTTCACCCCCGTGGGGACGGCCCGCCGCCACATCCACCTGGACGGGCGCTGGCACGACGAGCGCCTCTTCGAGCGCTTGGCCCCCTGGGACGACGGCTTCGCCCTCGTCCCTCCCACCTGACCCTCGCTCCCGCCTTCCCCCGCTTCTCGACCTGCACGCCGATCTCTGGGCTCCGGCGGCCGAGTCATCGTCGTGAGGGCTGCCGCCGTCAGGCTTGCCGATGCCCCGCGCTCGGCCGGGGCCCGACTCGACCGCCGCACTCGGCGGGGCCGACTGCCCGAGGCGGTCTGATCTCCGGTCACCGTTGCTCGCCGTTCCGAACGTGATCGAGGTCCACCGGTCGGCGGGCGTTCCTCCAGCGTGACCGCCATTGCCCGCCTGATCACGCTCTGCCGCTTACTGTGCTTGATTTCCGGTCTGATCGGGTGACAACCGAGGCGTCACGGATAGGTAACAAGCCCAACAGCAATCCGTTTTGGCCGGGCTTCTCCCTCTAGGGTCGCGACGCGAATGTGGAGAACCCACGTGAAAGGGGCACAATGCGGCGCGTCTCACGAGGAGCCATGGCACTGCTGCTCGCCGCGGGCATGACCGGGGCGGGCGCCACCGTGGCGCAGGCCGCGGCCACGGCCCAGGCGGGCACGGCGAAGGCCGGCGCCGCCCAGGCGGGCGACATCCTCGCCCAGCTGAAGGCGATCCCCGGCATGCAGGTGACGGAGAAGCCGTCCACCCTGCCGGGCTACCGCTGGTTCTGGCTCGAGTACCGGCAGCCGGTCGACCACCGCAACCCGCGGGGGCAGTGGTTCGAGCAGCGCATCATGTTGCAGCACAAGTCGGCGGACCGTCCCATGGTGCTCTACACCAGCGGGTACAACACGCCCGAGGTGATGTTCACCTCCGAGCCGACGGCGCTGGTCGACGGCAACCAGATCTCGGTCGAGTACCGGTACTTCACCCCGTCCCGTCCCGAGCCGACGGACTGGAAGAAGGACACGATCTGGCAGGCCGCCACCGACGAGCACCGGCTGATCGGCGCCCTCAAGACCATCTACCAGGGCAAGTGGATCTCGACGGGCGCCAGCAAGGGCGGCATGACGGCCGTCTACCACAAGCGCTTCTACCCGCGGGACGTCGACGGCAGCGTCGTGTACGTGGCGCCGAACGACGTGAACAACAACGACGACCGCGCCTACGACAAGTTCTTCCAGACGGTCGGCACCGACCCCGAGTGCCGCGCGAACGTCAAGGCGCTCGCGCGCAAGTTCCTCGAGCGCCGCACCGAGATGCTCAAGCGCTTCAAGGCCGCCGCCGACGAGAACGGCTGGACGTTCGAAATCCTGCGCACCCAGGACCGCGCGTTCGAGAACTCGGTGATGGACTACGAGTGGGGCTTCTGGCAGTACAGCCTGCAGTCGGCCTGCGCGTCGCTGCCGAAGGCGGCGGACGCCACGGACGACCAGCTCTACGAGACGCTCGACAACATCTCCGGGCTGTCGTTCTACAGCGACCAGGGCCTCGCCCCGTACATCCCGTACTACTACCAGGCGGGCACCCAGCTCGGCTGGCCGACGCCGAAGTTCAAGCACCTGCGGCCGCTGCTGCGGTACGAGGACAGCTACCAGCCGCGCACCTACGTCCCGCGCGACATCCCGATGCGGTTCGACAACGGCCGTGCCATGCGCGACATCGACAGCTGGGTGCGCGGCAACGCGAACCACATGCTGTTCCTGTACGGCGCCAACGACCCGTGGGGCTCCGAGCCGTTCCGCCTCGGGCGCGGCAGCCGCGACTCGGCGGTCTACGTCGCCCCGGGCATGAACCACAGCGGCCGCCTCATCGCCAAGCTGCCGAGTGACCAGCAGTCCAAGGCGATCGCCGACGTCAAGCGCTGGGCGGGCCTCGGGGCCGGCATGCAGACGTTCAAGGCGGGTCTGGTCGCCGACGACCCGCTCCAGCTCCAGCGCCCGCCGCTGTAGCCGGAGGCACCTCCAGCGAAGTCCGCGGTGTGCCGGACCGTGCGTCGACCCCTCGCACGGACCGGCGCACCGCGTCGCGCTTTCAGGGGGCGGTCAGCCAGGCGGCGGTGTTGCCGGGGAGCAGGTCGCCGTAGAGGGGCGTGCTGGTCAGCAGCGGGGTCCCGGCGGGGAGCCGCACCGGGTTCTCGCCGCAGTTGAGCGCGCAGACGAGCGGCCCGCGGCGGAAGAAGAGGGCCGTGTCGGGGGAGTCGATCCACTCCAGCTCGTCGGGGAGGCCGTCCTTCAGGCGGCGGCGCAGGGCGAGCGCCTCGCGGTACCAGTTCAGCATGGAGGACGGGTCGGACGCCTGCGCCTCGGCGGTCATGGACGCCCATCCCCGCGGCATCGGCAGCCAGGGCCGGACGCCGTCGGGGGAGAAGCCGTAGGGCTCGGCGCGTCCCGACCACGGCAGCGGCACCCGGCAGCCGTCGCGTCCGGCGGTCCGCCCGTTCGTGCGCTTGAAGATGGGGTCCTGCCGGGCCTCGTCGGGCAGGTCGGTCACCTCGGGCAGGCCGAGTTCCTCGCCCTGGTACAGGTAGGCCGACCCGGGAAGCGCCAAGAGCAGGAGCAGCGCCGCCTTGGCCCTGCCGTGCCCGATCCCGGGAAGCCCGCCCGGCTGCTCGTAGCGGGTGACGTGGCGGACGGAGTCGTGGCTCGACAGCACCCATGTCGGAGCGGCGCCCATGGGCGCGACGGCCTTCAGCGCGGCGTCGATCACTTCGCGGAACGCCATGGCCGACCACGGAGCCAGTTGCAGGTCGAACTGGAAGACCTGGTGCAGTTCGTCTGGGCGCAGATAGAGCGCGAGGTCCTGCGGGCCGTCCGTCCACACCTCGCCGATGGCCATGCGGTCGTCGTACTCGTCGAGGATCTGCCGCCATCTCCGGTACACGTCGTGGACCTCGGGACGGCTGTACATGGGTCCGTTCAGCATGCGCCGGTCCTGGCCGTGGAGGTCGCGGAACGACTCGTCCTTGAACAGGCCGGCGGCGACGTCGATGCGGAAGCCGTCCACGCCTCGGTCGAGCCAGAACCGCAGGATGTCCTCGAACTCGTGGCGCACCTCCGGGTTGCGCCAGTTCAGGTCGGGCTGCTCGGGCGCGTACAGGTGCAGGTACCACTCGCCGTCGTCCAGCCGCGTCCAGGCCGGGCCGCCGAACGCGGACGGCCAGTCGTTCGGCGGGTCCTCCTCGCCGGGACGTTCCCCTGGCTTGCCGGACCGGAAGATGTAGCGCGAACGTGCGGGCGACCCGGGCGGCGCCGCCAGCGCCTCCCGGAACCAGCGGTGCCGGTCGGAGGAGTGGTTGGGGACGATGTCGACGATCATCCGGAGGCCGTGGTCGTGCGCGTCCGCCACGAGGGCGTCGAAGTCGTCCAGCGTGCCGAACCGGGGGTCGACGTCGCGGTAGTCGGCCACGTCGTAGCCGCCGTCGGCCAGCGGCGAGGTGTAGAACGGGGTGAGCCACAGCGCGTCCACGCCGAGGTCGCGCAGGTGGCCGAGCCGCGACCGGATCCCCCGGAGGTCGCCTTCGCCGTTCCCGTCGGCGTCGGCGAAGCTGCGGACATAGACCTCGTACACGACGGCGTCGCGCCACCACGGGATTCGCGTCATACGAGGCGATCTACCCGCTTAGGTCGGGGCGTTCACCATGCTCTGCGCCGCCATCGTGAAGTAGTTCCAGAGCTGCTTCTCGAGGTCCTCGGGGAGCCCGAGCTCGTCCACGGCGACCCGCATGTGCCGCAGCCACGCGTCCCGCTCGGCCGCGCCGATGACGAACGGCACGTGCCGCATGCGGAGCCTCGGGTGCCCCCGCCGCATGCTGTAGGTGTTGGGGCCGCCCCAGTACTGGATCAGGAACAGCCGCAGCCTCTCCTCGGCCGGACCGAGGTCCTCCTCGGGGTAGAGGGCGCGTAGCTCGGGGTCGTCCGCGACGCCCTGGTAGAAGCGGTGGACCAGCCGGTGGAAGGTCTCCTCGCCGCCGACCGCTTCGTAGAAGGTCACCTGTTCAGCCATAGCGGTCCCACCCTATGTGAGGGGCGTCCCATTCCTCACCTTGATCCATCCGGAAGGCGGCTAGGGCGTGGGGGTGGCGACGGTGACCCCCGCCTCGTCGAACGCGCGCTTGACGCGTTCGCGCAGCTCGCGGGCCACGTCCCCCTGCTTGCCCGGTGCCGTCTTCAGCACGACGCGGATCACGATGGCGTCTCCGGCGAGGGCCTGCACGCCCCACACCGACGGCTGCTCCAGGACGAGGTCGCTCCACGGCGAGTCCGCGGCCATCTCGTCGGCGGTGGCCTGGAGGATCTCCTTGACCTTCTCGGTGTCCTCGTTGATGTCGACCGGGATGTCGAGGACGGCGCGCCCCCAGTTCTGCGACTCGTTCCCGACCTTCTTGATCTCGCCGTTCGGGACGTACCAGACGACGCCGTTCACGTCCCGCATGCGGGTGACCCGCAACGTGACGGCTTCGACCGTCCCCTTGGCGCTGCCCACGTCGATGATGTCGCCGACGCCGTACTGGTCCTCCAGCAGCATGAACAGCCCGGCGAGGAGGTCCTTGACGATGTTCTGCGCGCCGAAGCCGACCGCGACGCCGATGACGCTGGCGCTGGCCAGGATGGGGGCGAGGTTGAGGCCGAGCGAGCCGAGGATGCTGAACGCGGCCGTCCCCATGATGATGACGGACGCGATGGAGCGCAGCACCGAGCCGAGCGTCTGGGCCCGCTGGGCGCGCCGCTTGTTGAGCAGTGCCGGGCTGCCCTCGAAGACCGTCCGGGACCGCTCCCGGACCTTCTCCGACATCGTGCCCTCGGCCATCCGCAGCGTGACCTTGGTGATCATCCGGTGCGCGATGTTCTTCACGATCAGCGCGACCACGAAGGTCACGATGATCCACAGCAGGGTGGTGAGCGGCTTGTCCAGCCAGGTGGCCCAGAACTGGGTGAAGTCGGTGTTCTTCGAGATGTTCCAGACCAGCCGGCAGGAGATGCTGGGGTCGGTGCTCTTGCAGGCCGCCTCGGGGGTGCCCTGCTCGGCCCAGGGCAGGACCTTGGCGACCGGCGACACGGCGAGCGGCGCGGCGAGCGGCACGCTGATCGACGCGACTAGAGACATGGTGTGGCAGACCCTCCCCGGCCATTGTGGTGCCTCGACACCTCGCCGTGGACCCGCGGCGGGCACGAGCCGATCGTAGGGGACTGTTCCGACCGGTTCGTACGACCGCCGGGCATATGGCGGGGCCCGGCCGGGGAGGGGGCCTTCCGGGCGAACGTGCCCCGCGAGGTCGCTGCTGCCGCGCCCTTCTCGCCGCGGCCTCGCGGGACACGCCCGGCTTTGCGGGCGCCCCCTCTCGGGGCGCCCGGGTCTGTGGTGGGGCTCGGACCGGGCCGGGGCCCGGGAGCTCAGGTGCGGCCGCTCACCTCGCGGCGGAGCGGCTGGAGGACGTGCGCCAGCTTGAGGGCGGCGCCGCCCACGTCGTCGACGCGGTGCATGCGCTCGCCCCACGACCACCAGAAGTAGTGGTCCTTGGTCTCGGGAGCCGGCGCGCAGGTGACGTCCTCGGCGAGGCTCGCGGCCTCGGGGTTCACGACCCTGAGGAAGGCCGGCCCCGAGCGGGTCCTGACGACGCGGGCGACCAGCCCCCGCGTGTCGAGTTCGTGTTCCAGCTCTTCGAGGTAGCCGACGCGTCTGTCGCTGACCACCTTCGCACCCCCTCCATCGGCGGGCGGCCCGCCCGCGGGCCCGGAGCCCGGTCGACCGGGCGGTCGACTCTCCGGATTCGTTCGATCACACCATGCGAGAATTGCAACTCTCACGGTGACCGGTCAAGGGGTCGGTCGGGCGCCGGAGAACCGGATTTCCCCACCTCAGAGGAAGTCCCTCGTCCGGCGGAGGAAGAATCTCTACCCGAGGGGTGCCGGGCGCCTCCCGGACATCACCACTTGCCGCGAATCGCTTGGCGGTGGCTGTGACCAGGATTACGCTGCGTGCGCAAGAGATTATCTGTTGTGGCCATTTCGACCGGTCGCCGTGGCACGGACGACCGCCCACCCCCCGAGTGGACGGCGCTCCGGCACGACGGTGAGGAGGCCGGATGTCGGATCCCCCTCGGAAAGAGACGGACGTGGCTCGCCGGATCCGCGCGCACGCCCTGGCCCGGGGGCGGGGGCCGGTCGAGATCGCGCAGGAGATCCACGAGCAGTGCGGGCCGCTGTTCGGCACCAGCCGGATCAAGGCGCACCGGCTGGCGCACGGCGTCGCGCTGTCCGACATCGTGGCGCAGGTCAAGGCGCTCTACGAGGTCGACGGCAAACCGCAGCCCCGGTTAGGGGAGACGCTGCTGTCCGCCTACGAGAGCGGGTACAAGCGTCCCGGCCCCGAATACCTGCACTACCTCTGCGCCGTCTACCGAGTGGAACCCGACGCGCTCGACTACCAGAGCCCCTGCATCTGCGGGCGTGGCCACGCGGCCCGCGCGGGCGCCGCGAGCGTCCCCCAGCCGAGGGTGCCGGACCGCCGTCCGGTGCCCGACCCCGACGCGATCGTCGGGTCGATCGTGCCCAGGAGCGATGAGCGCCCCTGGGCGACCGTCAGCGAACTACGGGGCCATGACCGCGCCGAAGGCCCCCTGACCATTGATGTTGGAGAGGAGGACATCGTGCTTCGTAGGACCCTTCTGCAGTTGCTGGCCGGAGCGGGCGTGGCGCTCGACGGTCAGTTCCTTGGGGCCGTCGACAACCTGCGCCGCAAGATGGACGACACGCTCGTCGGCGCGACCGTCTCGCCGACCATGCTCGACCAGTGGGAGGAGACCACCTACGGCTACGGCCGGCAGTACCAGGCGACCCCGTCGCTCCGGATGCTGTGCGACGTGCTGCTCGACTTCAGCGAGGTGCGGCGCATGTGCGACAAGCGCCAGCCCGTCGAGCTGCAGGAGCGGCTGTGCCGCATCGCCGCCCAGCTGTCCGGGCTGTCCGGGCTGATCATGATCAACCTGGGGGACCACCGGCTCGCCCGCTCGTTCTTCCGCACCGCCCGGACCGCCGCCGACGAGACCGGCGACCGCCAGCTGCGCGCCTGGGTGACCGTCCGCGAGTCGCTCGTGCCGATGTACTACGGCGACCCGCGCGAGGCGCTCCACCTGGCCCGCAAGGCGCAGGACCTCGCCGGCCGGACGCCCGGCGTCGCCGCCGCCATGGCCCCCGCCGTGGAGGCGCGCGCCCTCGGCATGCTGGCGATGCGCGGGCGCGGCGACGCCGCGCCCAGCGCCCGCCGGGCGCTCGTGCGCGGGCGCTCGGTGTTCGACCAGCTCTCCAAGACCGACACCTCCGACCTGGTGTTCGGGTTCACCGACCGGCAGATGGCCTTCTACGAGGGCGACACGTTCACCAACCTCGGCGACCACCGGCAGGGCGACGAGGCGCTCAGCCACGCCCTCACCCTGTACGCGCCCACCGACCGCGTCGACCTGACCCTGGTGCGGCTCGACCGGGCCATGTGCAAGCTGCACGCCGGCCACCCCGAGGCCGCGCTGACGGCCGGCCGGGAGGCCATCTTCGACCTGCCCGCCGACCACCGGTCCGACATCCTCGTCCACCGGGCCCGGCAGATCGGCGCCGCGGTCGCGACCAAGTGCGGCGAGATACCGGAGCTGAAGGACTTCTACGAGGCCCTCTCCGGGCCGTGGGTGAAGAGCCCCACCCAGGATCCCCCCGCCGCCGTCCGCCCCGGGGAGCAGGTCTGAGCGGAATGAGCACGCCCGACAGCGCCTCCTGGCAAGACCACCCCGTCCTCGTCCGGCTCCAGGACGATCCCCCCGAATGGCGGTACGGAGACCTGCGGATCCGCCGCTACCACGCTCCCGACCACGCCGTCGTCCTCGCCCTGCACCGCGAGGGCCTGGCCCAGGTGGGCCTGCGCCCCGGCGACGGCGTCTACTACGACCACGACTTCTTCCAGATGGAGGCCATCTACCTCCGCAACAACGGCGAGTTCCTCGTCGGCGAGCTCGGCGACCGGATCGTCGCGATGGGCGGCCTGCGCCGCGCCGACCTCATCCCCGGCGGCCACGCCCGCGCCTACGGCGGCTACGCCCCCGGCGCACCGGCCCTCGACGCCGCCGAGATGGTGCGCCTGCGCGTCCGGCCCGCCGTCCAGCGCCGCGGCTACGGCACCGCGCTCGTCCAGGCCCTGGAGGAACGCGCGGTGGAGTACGGCTACCGCATCCTCCGAGCCGACACCACCGAACTCCAGACCCCCGCCCTCTCCCTCTACCGCAAGTTCGGCTGGACGGAGACCCGCCGCGAGACCATCGGCGGCATAGTCAACATCTACATCGAAAAACCGCTGCGCTGAAACGACGACACAAACCGTCCACCGCAACAACTTCAGCCACCACAGCAACCCCGCAACAAGCTCACTGGTTGCGATCGCGTCCGAAGGAAGGTTCAAGCGAAGCGAGAACCTGATCGCGCAGCGAGCCGCAAGGCGAGTCGGAGCGATGCCGGCGATCGCCCGCTTTTATCGACGATGGAGGGCCGCCAGGCCCGATGGAGGAGAAAAAAGCAATGAGCACGAACCCCCTCCTGGAGGCTTCCCAACCCCAGGAGGGGGCGCTCGCGGGCACGGTTCTCCGTGCGTGTTCCCCCGGCAGCGTAGCGCGATCTTCGAGCACCGTCCTCAAGATCACCTCACGGCCGACACCCCTCGGCTGTACCCCGCAACAACCTTCAACGGTTGCGATCGCGTCCGAAGGCAGATTCGAGCGGAGCGAGAATCTGATCGCGCAGTGAGCCGCAAGGCGAGCCGGAGCGATGCCAGCGATCGCCGCAGGCCCCGACGATGGAGGGCCGCAAGGCCCGAAGGAGGAGAGGACTGCAATAGGCACAGCAGGGCCGCCAGGCCCGAAGGAGGAGAGAAATGCATCAGGCACGACTGGCTCCGACCAGTTGCATGAGGGGATAGCGGTGGTGGCGGAGGGCGGTGTAGCCGCGGGCGGTGAGGGCTCGGGTGATCTCGGTGTCGCCGAAGGCGGTGAAGCCGGTGGTGCGGCGCAGGAGTTCGGCGCCGAGGCGCGGGGTGGTGAGCGGGCGGCGGGAGGTGAGGACGACCAGCTTCCCGCCCGGCTTGAGGACGCGGGTCATGCCGTCCAGGGCCGCCCAGGGGTCGTCGAAGAGGTAGAGGGCGCCGAAGCAGCAGACGGCGTCGAAGGCGCCGTCGCGGAACGGCAGGTCGACGGCGTCGCCCCGGACGTAGGCCACGGGGTCGCCGGGTGAGGTGTCGGCGACGGCGCGGGCGAGCATGGTCTCGGAGGCGTCGAGGCCGACGACCAGGCCGCCCGGTCCGACGCCGGCGGCCAGGGCGCGGGTGACGTTGCCGGGGCCGCACGCCACGTCCAGCACGGTCGCGGGCGGGCGGGCGGCGTAACCGGGGTGCGACAGGCCGAGCCAGTCGCGTGCCGTGGCGTGCTCTTCGGCGGTGTCCGGGCCGAGCGGCCAGCCCTTCGCCAGGTTGAAGCCGACGGGCCGCCACACCTTCTCGTAGATCCGCGGAAGGAACGTCGACTCCATCACCGACTGGGCGAGGGAGGGCGAGCGCTGCGCGGGCGGGCCGAGCAGGTCGAGATAGCCGCCTGACATGTCCGGCTCGCCGGGCGGTTCGCGAAGCAACTCCAGCGCCCGTTCCACGGGCTCGCGCAGCGTCTCGGTCATCCGACTATTAGACCACGCGTCAATTCGTCGTCCAGTTCGAGGCCTGTTTGCGCCGCGAGGAAGGTCAGGGTGTCGGCCATGAGGTCCGCCGAGCGGGTGACCGAGCGGGCGGCGTGGCCCACCTCGGCTTCGTCGCGCAGGAGGATCGGGGCGTCCGAGGTGGTCGCGTGCTGGAGGGCGGCGCACAACTTGCGGGCGTGCAGCGGGTCCACGCGGGTGTCGCTGCCGAACGTCGTGAACAGGACGGCGGGGTACGCGGTGCCGGGGTGGACGTGGTGGTACGGCGAGTAGCCGATGAGCCAGCCGAACTCCTCGGGGTCGTCGGCCGTCCCGTACTCGTCGTTCCAGGTCTGGCCGAGGCCGAACCGCTCGTAGCGGACCATGTCCAGGAGCGGCGCGGAGCACACCACCGCCCGGTACAGGTCGGGGCGCTGGGTGAGGGCCGCGCCGACGAGGAGGCCGCCGTTGGAGCCGCCGGAGATCGCGAGCTGGGACGGCGTGGTGAGGCCGTCGGCGACCAGCTTCTCGGCGGCGGCGTGGAAGTCGTCGAAGACGTTCTGCTTGCGGTCCCGCATGCCGGCGCGGTGCCACTCCTCGCCCTCCTCGGAGCCGCCGCGCAGGTTGGCGACCGCGTAGACGCCGCCCGCCTCGACCCACGCGAGGATGCTCGCCGAGTAGGACGGCGTGAGCGAGATGTTGAACCCGCCGTACCCGTAGAGGATCGCGGGGCGCGGCCCCGTCAGGCCGGGACGGGATGCGACGATCATCCGCACCTCGGTGCCGTCCCGGGAGGTGTAGGCGATCTGGCGCGTCTCGATCTCGGGGACGTCGACCGTGCCCGGCGCGGACGCCCACAGCGTCGTCTCCCCGGTGCGCGCGTCGTAGCGCAGGACCGACGACGGGGTCACGTTGTCGGTGTAGCCGAACCAGGCCTCGTGCCCGCCCTCGGGGCGCTCGATGATCCCGCCGATGGAACCGAGCCCGGGGGTCGGGACGGTGCCGAGCCGCTCCCCGGACGCCAGGTCGTGCACGGTGATCTCGCTGATCGCGTGGCGCGTCCACCCGGCGAGCAGGACCGGGCGCTCCAGGTCGTCGAGGATCGCGAAGTCGGTGAGCACGGCCTCGGGGTCCTGGGGGACGAGGTCCCGCCACGTCCCGTAGGAGAGGTCGGACGGGTCGGCGACGCACAGCCGGGAGCGGGGCGCTTCGCGGTCGGTGAAGACGTAGGCGCGGCCGTCGCGGCCCACGTGGACGCCGGTGGAGGCGTCGACGCCCTCCTGCACGGACCGCAGCGCGGGCGCCTCGGGGGAGGACGCGGTCAGGTCGGCGATCCACAGGTCGTTGCGCGGCGCCGTGCCCTGCGAGGCCGAGACCGTGAGCCAGCGGCCGTCGCGGCTGACGCCGACCCCGTAGTAGTTGGTCTTGTCCAGGCCCTCGCCGAAGATCAGCACGTCGTCGGCGTCGGGTTCGGTGCCGACCCGGTGCAGGTAGACGCGCCGGTGGTACTGCTCCTCGCCCTCCGGGACGTCCCGCGCGGGCAGCCGCCGCGCGTAGTAGTACGCCTCGCCGCCCGGCAGCCAGGCCACCGAGGAGTACCGGGCCCGGTCGATCGGCCCCTCCACCCGGTCGCCCGTCGCGACGTCGATGACGTACAGCAGCGACTCCTCGTCGCCGCCGGTGGACACCTTGTACGCCAGGAGGCGGCCCTCCTTGTCGGGCTGCCAGCCGTCCAGCGTCGTCGTCCCGTCCGGGTCGAGGGCCATCGGGTCGACGAGGACGCGCTCGGACCCGTCCGGGTCCGCGGTGTAGAGCACGGGGTGCTCCTGGTCGGCGCCGCGGCGGGTGAAGAAGCGCCGCTCGCCCCGCCACACCGGCGACCCGACGCTGCCCGCGCCGAGCAGTTCGAGGAGGCGGGCCCGCAGCGCGTCCCGGCCCGGCAGCGCGTCCATGGTCTCGTGGAAGAGCCGGTCCTGCGCGGCGCGCCATTCGGCGGTCTCGGCGCTGTCCGCGTCCTCCAGCCAGCGGTAGGGGTCGGCGACCCGGTGACCGTGGATGTCCTCGACGATGTCCTGGCGCTGCGCGGGCGGATACGGCGTCATGGGATGAACTTTATTGGCCGTTAAGCGCTGCCCGTCCCAGTACTCCCTAAGGGTTCCGTGTTCGAGCGGTGTGCGGCTGGGGATTATTGGGGTAGCGGACGACCTCCCTCAGACGCCACACTGATTATGGTCGGTTCGCCCCTGGGGAGGTCCTCATGGCGAGTGCGCAGGTGCCGGAGACGATAATCGGGCCTCGGTGGGAGGCGCGCTGCGCCGCGACCACCGGGGCGTCCAAGCAGTGCGGCCCGGCGGAGGGCGTCTGATGCGACAGGTCCTCCTCCTGAACGCGACGTACGAACCCCTCACCACGCTCCCTCTCCGGAGGGCGGTCTGCCTCGTGCTTCGCGAGAAGGCGGAGATCGTCCACCATGACATCTCGGGCGCGGTGCTCCATTCGGCGGCGATGACGATCGAGGTCCCGTCCGTCATCCGGCTCCGCCGCTACGTCCGCATCCCGTTCCGGACCCGCGTGCCCCTCACCCGCGCGGCCCTCATGCGGCGAGACAACTTCCGGTGCGTCTACTGCGGGCGCCGCGCCGAGACGATCGACCACGTCCATCCGCGCAGCCGCGGCGGCAAGCACGTGTGGGAGAACTGCGTGGCCTCCTGCATGACGTGCAACCACCGCAAGGCCGACCGCCTGCTGTCCGAACTGGGCTGGACGCTGAGCGTCACTCCGGCCGTCCCCAGGGGCGCGCACTGGCGGCTCATCGGCCTCGTCCACGACGGCGATCCCCAGTGGGCCGCCTACGTCACCGAGCCCGCGGCCTGACGCGCACACCCCAGGGCCGTATCCTGGGGGCGTGCCTCGTTATGACTACCGCTGCCGCGCGTGCGGATCGACCTTCGAGGTCTCCCGCCCGATGATCAACGCGTCCGACCCGGCCCCGTGCCCGGCCGGCCACGACGACACGGTCAAGCTCCTGTCCACGGTCGCCGTCACCGGCACCTCCCGCGGCGGAGCGCCCCAGCCCCCGCCGAGCGCGGGCGGGGGCTGCTGCGGCGGAGGCTGCTGCTCCTGACCGGCCGCCCGGCCCCGACCGCTCAACCGGCCGCCTGGGCGGCGCGCAGCGCCCTGCCGGTCGCCGCGACGTCGTAGTTCGGCGGGACGCCGTCGAGCAGCACGGTGGTGCCGGGGATGTTGTCGGCGCGCATCGGCAGGATCTCCTGGTAGGCGTCCGAGGCGTACCAGGCGCGCGCCTTGTCCGTGTCGGGGAACTCGATCAGCACGTACATGCCCTCGAGGGGTCCTTCGACCACCTCGGGCGGGGTGCCGTGCACGAGGAACCGGCCGCCGAACGGGTCCATGGTCTCCTGGATGCGCTCCATATAGACGAAGACGTCGTCGTGCAGCGGCGGCTGGGGGGTCATGTAGGCGAGGGCGTAGGCGGTCATCGTGAGCTCCCTTTCAGCGGTGGGGTCGGGCTGGTTCGCCCGACACCCACCACTTTGCCCGGAGCAGGGAATGGGTGCGATTACCTGATGGGTAATGCTCAGCCGTTGAGGCGGTCGAGCTGGGAGACGTCGCGCGCGGCGCCGGTCGAGGCGGACGTGGCCATCGCGGCGTAGGCGCGCAGGGCGGCGCTGACCGGGCGGTGCCGGTCGCGGGGCCGGTAGCCGCCGAGGTCGGCGAGCAGCTTCTCGCGGCGGACCTCCAGCTCGTCGGCCGGGACGTCCAGCTCCAGCGTGCGGTTCGGGATGTCGATCACGATGCGGTCGCCGTCCTCGACGAGGGCGATGATGCCGCCGCCCGCGGCCTCGGGGGAGGCGTGCCCGATCGACAGCCCGGACGTGCCGCCGGAGAACCGCCCGTCGGTGATCAGCGCGCACGCCTTGCCGAGCCCGCGGCCCTTGAGGAAGCTCGTCGGGTACAGCATCTCCTGCATGCCGGGGCCGCCCTTCGGGCCCTCGTAGCGGATCACGACGACGTCGCCGGCCTTGACCTTCCCGCCGAGGATGCCCTCGACGGCCTGGTCCTGGGACTCGAAGACGACGGCGGGCCCGGTGAAGGTCCACAGCTCCTCGTCCACGCCGGCGGTCTTGACGATCGCGCCGTCGGGGGCGATGTTGCCGCGCAGGACGGCCAGGCCGCCGTCGGCGGTGTAGGCGTGCTCGGCGGAGCGGATGCAGCCGTTCTCGCGGTCGAGGTCGAGCGACTCCCAGCGGGCGCTCTGCGAGAACGCCGAGGTGCTGCGGACGCCGCCGGGCGCCGCGTGGAACAGCTCGACGGCCTCCGGCAGGACGTCGGGGGAGCGGACGTCCCACTTGGCGACGAACTCGTCGATGGACGCGGAGTGGATCGAGTGCGCCGACGCGTTCAGCAGGCCGGCGCGGTGCAGCTCGCCCAGCAGGGCGGGGATGCCGCCCGCGCGGTGGCAGTCCTCGACGTGGTACTTGCCGGTGGCGGGGGCCAGCTTGCAGACGCACGGGACGCGGCGGGACACCGCGTCGATGTCGTCGAGCCCGAAGTCGACGCCGCCCTCGGTCGCGGCGGCGAGCAGGTGCAGGATCGTGTTGGTGGACCCGCCCATCGCGACGTCGAGGACCATGGCGTTCTCGAACGCCTCGCGGGTGGCGATGCTCAGCGGCAGGACGGATTCGTCGTCGCCTTCGTAGTACCGCTTGGCGACCTCGACGACGGTGCGGCCCGCGTCCTCGTAGAGGCGGCGGCGCGCGGTGTGGGTGGCGAGGACGGTGCCGTTGCCGGGCAGCGCCAGCCCGATCGCCTCGGTGAGGCAGTTCATCGAGTTGGCGGTGAACATGCCCGAGCAGGACCCGCAGGTCGGGCAGGCGCTCTCCTCCATCTCGAGCAGCTTGTCCTCCGGCAGGGAGGCGTCGGCGGAGGCGATGATCGGGTCGATCAGGTCGAGCTTGTTGCCGCCCATGACGCCCTCGACGGGCTTGCCGGCCTCCATCGGGCCGCCGGAGACGAACACGGTCGGGATGTTGAGGCGCAGCGCGGCCAGCAGCATCCCCGGCGTGATCTTGTCGCAGTTGGAGACGCAGACCAGGGCGTCGGCGCAGTGCGCGTTGACCATGTACTCGATCGCGTCGGCGATCACCTCGCGGGACGGCAGCGAGTACAGCATGCCGTCGTGGCCCATCGCGATGCCGTCGTCGACCGCGATGGTGTTGAACTCGCGGGGCACGCCGCCGGCCTCCCGGACGGCGCCGGCGACGACCTTGCCGACCTCGTCCAGGTGGACGTGGCCGGGCACGAACTGGGTGAAGCTGTTGGCCACCGCGACGATGGGCTTGCCGAAGTCCTCGCGTTGCACGCCGCTGGCCCGCATGAGCGCGCGGGCGCCCGCCATGTTCCTGCCATGGGTGACCGTGCGTGACCTTAGCGGTGGCATCGTGACCTCTCCAAAACTGTGGCGTGCGGGGCGACGGGCGACTGGAGGCCCAGCCCGGCAGGGCGGGTCGCCTGGAAGTGGTACGCGCAGCGGCGGATCGCGGCGCTGCCGCCGGCTCGGCGGAGGTCGCGCCCGGGCCGGCCCGTGGGATCCGATGCTACCAACCCGGACGAGGGCGGGAAAAAAGCCGGGACGGCGGTGTCCCGGCTTTGCGCGGGCGGCCCGGGGAAGAGGGCCGCCCTCGGCCTCAGTCGGGGTACTTCGGCGGCAGGGCCTGCTCCGCCGCCTGGAAGATGCGCTGGACGTCGCTCTCGGTGAGGATCTTCGGACGCCGGCGCAGGTACGAGCGCGCCCGGTTGCCGGCGTAGACGTCCACGTCCCGGACCCGCATGACCTTCCACGGGATGGACGGGCCGTAGATCGCCACGGACGGCTGCACCGGCACGTCGAAGCCGACCCGCTCGGCGAGGATGATGCTCGCCATCTGGGCCTCCCAGCGCGCCTCGTCCAGCCGGTCCTTCTTGTTGAAGGGGCCGTGGAAGAGCTTGAGGTGGGACATGGTGCGCACGGGGAGACGCTTGTCCCACTTCTCCGAGTCGATGGCGTAGACGCCGCTCGGCCCGATGACCAGGTGGTCGATCCGCCCGTCGCTGACGCCCTCGTCGTCGCGCGGGACCGCCCGCGCGTGCAGCACGAGGTATCCGTTGCGCCGCAGGGACTTCAGCTGCCGCTCGGTGCGCCGCTCCGCCGCCGAGGACTTCTGCCAGGCGGCGACGGTGGAGCTCTTGCGGGACTGCCGGACGACGTCGCCGATGACCACCAGGACCGCGACGGTCAGTCCGAGCCTCCAACCGGTCAGGAGGGCCGCGACCGCGCCGGCGGCGGCGGCGACGCCGATCCGGTAGAGCCAGCGGCGGATCTTGGGGTCGTCGAGCACCGCCGCGGCGGCGCTGCCCTCCAGCCGCTCCTTCACCGGAGTCTCGTCATGCTCGTCACGCGCCTCTTCGGACTCGGGTCGCGCCCTGGCATTCTGCGTGTTGCCCCGCTCCATGATCGCCATTTGTGACGCTCCGTGTTCCTTTCCCATCGGGGGCATGATCCTCCGTGCGCAGAGTAATCATCGGGAGGGTGGGCGACCAGTCATGCCGGGTTAATAGTTTTGTCGCCCCACGTCAGTGATTCTCTTACGGCACGGATGGGTAGGCCAGTACTAATCTCCTTCCGCCGGTGTTGTCCTGTGTGCCCTCTTTGATGCCCCCGCACACGGCGTCTAGCGTTCCGGTGTGACACAAACCCATGACCTCACCGCCACCCGGATGGCCGCGGCCGTCCGCAACCGGGACGTATCCCCGGTCGAGCTCGCCGACCACTACCTGGACCGCATCGAACGGCTGGACGAGCAGGTGGGGGCCTACGTGACGGTCACCGCCGAGCGCGCCCGCGAGGAGGCGCGCCGCGCCGAGAAGGCGGTGCTGGAGGCGGGCGACCCGGCGGAGCTGCCGCCGCTGCTCGGCGTCCCGGTGCCGATCAAGGACCTGAACATGGTGAACGGCGTCCGGATGACGTTCGGCTCGGCGGTCTACGCCGACCTGGACGGGTTCGCCGACGACCACGTTGTGGCCAAGCTCGCGGCGGCCGGGACGGTGCTCCTCGGCAAGACCGCGTCCCCCGAGTTCGGGCTGCCCTGCTACACCGAGGGCGCCGTGTCGCCCCCGGCCAGGACGCCCTGGGACCCGACCCGGTCGGCGGGCGGTTCGAGCGGCGGCGCCGCGGCGGCGGTCGCGGCCGGGCTGGCGCCGGTCGCGCAGGGCAGCGACGGCGGCGGCTCGATCCGGATCCCGAGCAGCGTGTGCGGGCTCTTCGGGATCAAGCCGACCCGCGGCCGGGTCTCCCAGGGGCCGGTCATCCCCGACCTGTTCGGGCTCTCCACCAACGGGCCGATCGCCCGCACCGTCCGCGACGCGGCCCTCCTGCTCGACGTCATGGCGGGCCCCATGCCGGGCGACCTCTACCGGGCGCCGGAGGCGGACGGGCCGTTCCTCGCCCGCGCCGACCGGGCGCCCGGACGGCTGCGGATCGCGCGGAGCCTCCAGCCGCCGGTGCCGGACGTCGAGGTCCACCCCGACTGCGTCGCCGCCTACGAGGACGCGTCGGCGCTCCTGGAGGAGCTGGGCCACGAGGTCGTGGAACTGCCGCAGGTGCTCGGCTCCGACCTCGTCCCCCACTTCGCGACGCTGTGGGGCGTGATGGCGACGATGACGCCCGTCCCGGAGGGCGGCGAGGACCTGCTCCAGCCGCTGACCCGGTGGCTGCGCGGGCACGGCGAGCGGACGACGGCGCCGCAGCTGTTCCAGGCCCACGCGGCGCTCCAGGGGGCGCTGCGCGCGGCGTTCCCGGTGATGGACGAGTTCGACGCGATCCTGCACCCGACGCTGGCCATGCCGCCCGTGCCGGTCGGGTACTTCCACGACCAGGAGCCGGAGGAGAACTTCCGGCGGCAGACGCACTTCACCCCGTTCTGCGCGATGTACAACATCTCGGGGCAGCCCGCGGTGAACGTCCCGCTGCACTGGACCGCCGACGGCCTGCCCATCGGGATCATGCTCGCCGGGCGGCTCGGCGGGGAGGGCACGCTGATCTCGCTGTCCGCCCAGCTGGAGGAGGCGCGCCCCTGGATCGGCCGCAAGCCCCCTGTCTGGACGGCGTGACGCGGCCCGCAAGGGGCATGGTGCAGGCGTGGGCGACGACGAACTGATCAGACTGGCCGGGCACCACGGTGTCGCGACGCGCTACGAGGACTGGCGGGGGCGGGAGACGGCGGTCCCGCGCGACACGCTCGTCGCCGTCCTCGCGGCGCTGGGGGTGGACGCCTCCACCCCCGGCGCCGTCCGGACGGAGCTCGACCGCCACCGGGAGCGGGCGCGGGGGCTGCCGCCGACCCTCGTCGTCCGCCGGGCCGGCGGCGGCACGGCCGACCGGATCCGCGCCGCCCTCGCCGGGCACCTCGGCGGCGGCGCCGAGGTGGAGGTCGAGTCCGCCGCCGACGAGGTGCTGGCGCCGCCGCGCCCCGCCGGCGCGTCGCCCGCCGAGCGCTCCTTCGAGCCGCTGGACGCCCTCGGCGACGTCCCGCCCGGCTGGCGCGGCCTGCGCGTCCGGGACGGAACTCGGACGCAGTACACGCAACTGCTGGTGGCTCCGGACGCGCTGGAACCCCCGTCCCGGATGTGGGGGTTCACGGCACAGCTGTACTCGGTGCGGTCCGCCGCGTCGTGGGGCCTCGGCGACCTGGGGGACCTGGCCGACCTCGCGCGGTGGAGCGGCGGGGAACTCGGCGCGGGCTTCGTCCTGGTCAACCCGCTGCACGCGACCGAGCCGGTCCCGCCGGTGGGGGCGTCGCCGTACTCGCCGATGAGCCGCCGCTTCCCCTCGCCGCTCTACCTGCGGATCGAGGACATGCCCGAGTACGCGGAGCTGCCCGCCGGGGACCGGGAGCGGTTCGCGGCCCTCGCCGCCGGGCTTCGCGACCGGCAGGGCCTGCTCGACAGGGACGCGGTCTGGGCGGCCAAGCTGGAGGCGCTGGAGGCGATGTACCGCCACCGCCGGTGGCGCGACCCGGAGTTCGAGGAGTTCCGGCGCCGCGAGGGCGCGGCGCTGGAGGGCTTCTCGACGTGGTGCGCCATCAGCGAGGAGCAGGGGACGACGGACTGGCGGCGCTGGCCTTCCACGCTGCAGCGGCCCCACGGCCACGGCGTCGTGGACGACCCGCGGTACCACGAGCGCGCCGGCTTCCACGAGTGGCTCCAGTGGCGGCTGGACGGGCAGCTCGCGGCGGCGCAGCGCGCGGCCCGCGACGCCGGCATGCCCGTCGGGATCGTCCACGACCTGGCGGTGGGGGTGCCGCACGGCAGCGCCGACGCCTGGATCTACCGCGACTCCTGCGCGCCGGGGATGAGCGTCGGCGCGCCCCCGGACGAGTTCAACCAGCGCGGCCAGGACTGGGGGCAGCAGCCGTGGCGGCCGGGCGCGCTCGCCGACTTCGGCTACCGGCCGTTCCGCGAGATGGCCGCGGCCGCGCTCAGGCACGCCGGCGGGATCCGCCTGGACCACGCCATGCAGGTGTCGCGCCTGTGGTGGGTGCCCGAGGGGGCGTCCCCCGCCGACGGCACCTACGTCCGCTACGACCGGGACGCCCTGCTCGGCTCCCTGGCCTGGGAGGCCGAGCGGTTCGGCGCCGTGGTCGTCGGCGAGGACCTCGGCACCGTCGAGCCGGAGGTCCGCGAGGCGCTGGCCGACAGCGGCGTCCTCGGCACGTCCCTGCTCTGGTTCGAACGGGACGGGAAGGGCCGCCCCAAGCCGCCGGGCCGGTGGCGGGAGCTGTCCCTCGCGACCGTCGGCACCCACGACATGCCGCCGATCACCGGGTTCGTGCACGGCGACCACATCGACCTCCGCGACCGCCTGGGGCTGCTGACCCGCCCCCGCGCCGAGGAGGAGGACGACCACCGGCGCCAGCTGGCCGACTGGCTCGCCGTGCTGCACGCCGAGGAGTTGCTCTCCGCCCCGCCGGCCGAGGTGATGCGGGCGCTGGCGGACGGCTCCGCCGCCTACGACGAGGAGATCGTCACCGCCCTGCAGGAGTTCCTGACCCGCACCCCGGCCCGCCTGATCGGCATCTCCCTGGCCGACGCCGTGGGCGAGCGCCGCACCCAGAACCAGCCGGGCACCGTCGACGAGTACCCGAACTGGCGGGTCCCGCTGGGAGACGCGGAGGGCCGTCCGGTCCTGCTGGACGACCTCAAGACCCGCGACGCGCTCAGGCTCTTCAGGCGAGCGCCGATGTGATGCGCTTCGTGACGTCGTGGAGAAGAGTGTCGGGGGCGATGTCGGCCGCAGCGACCGCGGAGAAGAGGGCGGGCAGCCCCGGAAGGGGGTAGTCGTCGTCCGCCAGGACGGCCTTGCCCAGCGGGTGGCGGGAGAGGGATTTGCGGGCGCGCGCCCAGGCGGCCTGGACCTCCTCGGGTGAGGGGACGCCGAAGCCGTGCCCGACGGGAGCGGCGTGCCGGAGCTTCACCAGGGCGCCGTCGGTGAAGTCGGCGGCGAGCCTGCAGCGGTCGCCGAGGTCGGCGCGGACGAGGGAGTCCAGGCGGGTCATGACCGTGCAGGGGGTGCGGCAGCGGGCGGCGCAGTCGCCGAGCGCGGACGCGACCTGGCTGTGGTGGCGGTCGAGGTAGGCGCGCCAGCCGGGCGGCGGCTCCTTGGCGACGCGCAGGGTGCGCTCGCAGGCGGCGCGTTCCGGCCGGGTGTGGTCGCACACGCGGGTCGAACCCGGCTCGACGGGGACGCCGAAGCGGCTGCCCTCGCCGCCCACGGCCGCCGCGATCAGGGCCGGGTCGCCCGCGTGGCCGAGGACGGGCTCCCAGGCCAGCATCGGGAGGTACTCGCCGGCGATGTGGACGGCGGCGACGAGCGCGGCCATGTCGCGGCGGTGCCAGCGGATCGCGATGACCTCCAGCAGGAGGCGGTACGCGGGGCGGAGGCTGGCGAGCGCCCCGCGGGGCCGCTCCCGGGGCGCCTGCGGCATGCGGCTGGCGCGGGCCCGGTCGAGGAGGTCCCGCGGGACCTCGCCGGCCTCCTCGGGCATGCCGAAGTCCTCGGCGTCGAGGTCGAGGACGCGCTGACCGAACGCGCACAGCGCCGCGACGCGCGCCGCGTGACCGTCCGCGACCCGCGCGGCGCGGCGGTCCGCGACGCGCGCCGCAGGGCCGTCCGCGGCCCGCGCCGCAGGGCCGTCCGCGGCCAGGGCGCCCTCGGCGACCAGTGCCTCCAGGTCGCCGAAGGCGTAGCGCCGCGCCAGTGCCGCCAGAACGTCCCGAGCCGTCTCCACCGCGTCCCCTCCCCGTGACCATGCAACGATCGCATGGTCACGGGGCCTGTGGGACAGCCAGGAGCGGCCAGGTTAGGGCGAACCCTCACCCTCCGGTCAGGTGGAGGCGGCGTCCTTCGCACGGGCGCGCAGGGCCCGCGCGACGCCGTCGCGCCCCTCCGACAGCAGCCGGCGCAGCGCCGCCGGCGGGTCGCTCTCCGCGATGTAGGCGTCGGTGCGGTCGACCGTGGACTGCTCGATCACCAGGAAGGGGTAGGCGACCTCGGCGAACGTCTGGGACATGTCGCTGGTCCACTCCTTCCACACGCGCCCGACCTCGGCGAAGTACTTGTCCACGTACGGGACGAGCAGGTCGGCCTGGTCGGGCTCCACGAAGCCGCCGAGCGTCGCGCGGTAGACGGCGTTCGGCAGGTCGCCCGCGATGATCCGCTCCCACGCGGCCGCCTTCGCCTCGGCGGTCGGGATCGCGGCCTTGCAGGCGGCGGCGTGCCGCTCGCCCGCGGCGGTCCGGTCCCGCTCGTGCTCGGCGTCGATCTCGGCCTCGCCCGCCTTGCCGGTGACGACGAGGCGGCGCAGCAGCGCCCAGCGCAGGTCGGTGTCGACGGTCAGGCCGTCGAGCACCTGCGAGCCGTCCAGCAGGCCCTGGACGAACGCCAGGTGCTCACCGGTGACGGCGGACGCGGCGAACGCCTGCGTGTAGGCGAGCTGGAGGTCCGAGCCGGGCCGGGCCTCGCGGGCCAGCTCCGACAGCGTGTCCGCCATCAGGGCGAGGCCCTCCTTGCGCCACGCCGGGTCCGCGTACTGCTGGACGGCGGTGCGCGCCTGCCGCAGCAGCGTCTGCGTGACCGAGATGTCGGTGACGCCGCGGATGCCCTTCACGACGAGCCGGACGTAGTCGCGCGTCGCCATCTCGGCGTCGCGCGTCATGTCCCACGCCGACGACCAGCACAGCGCGCGCGGCAGGCTCTCCGTGATCTCGCCGATGTCCTCGACCAGCGTCTTCAGAGAGTGCTCGTCGAGCCGCACCTTGGCGAAGGTGAGGTCGTCGTCGTTGACCAGGACGAGGTCGGGCCGCTTCTTCCCGACGAGCTGCGGGACCTCGGTGCGGGCGCCGACCACGTCCAGCTCGACCCGGTCGCGCCGGACGAGGCCGTCGGCGGTCTTGTCGTACAGGCCGATGGCGAGGCGGTGGGCGCGCAGCGTCGGGTAGTCGGCCTTGGCCTCCTGCAGCACGGCGAACGAGGAGAAGTTCCCGTCGGCGTCGAGCTCGTACTCGGGCCGCATCGTGTTGACGCCGGCGGTCTCCAGCCACTCCTTCGACCAGGACGCCAGGTCGCGGCCGGACGTCTCCTCCAGCGCGCCCAGCAGGTCGGTCAGGACGGTGTTGCCCCACGCGTGCCGGTCGAAGTAGCGCCGCACGCCCTCAAGGAAGTTCTCGAGGCCGACATAGGCCACGAGCTGCTTCAGCACGGACGCGCCCTTGGCGTAGGTGATCCCGTCGAAGTTCACCTCCACCGCGCGGATGTCGGGGATGTCGGCGGAGATCGGGTGCGTGGAGGGCAGCTGGTCCTGCCGGTAGGCCCACGCCTTCTCCAGGTTCGCGAACGTCGTCCACGAGCCCTTCCACTTGGTGGCCTCCGCCTGGCACAGGACGCTCATGTACGTGGCGAACGACTCGTTCAGCCACAGGTCGTCCCACCAGCGCATGGTGACGAGGTCGCCGAACCACATGTGCGCCATCTCGTGCAGGATCGTCTCGGCGCGCCGCTCGTAGGCCGCGTCGGTCACCCGGGACCGGAAGACGTAGTCCTCCAGGAACGTGACGCAGCCCGCGTTCTCCATGGCGCCCGCGTTGAACTCGGGCACGAAGAGCTGGTCGTACTTGGAGAACGGGTACGGGCGGCCGAAGACCTTCTCGAAGTAGCCGAAGCCCTGCCGGGTCACGTCCACGATCGCGTCGGCGTCGAGGTGCTCGGCGAGCGAGGCGCGGCAGTACACGCCGAGCGGGATGACGGTGCCGTCCTCGCGGCGGTACTCGTCCTGGACGACGTGGTACGGCCCGGCCACGAGCGCGGTGATGTAGGTGGAGATCTGCGGCGTCGGCAGGAAGTGCCACGTCCCGCCCTCGGCCGTCTCGGCGGCCTCGTTGGTGACGACCTGCCAGTCCTGCGGCGCCTTCACGGTCAGCTCGAAGGTGGCCTTCAGGTCGGGCTGGTCGAAGCAGGTGAACATGCGGTGCGCGTCGGCGGTCTCGAACTGCGAGTACAGGTACACGCTGTCGTCGACCGGGTCCACGAACCGGTGCAGGCCCTCACCCGACCGTGAGTACGCGCAGTCGGCCACGACCCGCAGCTCGTTGTCGGCCTCCAGGCCGGGCAGCGGGATCCGGCCCTTCTCGGCGTCGTAGGAGCCCGCGTCCAGGGCCTTGCCGTTCAGCGTCACCTCCCGCACGACGGCGCCGTGCAGGTCGATGAAGGTGGACGCGCCGGGCTCGGCGCAGCCGAACCTGACCACGGTGGTGGAACCGAACCGCTCCTCACCCGTCGTGAGGTCCAGGTCGACCATGTACGACGCGACGCTGAGCAGCCGGGCCCGTTCCCGCGCCTCGTCGCGCGTGAGGTTGCCTGCCACATGAACTCCTTGGTCGGCTTAAAGGCTTGGTGCCTCATGTCTACCAACCGGACGGCCGATCGGCCCGTCCGCCACGGTCTTCGGCGGCCTCTCGCCGAGGGGAATCGGGACGGGGACCCCCGGGTTGTGGCATGGGAGACATGGACACTTTCTAGGAGGCGACGTTGCCCGAGGACGTTCCCACACCGGTGGACTTCTGGTTCGACCCGCTCTGCCCCTGGGCGTGGATCACCTCCCGCTGGATCCTGGAAGTGCAGGAGCAGCGGCCGATCGAGGTCCGCTGGCACGTGATGAGCCTGGCCGTCCTCAACGAGGACAAGGACATCCCGGAGGACTACCGCCGGGGGCTCGCCGACGCGTGGAAGCCCGTGCGCGTGTGCATCGCCGCCGAGCAGAAGTACGGCCCCGAGGTGCTCGGACGCCTCTACACCGAGATGGGCACCCGCAGGCACCACGAGCGGCAGAAGTTCGACCGCGCGTTCTTCGAGGCGTCGCTGACGGCGGCCGGGCTCGACCCGGGCCTCGCGGACGCCGCCGAGTCCACCGACTACGACGGCGCCGTGCGGGCCTCCCACAAGGACGGGATCGACCGCGTCGGCCAGGAGGTCGGCACCCCGGTCATCGAGGTCGAGGGCCACGCGTTCTTCGGGCCGGTCGTCACGCCCATCCCGCGCGGCGAGGACGCGGTCAAGCTCTTCGACGGCGTCCTGGCGGTCGCGAGCACCCCCGGCTTCTACGAGCTCAAGCGGACGAGGACGGCGGACCCCAGCTTCGACTGAGCGCAGGCCGCGGCCGCCCGTGCGGACGGGCGGCCGCGGTCCCGCGCGCCCCGGCCTTCCCGGCGAGCCACACATGGGTTGCTATTGCGAGCATGTTGCAACAACCACGTGACTGCCGACAAACTGGTCCTGCTAGCTGCGAACAGGTAGGGGTGGTCAAGTCGTGCACGTACCGGACGGATTCATCGACGCGCCGGTCTCGATCGCGGCGGGCGCCGTCGCGGTGGCCGGGGTCGGGGTCGCGCTGCGCGGGGCCCGGCGCGAACTGGACGACCGCACGGCGCCGCTCGCCGGGCTGACGGCCGCGTTCGTGTTCGCGGCCCAGATGCTCAACTTCCCCGTCGCCTCGGGGACGAGCGGCCACCTGCTCGGCGGGACGCTCGCCGCGATCCTCGTCGGGCCCTATACCGGCGTCCTCTGCGTCTCGGTCGTCCTGCTCATGCAGGCGCTGCTGTTCGCGGACGGCGGCCTCACCGCGCTGGGCGTCAACATCACCACGATGGCGCTGGTCACCGTGGTCGCGGGCTACGGGCTGTTCCGGCTGCTGCTGCGGGTGCTGCCCAAGACGCGCGCCTCGGTGTCCGGGGCCGCGTTCGCCGCGGCCGTCGTCTCGGTGCCCGGCGCGGCCGTCGCCTTCACGCTGATCTACGCGGCGGGCGGGACGGCCGACGTCTCGATCGGCAGGGTCGCCGCCGCGATGATCGGCGTCCATGTGCTGATCGGCATCGGCGAGGCGCTGATCACCGCCGTGACCGTGTCGAGCGTGCTCGCCGTCCGGCCCGACCTCGTGTACGGGGCGCGCGGCCTGATGAAGCCGCTGGAACTGCGCACCGCCGGCCGCGACGCCGCCGGACCCGAGCCGTCCCGGGCCTGAGGAGGACACGATGACCACCAAGCGCTTCTTCGCCGGGTTCCTGCTCGTCTCGCTCGTCCTGGCCGGGATCGTCAGCTACTACGCCAGCGCCAGCCCGGACGGCCTGGAGAAGGTCGCCGAGGACAAGGGCATCAGCGCCAAGGAGAAGGACCACTCGCTCAAGGACTCCCCGCTCGGCGACTACGGCGTCAAGGGCGTCGACGACGCGCGGCTGTCCGGCGGGCTGTCCGGCGTGATCGGCGTCGGCGCCGTGCTCCTCGTGGGCGGCGGGCTGTTCTGGGCCGTCCGGCGGCGCGGTCCGGCCACCGCGGAGACGGCCCCGGAGCACGACGACCCGGCGCCGTCCGAGCCGTCCCGGAAGGGCTGATGGGCGCGGGCCACGCGCACCGGCTGTACGTGCCGGGCGCCTCACCGGTGCACCGGCTGCCGCCGCAGTGCAAGCTCGTCGCCGTCCTGGCGTTCGTCCTCCTCGTCGTCGCCACCCCGCGCGAGCGGATCTGGGCGTTCGGCGTGTACGCGCTGCTGCTCGCCGCCGTCACGGCGGCGGCCCGGATCCCGTTCGGGACGGTCGCGCGGCGGATCGTGATCGAGGTGCCGTTCGTCGCGTTCGCCTTCCTCATGCCGTTCGTCGCGAACGGTGAGAAGGTCGCGGTCCTGGGGCTGCGGCTGAGCGAGAGCGGGCTGTGGGGCGCCTGGAACATCCTCGCCAAGGGCACCCTCGGCGTCGTCGCCTCGATCCTGCTGGCCGCGACGACCGAGCCGCGGCTGCTGCTGCTCGGCATCGAGCGGCTGCGGATGCCGCAGCTCATCACGCAGATCGCCACCTTCATGCTGCGGTACGGCGACGTCGTCGCGGCGGAGCTCGGCCGGATGAAGGTCGCGCGGGCGTCCCGCGGCTTCGAGGCGCGCGACATCCGCGCGACCGGCGTGCTCGCCAAGTCCGTGGGCGCCCTGTTCCTGCGCTCCTACGAGCGCGGTGAACGCGTGCACCTGGCCATGGTGAGCCGCGGATACGAGGGCCGGATGCCGGTCGTCGACGCCGTGGGCGCGACCGCCGCCCAGTGGACGGCCGCCGCCGCGCTGCCCTTGGCCGCGGCCATCGTCACGCTGGCTGCTTGGATGGCCCCATGACCCCGTCGCTTGAGGTGAAGGGCCTCGCCTACGCGTACCCCGACGGCACGCAGGCGCTGTTCGGCGTCGACCTGACGGTCGGGCGCGGCGAGCGCGTCGCGCTGCTCGGGCCGAACGGCGCCGGCAAGACCACGCTCGTCCTCCACCTGAACGGCATCCTGCACGGCGGGCTGGGCGAGGTCCGGGTGGGCGGCCTCGCGGTCGACCCGAAGGACAGGAAGGCCCTGCGGGAGATCCGCCGCCGCGTCGGCATCGTCTTCCAGGACCCCGACGACCAGCTGTTCATGCCGACCGTCCGGGAGGACGTCGCGTTCGGCCCGGCCAACCTCGGCCTGCGCGGCCCCGACCTCGACCGCAGGGTGCGCGACGCGCTGGCCCGCGTCGGCATGCTCGACGCCGCCGACCGCCCGCCGCAGCACCTCAGCTTCGGGCAGCGCCGCCGCGTCGCGGTCGCCACCGTCCTGGCGATGGAGCCGGAAATCCTCGTGCTGGACGAGCCGTCCTCCAACCTGGACCCGGCGAGCCGCCGCGAGCTCGCCGAGATCCTGGTGAGCCTGGACGTGACGGTCCTGATGGTCACGCACGACCTCCCGTACGCGGCGGAGCTGTGCCCGCGCTCGGTGATCCTCGCCGGCGGCGTCATCGCGGCCGACCGCCCCACCCGCGACCTGCTCACCGACGCCGAGCTGCTCGCCGCCCACCGCCTGGAGCTTCCGTTCGGGTTCGACCCGGCGGCCGCCCTGCGCTGACCGCGCCCTGACCTGCGCGCCGGCCCCGCGCCGGCACTTCCGCCGTTCCGCTTGCCTCCCCGGCGACGCTCCGCCAGACTCGTTGTCCTGACTGTGGAAACGATTTTCATACCCAGAATGGGGGCATTCGTGAAGGTTGCGTTCGTCGGCAAGGGCGGCAGCGGCAAGACGACCCTGTCGGCGCTGTTCGTCCGCCATCTGGCCGGGCTCGGGCTGCCCGTGGTCGCGATCGACGCCGACATCAACCAGCATCTCGGCGTGGCGCTCGGGCTGGACGAGGGCCGCGCCGCCAAGATCCCCGCGCTGGGCGACCGGCTCGCCGTGCTCAAGGAGCACCTGCGCGGCGACAACCCGCGCATCTCCTCGGCGTCCGCGATGGTCAAGACCACACCGCCCGGCGCCGGGTCGCGGCTGCTGCGGTTCCGCGGCGACGACCCCTTCCACGAGGCCGGCCAGGAGGTGGACGGCGTCACGCTGCTCGCCACCGGCCCGTTCAACGACGACGACCTCGGCGTGGCCTGCTACCACTCCAAGACCGGGGCGGTGGAGCTCTACCTCAACCACCTCGTCGACGGGCCCGGCGAGTACGTCGTCGTCGACATGACCGCCGGCGCCGACACGTTCGCCTCCGGGCTGTTCACGCGGTTCGACCTGATGTTCCTGGTCGCCGAACCCACCCGCAAGGGCGTCGGCGTCTACCGGCAGTACACCGAGTACGCCCGCGACTACGACGTCGCCATCCGCGTCGTCGGCAACAAGGTCCAGTCCGAGGAGGACCTCGCCTACCTGCGCGAGCACGTCGGCGACGACCTGCTCACGTGGCTCGGCCAGTCCGCCGCCGTCCGGGCGCTGGAGCAGGGCAGGCGCGGCGTCGACCTGGAGGAGGGCAACGTCGCCGCGCTCGACCGCATGCGCGCCGAGGTGGACGGGTGCGCCAAGGACTGGGACGAGTTCCAGCGCCAGGCCGTGGAGTTCCACGTCAAGAACGCGCGGAGCTGGGCGAGCCGGGCCGTGGGGGAGGACCTCGAAGCGCAGGTCGACCCCGGTTTCCGCTTCCCCGTCCCCGCCTCGTAGTGCCTACTGCGGGTAGTGCGGGCCCTACCGGCGGAGACGAAACCGCACTACCCTGCCCGCCATGACGATGCGGCGGATGCTCGCGATGACGGGCGGCGCGGTGGTCCCCATGGCCCTCCTCGCCCTGATCTTCGGCAACCAGTGGGTCGTCGACGAGATCGGCAGGAGCCACGTCAAGTACGACGAGGGCATCGGACCCGTGGTGACGTGGCTGCTCACGCTCTCGTGGCGGATCACGCCGGCGGGCGGCCTGGGCGTGAAGCAGGTGGTCCTGGACGACTTCAGCCTGCTCGTCTTCTTCGGCGTGCTGGTGGCGCTCGTCATGGCGGGCGCCCGGCTCGCCGATCCGGAGCGCGGCCCGTTCGGCGCGCTGATCATCGGCTGGTGGGCGGCGCTCGTGGCGGGCGGCGTGACCGGGATCGTGGCCGCGCCGCTCACCCGCTGGGCGTTCGATTTCCGGGAGACGCCGTTCGGCAGCACCTTCAGCAGCACGGTCGGCCAGGGCGCCTCCTTCGGCTTCGCGTTCGGCTGGCTGGCCGGGCTCGGCGCCCTGGGCGGGTTCTTCCTCGCCCGGACGCGCGGGGGCGGCGCCCTGCCTCAGCAGCCGTACGCTCCGGCCCAGCCCTACCCGGGCCCGCAGGGCATGCCGCAGCAGCCGTATTCGCAGCAGCCCTATCCGCAGCAGATGCAGCCGCACCCCTCGGCCGTCCCCTACGTCCCGCCGCGGGGGCAGCCGCAGCAGCCCATGTGGGGTGCCGCACCCGGCCAGCAGCCCCCGCAGCCGGGGCAGCCCCCGCAGCCGGGGCAGTCGCCGCAGCCGGGCCGGTTCGGTGCGCCGTCCGTCCCGCCGCAGCCCTCCGCGCCTCCGCAGGAGCAGGACGCCCCCGCCGCGCAAGAGGAGCCGGAAGGGCGGCAGGAGAAGCCGGACGAGTCGCCGAAGGCGCCGGAGGAGCCGAAGGACGGCCAAGAGAAGGCCGAGAACGGCCCGGAGGAGCCTGAGGGCGGAGCCGCGGACGCGCCGGAGGACGCCCCCGAGGAGGACGACCTCGACCTCGCCGACCGGACGATGATCGACCGCAGACGGGACGACGACACCTGACCCGCGCGCGCGTGCACGTCGCGGGCCTGCGACAATCGGGCCCATGCGCGTGTTTCTTGGATCCGACCATGCCGGCTTCGAACTGAAGGAGCACCTGGTCTCCTGGCTGAAGCAGAACGGGCATGAGGCCGTCGACTGCGGCGCGTTCGTGTACGACGCCGTCGACGACTACCCGCCGTTCGTCCTGCGGGCGGCCGAGCGGACGGCGGCGGAGCCGGGGACCCTCGGCGTCGTGATCGGCGGCTCCGGCAACGGCGAGGCGATCGCCGCGAACAAGGTCAAGGGGGTGCGGGCCGCCCTCGTCTGGAACGAGGACACCGCCGTGCTCGCCCGCGAGCACAACGACGCGAACGTGATCGCTCTCGGGGCCCGGCAGCACGACCTCGACACCGCGACCCGCTTCGTGGAGCTGTTCCTCGGGACGCACTACTCCAAGGAGCCGCGCCACACCCGGCGGATCAGGATGCTCGGCGCCTACGAGCACACCGGCGAGCTGCCCCCGCTGCCGCGCGAGGGCTGAGCGCCCGGAACCGTCCGGTCAGCGCCCGTTCTCCGGGGGCTTGCGGGGGCCGCGCTTGTCGAGGCGGCGCCGCTCGTTCTTCGCCGCCCTGGTCCGCCTGGCGGTGTCGCCGGCCTTCCCCCCGCCCGGTCCGGACGCGGCCGCGGTCCCCGGGTCGGCGGCGGGCGGCTCCCCGCCCGCGGGGCGCGGGCGCGAGACGTCGCGGGCCCGCATCGCCGCGTCCACCGTGATCCGCATGCCCGGCTGCACCATGGGCCGCTCCTTCCGAGATAGTCGCAAGGCCACATCTACCCCGTTTTCGCGTAGCATGATCGTTACACCGGGTCACTGGTGCCCTCGGATACTGACCCTTGGGGTGCATTGCTCGGTACAGTGCCGGAGTCATGCTTCAACGTCTGGTGCAGCTGCTCCCGCCGCGAGTGCGTGCCGTGCTGCGCAAGATTCCGTTCCTGGTCGTGCTCTACCGGTGGTTGAGACGGGGCTCGCTCACCAGGGACCGGTACGTCTTCGCCGCGCTGGCGCTGCTCGCGATCGCGATCGGGTTGGCGTCCGGCGACTCGCGGGGGCTGGCCCCGTCCGGCGCGCTGGTGCTGATCGTGGTGGTCGGCGGGCTGCTGCTGAAGGTGCGGAGCCTGGTCGCCCTCCTCGGCGTCGTGGTCGCCATGGCCGCCTACAACGCCTGGAAGGACGTCGCCGCGATCGGGCCCGGCATGATCGCGACGCTGGCCATCACCGCGGTGCTCGCGCTCACCCTGGCCCGGACGCGCCAGCAGCTCGGCGTGCAGGGCCTGCGCGGCGACTCGATGCTGCTGGAGCTGCGCGACCGGCTGCGCCGGCACGGCGAGATGCCCGAACTGCCGGACGGCTGGAACTCGCAGGTCGTGATGCTGCAGGCCGGGGGCTCGTCGTTCGGCGGCGACTTCGTGGTGTCGGCCTCCGACGGCGACACGCTGGAGGTCGCGCTGGTCGACGTCTCCGGGAAGGGGACCGACGCCGGCACGAGGGCGCTGATGCTGTCGGGCGCCTTCGGGGGCCTGCTTGGATCGGTCCAGCCCGGGAGTTTCCTGCCCGCCTGCAATACCTATCTCCAGCGCCAGCGGTGGGACGAGGGCTTCGTGACGGCCGTGCACGTCGTGGTCGACCTGCGCACGGGCGAGTACAGGGTCGAGTCGGCGGGGCATCCGCCGGCCGTCCAGTTCGACGCGGGCAGCGGCGCCTGGCAGGTCAGCTCCGCCAAGGGCGTCGTGCTGGGCGTGGTGCCCGACCTGAACTGCGTCCCCGAGCGGGGGCAGCTGCGGCCGGGCGACGCGCTGCTGCTCTACACCGACGGCCTGGTCGAGTCGCCGGGCAGCGACCTCGACGCCGGGATCGACCGGCTCCTCGGTGAGGCGGAGCGGCTCGTCCCGCAGGGGTTCGGCAGCGGCGCGCGGGAACTGGTGGAGACGATGGCCGCGGCCCGCGACGACGACTGCGCCCTCGTCCTGATCTGGCGCACCTGACGGGTTCGCGCCTGCAGGGCCGGCACCGTGCTCCTGCCTGCTCAGTGCTTGTACTTGCTTTTCGCTTTGCCGTGCTTCGCCGGGTGCTTCGCCTTGGGAGCCGGCTTGTGCTTCTTCTCCTGCGGTTTCTGCTTGGGCTTCTGCTTGACCGGCTTCGCGGGGGGCCGCTTGGAGGATCCGACCCGGATGGCGGTCGGCTTCTTCTTCGCGGGCGCGTCGGTGACCGCCGGCGCGGACGGAGCCGGTGCGCCCGGCCGGGCGGGGGAATCGGCCTTGGCCCCGGTGAGCCCGAGGACGATCGCGCCCAGCAGGAGCGTTCCCGCCGCGGCGCCGGCGCCGGCGAGCAACCGGGTCCGGGTGGACGTCGTGGCGTCGGCCACGCCGAGCGGTGTGTACGCCCTGGTGTCCTCGGCGCTGGAATCCCGGGACCGGAACGGCGTCGGGGCGCCCGGGACGGGGCGCCGCCGCCGGGAGCGCGGCGTCAAGGAGGGCCGCGGTGCGGTGGGCGCGGTGTGCGGGGGCGCCTCCTGCGCCTCCTGCGCCGCCGCGGGCGGCGGCGTGAGGCGGCCGGCGGCCTGCGGCTGCGGCTGCTCGACGAGGGCGAGCAGGAGGTCGGTCGCGGTGGGGCGGTCCGCCGGGTCCTCCGCCAGCGCCCACCGGACGGCCGGGACCAGCGAGTCCGGGAGGCCGGACAGGTCGGCGTCCCCGGCGGCGGTGCGCAGGGTCGCGGGGTCGCCGCCGATCGGCATCTGCCCCGTCCCGGCATGGGCGATGAGGCAGCCCCAGGCGAAGATGTCGGCCGCCTGGGAGGCGGGCCCTCCGACGAGGACCTCTGGAGCGATCCACCCCGGCGTGCCGAACACCTGACCGGTCGTTGCGGTCTCCTCGACCGCGTCCTGGCTTCCCGCGATGCCGAAGTCGATGACGCGGCATCCGGACAGGGTGAGCATCACGTTGGCGGGTTTGATGTCGCGGTGCACGAGGCCGGCGGCGTGGATCGCGGCGAGCGCCGAGGCGACGCCGACGGCGACGCCGTGCAGGTCGGCCGGCGGCAGTGGACCGCCGGCGGCGAGCCGGTCGTGCAGGGACACGCCCCCCACGTAGTCGGTGACGAGGTACGGGAGTCCGTCGTCCTCGCCCTGCGCGAGGACCCGCGCGGTGCAGAACGAGGCGACCCGGCTCGCGAGGCTCGCCTCGTCGTGGAAGCGCCTCCGGTAGGACGGGTCGTCGGCGAGATGCGGGTGGATCGTCTTGACCGCGACGCGCCCGCCGGACTCCGGGTCGGCCCCGAGGTAGACCGTCCCCATGCCGCCGGATCCGAGCCTGCCCAGCAGCCGGTGGCCGCCGACCTCTCGGGGGTCGGCGGGTTCGAGTGGCCTGAAGTCAGTGTCCATACGGTGCTCCAGCACCCCCCTTCCGTCTCTCGCGTCCACCCATCCCCTCTTGGCGGCGAATTATGGCGGCTTTTCCGGAGGAAAGGTCGAAACGTGATCGTCACGTCGATGTAGCACCCAGTGCACCGGGGGCGTGCACAGTGAATGAAGCGGTGCCCGCTCGGGCGGCTCCCCAGGGGTGGGAGGCGCCGCCCGCGCGGGCACCGGTCCGGTATGTGGTGATGTTTCGCAGGGCAATGGCCCGGTAAGAACCAGTTCTGCGTCACCCCCCGACGCGTCGACGCGGCGCGGGCCCGTCCGCGCGTGTGAGCGGGAAGGGGGAGGGGCGCCGGGTGCGGATACTCGGGGACCTGCTGACGCCGTCGTGCTGGTCGGTGCGGACCCGCGTGACCGTCGCCGCGACCCTGATCGTCGCGGCCCTCCTGATCGTCGGCGTCACGCTCTTCTACCAGGTCCTCCGCGGCACCATCTACGGGGGCCTGCACGACCGCGGCACCCTCGTGGTCAACGACCTCGCCACGCAGGTCCGCGAGACCGACGTCAGAGGGACCCTCCCCGTCCAGGATCCCGGCGTCCCCCTCCTCCAGGTCGTGGACGGCGAGGGCGGCGTGCTCGCGGCCAGCGAGCCCCTGCGCGGACACGGCCCGGTGAGGGTGCCGGTCTCACCGCAGCCGAACCGCCCCGAGTACCGCACCCTGCATTGGTCGGAGACGTCCGACGTCTACTTCGTCTCCGAGCGGGTGAACACCCGTTTCGGTGAGCGGATCGTCTTCGCGGGCGCGCCCATCACGACGTTCACCCGCTACCGGGGCGTGTTCGTCGGCCTGCTCGCCGTGACGGTGCTGGTGGCGACGGCCGCGGTGGGCTGGATCGTATCGCTGTCGGTGCGGCGGGCGCTGCGGCCGGTGCGGGTGATGCGAACCGAGCTGGCGGAGATCACCGGCGGCGCCGACCGCCGGGTCACCGTGCCGGAGCCGAACGACGAGGTGTCCGACCTGGCCGAGTCGGTGAACGTGACCCTGGACCGGCTGGAGGACGTCCTCACGCGGCAGCGCGCGTTCGTGGCCGACGTCTCGCACGAGCTGCGCAGCCCGCTGGCCGGCCTGCGCACCGAGTTGGAGGCGGCGCTGGTGCGGCCGGAGGAAGAGGACTGGCCCGCGGTCGCGCGGGCGGCCCTCGGCGACGCCGACCGGCTGGAGGGCATCGTCAGCGACCTGCTCATCCTGGCGCGGCTGGGCGCGGGCGTGCAGGTCCCGCGGGAGCTGGTCGACCTCGGCGGGCTGGTCCGGGCGGAGGCGAGCCGGCGGCCCCGCCGGGTCCCCGTCGAGATCGCGGCCGAGGAGGGCGTCACGGTCCGCGCCACCGAGGCCCACCTGATCAGGCTGCTGACGAATCTGCTCGACAACGCCGAGCGGCACGCGGAGTCGCGGATCTGGATCACCGTGGCGGCGGACGGCCCGGACGCGGTGCTGGAGGTCCGTGACGACGGCGCCGGGATCGCGCCGGAGGACCGCGAGCGGATCTTCTGGCGGTTCCACCGGCTGGCCGAGGGCCGCGAGCGCGACCGCGGCGGCACCGGCCTCGGGTTGACGATCTCCCGCGACATCGCCCGCGCGCACGACGGCACGCTCGTCGCCGCCGACAGCGACCGGGGCGCCCGGTTCGTCCTGCGCATCCCCCGCGAAGAGTCCTAGGGCGTGTCGCGACGTGGCCTCGGCCGCGCGCGCGAACGCGTGACCTGCCCGGTGGAGCGAAGCCGGAGGCGAGCGGAACCGGGCAGATCGCGAAGCGATGCCGCGTTCGCCCAGGCCCGGTCGCGTAGCGAGCCGCCAGGCGAGCGAAGCGGGCCGGGACTTTGAAACACAGCCCTAGTTCAGCAGGGCGAGGGGCGGGCGGCGTTCGCCGTGCCGGGTCGCGCGCTCGAACGCGCGGCCGATCCGCAGGACGGCGAGGTCCGCGTGGTGGGGGCCGACGATCTGCAGCCCGACCGGCAATCCGTCCGAGGTGAACCCGGCGGGCACCGACAGCGCGGGGCACCCGGTCGCCGAGATCAGGTAGCACGACCGCATCCACTCCAGGTAGTCGCGCATGGGCCGCCCGGCGACCTCCTCCGGGTACTCGGCGGCGGCGTCGAAGGGCGGGACCTGGCTGACCGGCATGAGCAGCGCGTCGTAGCGCTCGAAGAACTCCCGGACGCGGTGGAACAGCGCCGTGTGGAGCGTCTCGGCGCGGCCCAGGTCGGCGCCGGTGAGCGAGCGGCCGGCGTCGATGTTCGCGGCGAGGGAGGGCTTGAAGTCGGCGCGGCGCTCGTCCAGCAGGGGGCGCAGGGTGATGTCCCAGTGCCAGGCCCGCAGGGTCCGGAACACCTCGTCGGCGCCGGTCAGGTCGGGCGAGGCCTCCTCGACCGCGCAGCCCAGCTCCTCGAACGCCTTGGCGGCCGGTTCGAGGGCGGCGGTGACGGCCGGGTCGACGGGGATCGTCCCGCCGAGGTCGGGGGACCAGGCGAGCCGCAGCCCGGCGAGGTCGCGGTCGAGCGGCACGGCGAACGCCGCGCCGGGCGTCTCCAGCGCGATCGGGCTGCGCGGATCGGGCCCGGCGAGCACCGACAGCAGCAGCGCGACGTCGGCGACGTCGCGGGCCATCGGGCCCTGCACGCCCAGCGTCGACCAGCCCGCGAGCACCGGCCAGGACGGCACCCGGCCCGGCGACGGGCGGAACCCGACGACGTTGCAGAACGACGCGGGGTTGCGCAGCGAGCCGCCCATGTCGCTGCCGTCCGCGAGCGCCTGCATCCCGCACGCCAGCGCGGCCGCGGCGCCGCCGCTGCTGCCGCCCGCCGACCGGGACGGGTCGTAGGGGTTGCGGGTGAGGCCGAACACGGAGTTGAAGGTGTGGGACCCGGCGGCGAACTCCGGGGTGTTGGTCTTGCCGAGGGTGACCGCGCCCGCGGCGCGGATCCGCTCGACGACCAGTTCGTCGCGGTCCGGGACGTGGTCGGCGAAGATCGGCGATCCGGACGTGGTGCGGATGCCGGCGGTGGCGTGGGTGTCCTTGTGCGCCACGGGCAGGCCGTGCAGCGGGCCCGGCGGCTCTCCGGCGGCCAGCCGCTCGTCGGCCTCGCGCGCCTGCCGCTCCGCCCGCTCCGCGACCAGCGTGACGATGGCGTTGACCTGCGGGTTCGTCCGCTCGATCTGGTCGAGATGGGCCTGCAGGACCTCGCGCGCCGACAGGTCGCGGGCGGCGATCCGGCGCGCCAGGTCGCGGGCGGACGCGAAACAGATCTCCTCGGACACGTGCCCTCCTCCTGCGCGGGGTCCCCACCAGTGTCCACCCCGCATGCCGGGTGATCACAGGGTGAGGACATCATGCAGGGAAGGCCGACGGAAGGGGCGCCGTGACGGAACGTGTCGGGGCGCGCGGGCTGCTGCGCCGCGTGCTGGACGGCGGCGCCTGGACGTCCTGGGACGTCCCGCCCGCCGGGGGGCCGCCGCCCGGCTCCGAGTACGCCGGGGACCTCGCCGCCGCCCGTGAGCGCAGCGGCTGCGACGAGGCGGTCCTGACCGGGGAGGGCCGGCTGCGGGGGCGCCGGGTCGCGTTCGTCGTGTCGGAGTTCCGGTTCCTCGCGGGCTCGATCGGCCTCGCCACCGCGGACCGGATCGTCGCGGCCGTCGAGCGCGCCACCGCCGAGGGCCTCCCGCTGCTCGCCGCGCCGTCCTCCGGCGGCACCCGCATGCAGGAGGGGACGGCCGCGTTCGTGCAGATGGCGCGCATCACCGCCGCGGTGATGGCGCACCGCGCCGCCGGCCTGCCCTACCTCGTCTACCTGAGGCATCCCACGACCGGCGGGGTGTTCGCGTCGTGGGGCTCGCTCGGGCACGTGACGGCCGCCGAGCCCGGCGCGCTGATCGGGTTCCTCGGGCCGCGCGTCTACGAGGGCCTGCACGGGGAGCCGTTCCCGCCGGGGGTGCAGGTCGCCGAGAACCTGGCGGCCAAGGGCCTGCTGGACGCCGTGGTGGCCATCGACGATCTCTCGGAGGTCGCCTCCGCCGCCCTGGACGTCCTGTGCGGGCGGCCGCCCTCGGCTCCGGCGCCCCTGCCCGAGAGCGTTCCCCCGGAGGGGAGGGCGTGGGACTCGATCGAGCGGTCGCGACGCCCGGACCGTCCGGGCGTCCGCGAACTGCTGCGCCACGGCGCCACGGACGTGACGCCCCTTTCCGGCACCGGCGAGGGGGAGGCGGAACCCGGCCTCCTGCTCGCCCTGGCCCGTTTCGGCGCGGCGCCGTGCGTCCTGGTGGGCCAGGACCGGCACGGCCGGCGCGGCGGCCACCCGCTCGGCCCGGCCGGGCTGCGCGTCGCGCGGCGCGGGATGCGGCTGGCCGCCGAGCTGGGCCTGCCGCTGGTCACCGTGGTCGACACGCCCGGCGCCGTCCTGTCGGCGGACGCGGAGGAGGGCGGGCTCGCGGGCGAGATCGCCCGCTGCCTGGCCGACCTGATCACCCTTCCGGCGCCGACGCTCTGCCTGCTGCTGGGCGAGGGCACGGGCGGTGCGGCGCTGGCGCTCCTGCCCGCCGACCGCGTCCTGGTGGCCCGGCACGCCTGGCTCTCGCCGCTGCCGCCCGAGGGCGCCTCGCTGATCGTCCACCGGACCGCGGCGCGGGCCGGCGAGATGGCCGAGGCGCAGGGCGTCCGGTCGGCGGACCTGCTGCGCGGCGGGCTGGCGGACGCGCTCGTCGACGAGCGCCCGGACGCCGCCGACGAGCCGGAGGCGTTCTGCCGCCGCGCCGCCGCCGCGGTGGAACGGGGGCTGTCCGGCCTCGCGCCGACCGGCCCGACCGCCCGCCAGGCCCGCTACCGTCGGGTCTCATGACCGAGACCGTGCCCCAGGCCTACGACGCCGTCGCCGACCTCTACGCCGACCTCTTCCGCGACGCGCTCGACGAGCTCCATCTGGACCGGGCGATGATCAGCGCGTTCGCGGCGATGGTCCCGGCGGGGCCGGTCGCCGACCTCGGCTGCGGCCCCGGCCGCGGGACGGCGCTGCTGCACGACCTCGGCGTGGACGCGTTCGGGCTCGACGTGTCGCCCGGCATGATCGCCCGGGCCCGCGCCGACCATCCGCACCTGCGTTTCGACGAGGGCGACATGACGGCGCTCGACCTCCCGGACGGCGGGCTGGCGGGCGTCCTGTCGTGGTACTCGACCATCCACCTGGCGCCGGAGGAGCTCCCGCTGGTCTTCGCCGAGTTCCACCGGGTGCTGGCCCCCGGCGGCCTCGTCATGCTCGCGTTCCAGTCGACCGACGAGGGCGAGGCGGAGGCGTTCGACCACAAGGTCGCCCTCGCCTACCGCAGGCCCGTCGACGACATGGCCGAGCTGGCCGCCCGGGCGGGACTGGTGGAGGTGGCGCGGCTCCTGCGCCGGCCCGCGGAGAACGAGCGCCCCATCCCCTCGGGCTGCCTCCTGGCCCGCAAACCCTGAGGCCGCGGAGAGATCACCGGCGGGTCGAGAGGCGTCCTGCCCGAAAGCACCATGCCCGGTCGCACGGCGATCCCCCGTACGGGGGAGGGGTTTCGCGCTCGCGGGTGATCAACCGGGTCGGGACGGCTGTGAGGGTGGGGCCATGACCCTTGCGAGCACGCCATCGGTTCCGTTCGCGCGGTTGCGCGCGGGCTGGAACGCCGCGCACGAGCCGGTCGCGGGCGTCCCGCGCTGGGCGCGGATCGCGGCCATGGCCGTCCCGTTCACCGTCCTGCCGTCCGGCCTGTGGCGGATCGCCGCCTTCGCCTTCCACCTGCCCATCCTCAGCGACGGCTCCCTCGACACGGGCGACGCGGGAGGAGACGTCCCCGGCTGGCTGCCGCTGGAGGCGTACGTCGTGCTGCTGTCCATCCTGTCGGAGGCGGTGGCGTTCACCGCCGTCGGCCTGGTCGCCGCCTGGGGCGAGGTGTTCCCGCGGTGGCTGCCGGGCCTGCGGGGGCGGCGCGTGCCGGTGCTGGCGGCCGTGATCCCGGGCCTCGCGGGCGCCGCGCTCCTGACCGCGATGTGGACGGTCTCCATCGTGAACTGCCTGGTGTTCCAGGAGACCATCCAGGGGCGCCCCCTGCCGGAGGGCTTCCCCGTCAACTTCGACAACTGGCAGGGCCTGCTCGGCGTGGTCGCCTACGCGCCGCTGGTGGCCTGGGGCCCGCTGCTCGCCGCCGTCACCCTCGCCTACTACCGCCGCCGCACCCGCGCGTCCTGATCGGTCCGGAAGGCGACGCGGTCAAGCCGGATCGGTGTGGCGGTCTCCATGTACTCGGCATAACGCTCGGTGTTGGCCAGGTGATGCTCGGCCTCCTCGGCCGGCGTCATCCCCCGGAACGGCTTGATCACTTTCTTGTCGCTCATCGTTCTTTGCTCAGGCGTAGGGGTCGGGGGAGGCGAGGGCCAGGCGGCAGAGGTCGTCGAGGGTGTCGTCGGTGTAGTCGGGGGGCAGCTCGATGCCGAGGGTCCGGAAGACGCCCCGGATCTCCTCGGCGCTCGGGACGCGGCCCAGCTGCATGCGCCGCAGCGCGTGCAGCGGCAGCCGCCTGGCCTGCTGGAAGCTCACGTGCAGCTCCGTCTCCCAGGACAGGTACGTCGGGGTGCCGCTGTTGATCACCAGGGCGGGGAACTCGGGGCCCCGCTGGGTGAAGATGAGGCAGCTCGTCGACAGCTCGTAGCGCAGCAGCGAGTACGCCGATGCCAGCCGGACGTCGATGTCGAGCAGCTCGTACCGCTGCTGGTACCAGGAGGCCGCGAGGATCGTCGCGAACAGCTCGCGGCGGGTCTCCTCCACCGTCCAGGTGTGCTCGGGGCTGTCGGGATCGGTCGCCAGCCGCTGGTGCAGCCGGACGTACTCGCGGCACAGGTCCGGGTTCATCGGGTCGAGGATCTCCAGCCGGAAATCCAGCCTGCGCCGCAGCGGCTGGGCGGTCGCCACGCACTCGGGCAGCGTGACCGCGCGGATGTAGGCGCCCGTCCCGCCCCGGAAGACCCAGCGGTCGGTGGTGCGGCGCGCCTCGGTCAGGACCCGGTTGCACTCGGTCCCGCTGATGACGCGCACGTCCAGCTGCTTCTGCAGGGCCTCCACCGACTTCTGCACCTCGACGCCGCGGGTGTCGCTGCGGGCGCGGTCGCGCAGCAGCACGATGGCGACCACCGCCAGTGTCGCCATGGTCGCGCTCTGCACGAGCTTGGTGGAGGCGATGCCGGCGATGTCCAAGGCGAGGATGACGACCGCCAGGGCGAATGCGACGGCGACGTCGACATAGGCCGTCAGCATCTTCCAGATCCGCTGCATCCACCGCTCCCGTCACGCACCGCCACAGGGCCGCGACGATCCTAACCAGTCCGGTCCGGATGCCAGAGCCCTTTGCGCACGGGGGTTCCAGCGGTTCCACCGGGTGGTGCGCGCTCCCCGGACGGGAATTGGGCCACGGGGGCTACTGGAGAGTACGGTGTGCGGGACCGAGGGAGGGCCGTATGGCGTCGTTGACCGAGAAGCTGCCGCCGGGAGTGTCGGGGGCCGTGCTCCGCGCAGTGTTCGCGCTGCCGGGGCCGGTGAAGAGGCTCATCGCCGGTGCGCCAGTGCGCAGGGACGGCCGGCTGCTGGCGCTGGACGCGCAGCTCCTGCTGACGGTGATGCGGCTGGAGGGCGAGCGGAGCCTGGCCGGGGCCTCGGTCGGGGACGCCCGGCGGGGCATCGCCCGGGGGCAGGCGTACCTGCCCAAGGTGCCGGCGCGGCCGGTCCGGACGCGGAAGGTGGACGCGGGCGGCGTGCCCGCGCGCCTCTACACGCCGAAGGGCCTCGCTGAGGGGTCGCCGCTGCTCGTCTTCTACCACGGCGGCGGATGGGTCATCGGGAACCTCGACACCCACGACACCGTGTGCCGGTACCTCGCCGTGCACGCGGAGGTCCGGGTGCTGTCGGTGGACTACCGGCTCGCACCCGAGCACCCGTACCCGGCGGCGGCCGAGGACGCCCTCGCCGCCTACGAGTACGCGGTGGCCCGCGCCGCGGACCTCGGCGCCGATCCGGGGGCCGTCGCCGTCGGCGGCGACAGCGCCGGCGGCAACCTCGCGGCGGTCGTGGGCGTGCTGGCGAGGCGCACGCCGGACTTCGCGCTGCTGTACTACCCGGCGACCGACATGTCCGTCCGGCGGCGGTCGCGGGAGCTGTTCGCGGACGGGTTCTACCTGACCGACGACGACATGACGTGGTTCAGCGACCACTACTGCCCGCAGGAGCGGCGCGCCGAACCGCAGGCCTCGCCGCTGCTGGCCGAGGACCTCGCCGGCTTCCCGCCCACGTACCTGGTCACCGCCGGCTTCGACCCGCTGCGGGACGAGGGCGAGGAGTTCGCGGCGCGGCTGCGGGAGGCCGGCGTGCCGGTCGCGCTGAGGCGCCAGGAGGACCTCATCCACGGGTTCGCGAACATGTGGTCCCTGGGCGGCCGGTTCCAGGAGGCGGCCTCCGAGGCGGCCGGGGCCCTGCGCACCGGTCTGTACGCGGGGCCCCGGGTCCGGGAGAGCGGCCGGGACTAGAGGGGCAGCCCCGTGAGGACCATGACCTTCTCCTCGGTGTAGTCGGCGATCGCCGACCGCAGCCCCTCGCGGCCCACGCCGGAGTCCTTCACGCCGCCGTAGGGCATCTGGTCGGCGCGGTAGGACGGGACGTCGCCGATGACCACGCCGCCCACCTCCAGCTCGCGGTGGGCGCGGAACGCGATGTCGAGGCTCCGGGTGAACACGCCCGCCTGGAGGCCGAACTTGGAGTCGTTGACGAGGGCGAACGCCTCGTCGGCGCCGTCCACGGGCTGGACGAACATGACCGGCCCGAAGACCTCCTCGCGGGAGATCTTGGAGTCGGCCGGGACGTCGGCGAGGACGGTCGGCGCGTACGCGGCGCCCTCGCGGGTGCCGCCGGTGAGGACGCGCGCGCCCGCCGCGACGGCCTCGTCCACCCAGGCCTCCACGCGCTCGGCGGCCTCCTGGTTGACGAGCGGGCCGACCTGCGTCTTGTCGTCCCACGGGTCGCCGGTGACGAGGGAGTCGACCGTGTCGACCAGCTTCGGCAGGAACTCGTCGAGGACGGACCGGTCGACGTAGACGCGCTGCACGGCGATGCAGCTCTGCCCCGCCTGGTAGTTGGCGAACAGCCCGATCCGCTTGGCGGCCCAGTCGAGGTCGGCGTCGGGCAGCACGACCGCCGCGCCGTTGCCGCCGAGTTCGAGGGTGACGTGCTTGCGCGGCGCCCGTTCCCTGATCGCCCAGCCGACGGGCACGGAGCCGGTGAACGACACGATCGGCAGCCGCGGGTCGTCGACCAGGGCGGAGGCCCGGTCGTTCGGCACCGGCAGGACCGAGAACATCCCGGCGGGCAGGTCGGTCTCGGCGAGCAGCTCGCCGAGCAGCAGCGCCGACAGCGGCGTGGCCGGGGCGGGCTTGAGCACGATCGGGGCGCCCGCGGCGATCGCCGGCGCGATCTTGTGGGCGGCGAGGTTCAGCGGGAAGTTGAACGGCGAGATGCCGAGCACCGGGCCCTTCGGCACGCGGGTGACGTAGGCCATCCGGCCCTCGGCGGCCGGGTCGGTGTCGAGCCGCTGCGTCGTGGCGGAGATGCGGCGCGCCTCCTCGGCGGCGAACCGGAACGTGGAGATCGCGCGGGCCACCTCGCCGCGCGCCCACAGCAGCGGCTTGCCGTTCTCGCCGGTGATCAGCCGGGCGACCTCCTCGGCGCGCTCGACGAGCCGCGCGGACACGTGCGCGAGGGCCTCGGCCCGCACGTGCAGCGGCAGCGCCGCGGCCTCACGGCGGACGGCGTCGGCCGCGGCGACCGCCTCCTCCACCTGCGCGGGCGTCGGCACGGCCGCCGTCCCGACCACGCGGCCGTCGTAGGGATGCGTAACGGTCAGCTCACCGTCACCGGTCTCGGGCCGGCCGGCCAGCCAGAATGGGGTCACGTTCATGCTGTTCACGGTAGCCACGGCGAGCCCGATTGGGAGTCGCCATCATGTCCAATCCTTTCTTCCTCGTTGGACGTGATGGCGAGCGCGATCCACAGCTCGGCGCGGACGGCCGGATCGTCGGGGTCGCGTTCGAGGACCTCGGCCGCCTTCCGCATCCGCGACCGCAGCGTGTGCCGGTGGACGCCGAGGGCCCGCGCCGCCGCCTCCCCCTGCCCGTTGGCCAGGACATAGGCCCGGACGGTCTCGACCAGGTCCTCCGCGCGCAGGGGTGCGAGGAGGGCGTCGGCGAAGGCGTGCGCGGCGCGGGGCTCCATCAGTCCGAGCACGCCCTGGCCGGGGAGCCGGGAGTAGTGGAGGACGTCCCGGCCCGACCGCCCGGCCGCCGCTAGGGCCTCCTCGGCCTGCCGCAGCGCGGCGCGCAGGTCACCGGAGGCGGGGTCGCTGACGCCGACCGGCCCGCTTCCGGCGAGGAGCCGCTCGACCATCTCGAGCGCCTCGTCCGGCACGATCACGGCGATGTGCCCGCCGAGCGGCAGCGCCGGGCACCTCGCTCCGATCGCGTCCGACTCCAGCGCGTCCAGGACGGCGGCGCCGCCCGCGCAGGCCAGGACCCGGACGGGCCCGCGCGGGACCGCCGGGCCCTCGCCGGGGCGCCCGAGCAGCAGTGCCGCCAGCGACGCCCGCAGCTCGCGTCCGGTGCGCGGCGTCTCCGACTGGAGCGTCAGCAGGGCGACCGCGGCGCCCACGATCGTGTGCGCGGTGGGAGGGAGCGGCGCGTCGGCGCCGACCGCGAGGAACCCGCGCGGCCGGCCGCCCAGCCCGATGCGCTGCACCACGACGTGGTCGTCGGGGACGGCCAGCGCCACGCTCGCGGCCGGGCCGCCCTTCCCCGGCCGGCGCCGCAGCCGGGCCAGCTCGGGCGCGAGGTCCGCGGCGCGCTCGCGGGCCCGGGCGGGCTCGGCGTGCCGCACGTCGCCGGAGGCGTCCAGCAGCAGCGCCCACCCGCCGAGCAGCCGGGCCAGCCGGGAGACCAGCGCGCCGGGGCCGGTGAGCGCGGCGCGGGTCAGCTCGCGCTGGGCGTGGAACGCGCGGGTCACGCCCTCGTACCACTCGGCGGCGAGCACCCGGGAGACCGCTTTGCCGATCGCGATGAACGGGGTCGGGCGCGGCACCTCCAGCAGCACGAGCCCCTGGTCGCGGGCCGCCGCGAGCAGCTCGGCGGGGACGGTGTCGTGGATGACGCCGACCGCGAAGCCGAGCCCCGCGACGCCCCGCGCGACCAGCCGGGACACGTAGTCCCCGGCGTTGGCGGCGGTGAGCCGCATGCCCGTGGTCAGGACCAGCTCGCCGCCCTCCAGGAAGGGGGTCGGGTCCTCCAGTTCGCTCACGGCGACCCACACGACCGGGGTCGCGGGGAGCGGTCCGGTGAGCGACCGCAGGCCGAGCTGGGGGAGGGCGGCCACGGCGGCCAACGTGGGCGGCATGTCAATCCCTGTGCAAAGTGTCTACCTCGCCGGACGGATTTCGCCGTCCCGTACTGTTCATCGTAGGCGGCGCCCGGCTTATGTTCAGGCCATGACCAGCCTGGACAGCACCCTCGGCGCGAGCGGCTTCCGCCTGCCGCAGGAACGCCGCGTCGTGACCGAGATCCCCGGCCCCCGCTCCCGGGCGCTGCACGAGCGGCGCCTCGCGGCGGTGCCGCCGGGCGTCGGCAGCGTCCTGCCGGTGTACGTGACGGACGCGGACGGCGGCGTGGTCGTCGACGCCGACGGCAACTCGCTGATCGACTTCGGCTCCGGCATCGCGGTGACGAACGTCGGCAACGCCAACCCCCGCGTCGCGGCGCGGGTGCGGGCGCAGGCCGAGCGGTTCACCCACACCTGCTTCATGGTCGCGCCGTACGAGTCGTACGTCGCGGTGTGCGAGAACCTCAACCGGATCACGCCCGGCGACCACGAGAAGCGCTCCCTGCTGGTCAACAGCGGCGCCGAGGCGGTGGAGAACGCCGTCAAGATCGCCCGGTATGCGACGGGGCGGCAGGCGGTCGTGGCGTTCGACCACGGCTACCACGGCCGGACGCTGCTGACGATGACGCTGACCGCGAAGAACATGCCCTACAAGCAGGGGTTCGGCCCGTACGCCCCCGAGGTCTACCGGATGCCGCTCGCCTACCCGTACCGCTGGCCGACCGGCCCGGACAACTGCGGACCGGAGGCGGCGGCGCAGGCGATCGACCAGATCACCAAGCAGATCGGCGCGACGAACGTCGCGGCGCTGCTGATCGAGCCGATCCAGGGCGAGGGCGGGTTCATCGAGCCCGCGCCGGGGTTCCTGCCCGCGCTCGCCGAGTTCTGCCGCGCCAACGGGATCCTGTTCGTCGCCGACGAGGTGCAGACGGGCTTCGCGCGGACCGGCGACCTGTTCGCCTGCGAGCACGAGGGGATCGTCCCCGACCTCGTCGCGACGGCGAAGGGCATCGCCGGCGGGCTGCCGCTGGCCGCCGTCACCGGGCGCGCCGACATCATGGACAAGGTGCACGGCGGCGGGCTCGGCGGCACCTACGGCGGCAACCCGCTCGCCTGCGAGGCGGCGCTCGCCGTCCTGGAGGAGATCGAGGAGGGCAAGCTCACCGAGCGCGCCCGCCGGATCGGGGAGGTCATGCTGCCCCGGCTGCACGCCCTCGCCGAGCGGCGCCCCGCGATCGGGGACGTGCGCGGGCGCGGCGCGATGATCGCCATCGAGCTGGTGCGGGAGGGGACGAAGGAGCCCGACCCCGAGCTGACCGCGCGGATCGCCCGCCGCTGCCACGAGAACGGCCTGCTCGTGCTGACGACCGGGACGTACGGGAACGTGATGCGCTTCCTGCCGCCGCTCGTCATCCCCGAGGACCTGCTGATCGAGGGGCTGGACGTCCTGGAGGCGGCCTTCGCGGAGTGACCCGCCGCGCCGGCCTCCACCCGGAGGCCGGCGGCACCCGGCCCGGTGGCGGTTCCGCCGGCGATCCGGGTCAGGCCGCGCCGAGGCTCTCCGGGTACAGCTCGGCGAGGATGTCGTAGGAGCGCAGCCGGTCGGCGTGGTCGAAGACCTGCGTGGTCACCATGACCTCGTCGACGCCCGTCCTGCCGACCAGCTCGTCGAGCTGCTTGCGGACGCCGTCCGGGCCGCCCACCACCTGGTCGGCCAGCCGCGCGTCGATCATCTGCCGCTCCAGCGGCGTGTACGGGTGGGCCGCGGCCTCCTCCGGCGTCGGCAGCGGCCCCGGCCGCCCCTGCCGCAGCCGCAGGAACGCCAGCGCCTGCGGCGCGGCCAGCTCGCGCGCCCGCTCGTCGGTCTCGGCGGCCGTCACCGAGACCCCGATCATCGAGTACGGCTCGTCCAGCGCGCCGGGCCGGAACGACTGCCGGTACAGCGTCAGCGCGGGCACGGTGTTCTCGGCGCTGAAGTGGTGCGCGAACGCGAACGGCAGGCCGAGCAGGCCGGCGAGCCGCGCGCTGTAGCCGCTGGAGCCGAGCAGCCACACCGGCGGCTCGTTCCCGGCGGCCGGGGTCACCTTGCTGTCCGCGGCGAAGTAGTTGCGCAGCTCCACGACCTGCTCGGGGAAGTCGTCGACCGACAGCGCGTCCGGGGACCGGCGCAGCGCCCGCGCGGTCGCCTGGTCGGTGCCGGGCGCGCGGCCGAGGCCGAGGTCGATGCGTCCCGGGTGGAGCGCCTCCAGCGTCCCGAACTGCTCGGCCACGACCATCGGCGCGTGGTTCGGCAGCATGACCCCGCCCGACCCGACCCGCATCCGGGTGGTGGCCGCCGCGACCTGGCCGATCAGCACGGCGGTCGCCGAGCTGGCGATGCCCGGCATCGCGTGGTGCTCGGCCAGCCAGTACCGGTGGAAGCCGAGCCGCTCGGCGTGCCGGGCCAGGTCGAGGGTGTTGCGCAGCGCCTGGGCCGAGGTGGAGCCGGCGGCGACGGGGGCGAGATCGAGGACGGAGAAGCGCACGGTCATACCGTGGCCAACCCGCGCCGGGCCGGTCCTCTTCCCGCTAGCCCTTCAGCGCGGCGAGGACGGCGGCGGTGACGATCGCGATCACGACGGGGGCCGTGATGCTCAGCCATGACCAGTTCACCAGCGTGCGGGCCCGCGCGGGGTCCTCCCCGAACCGGGTCTCGGCCCGGGTGTACAGGAGGGCGGCGACCACGACCAGCGGCAGGAAGGCGAAGGTCGCGAGGAGGCCGAGGACGAACGCGAGCGCCTGCCCGAACCGGGTGTAGGTCCCGTCCGGGCCGATGCCGAACGCGAGGCGGGGAGCGGGCGCCGCTGCGGGCACGGCACCGGACACGGCTTCGGTCATGGAGCTCACCGATCTCTAGGATGTGACCTGGATCATAGCCGCGGGGGTCGTGGCGCGCGAGGGGCCGGCCGCCTTCGTCCGGCGGCCGGCCCAGGGAGACGGCTCAGCGCAGGTCGAGGCCGAGCAGGACGGGGTCGTGGTCGGACGAGCGGAACGCGTCCGGCCGGTAGAACGCGGGCGGGTTGTACTCGGTGTTGTAGTCGAGGAACACCGGCTCGTCGCTGTTGATGTGCCAGATCGTCGCGCCCGTCACGCGGCGGGACAGCGCCCTGCCCGCGAGCGCGTGGTCCAGCTCGCCCGACTGGCCGTCGAACACGTAGCTGTAGCGCTGGCTCGGCCGGACGAACCGCTCCGTCTGCCCGACGAGCCCGGCGCCCTTGAGCTTCTTCACCGGGTCCTCGGCCGTGTAGGCGTTGAGGTCGCCGACGACGAGCGGGTTCGGGACGCCGGCCGCGAGCGCCGCGACCGCCTCGGCCTGGGACACGCGGCGGGCGTTGTAGCAGCCCTGGCCGTCGCCCTGGTCCTTGTCGGCGCCCGTGGCGCCGCCGCAGCCCTTCGACTTGAAGTGGTTGACGATCATGGTGAACGCCGTCCCGCCGGCCCGGGGGCGGAACGTCTGCACCAGCGGCGGGCGGTCGAACACCGGGTCCTGCGACGAGCGCGCGTCACCGACCGGCGTGACCTTCGACGGCCGGTAGATGAGCGCGACGTGGATCTCGTCGGTCCCCGGGTACGGGTGCTTCACCCACGCGTACGTCCCGGCGCCGGCGGCCTGGTTCAGCCGGTCGACGATCGCCCCCACGGCGGTGTCGCCGTTGTTCTCGACCTCCATCAGCCCGACGACGTCGGCGTCCAGGCCCCGCAGCGCGGCGGTCAGCTTGGTGAGCTGCCGCTCCTGCTCCTCGGCGGTGTCCGCGCCGCGCTTGTCCAGCGTCGTGAACCAGTTCAGCGTGTTGAAGCTGCCGACGCGCACGTCACCGCCCACGTTCCGCGGCCGGTTCCGCCGCGGGTTCTCGTTGTCGAAGTGCGCCTGCCTGGTCGGCTGGAGCGCGTAGTCGCCGAACTGGTAGGTGAGGACGCCGGTCAGCCCGGTCGTGGTGTTCCCGATCCGCAGCACGCGGGGGTCGGTGTACGGGATCGTCGCGGGGTTCTGCACGTTCGACCCGTCGTCGACGAGAAGCCGCCGCGCGTCGTTGCCCGCCTGGGTGGCGCCGTGCCCCTCGGTCGGCTGGAAGAGGCGGCCGCCCGCGGAGACGGTGATCTGCCCGTACCGGCCGAGCTGGTAGGTCTCGGTGGCGGTGAGCCGCTGGCCGAACCGCAGCAGCATGCCCTCGTACTGCTCCATGGCCGCGCCGTCCTTGAGCGGCAGCCGGACGGCCGCGGGCGCGACCTCGCCCGTCCCGCACACGTCCACGGCCGAGACCGGCGACAGCTCGGTCAGCCCGTTGTACTCGACGGCCTTGCCGGTGACCAGGACCCGGTCGCCGACCGCGACGTCCGTGGTCGAGTAGACGAACAGCCCGTCGGACGTCCGGGGGTCCGAGTCGGGCGTCGGGTCCTGGACGAAGAAGCCCTTGAGCTGGTCGGAACGCTGGAAGTCCGCGGTCACGACGCCCTCGACCCGGACGGTCCGCCCGGCGAGAGGGGTCGCGCTGCCGCTGCCCTGGACCTCGGAGATCTGGTGGTCGGCGGGGGTGCCGCAGGTGGGCGGCTCCGCCGCGGCGGCCGCCTGGACGCCGGCGGCGAGGCCGGCGGTCAGGACGGTCGCGAGTGCTGCTGCTGTTCGGCGCATGCCGGGAGGGTACGGGCGGGCCTCGGCGGCTCAGCGAACCGTTAATGAAGACTCCACCAATTTGCAACGGATTGCCGTGATCAGGGGCACCGCCTGGCCCGCCCTCGCCGGACGGCTACCGCGCGGGGCGCTCCAGCAGCGTGATCAGGCGGGCGAGGCCGTCCTCGCCGTGGCCCTCCGCGACCGCGCGGTCGAGGAGGTCCCGCAGGGGGAGCAGGTACCCGGGGTCCACGCCCTGGTCGCGGCTCGTCTCGATCAGGCCGGGGAACGCGACCTGGCTGGTCGCGATGCTGGAGACGCTGGTGGCGAAGTCGCCCGCGTCGACGGCGCGGGCCTGTTCGGGGAGCGAGCCCAGCATCGCGGTCAGCCACGCGGTGGCCATCGGCGCGAACTCCGCGGCCGGGACCTTCTCCGACCGGGCGAGCGCGATGGCGTGCTGGAAGCCGGCGATCATGCCGTACATGGCGTCCAGCAGCGCGAGGTCGAGCAGCGGCGCGAGGCCCGGGTCGGTCCCCAGGTACCGCGCCTGGCCCAGCACCGCGAGCGTCTCGCGGTGCTCCTCGAACGCCCCCTCGTCGCCGCTGTAGAGGATCAGCGCCTCCGGCCGCCCGATCATCGGCGGGACGGCCATGATCCCGCCGTCCACGTACCGGGCGCCGAGCCCGGCGACGCGGTCGGCCATGGCGCGGGCCTGCCGCGGCGTCCCGTTGGTGAGCTGGACGATCGTGCGCCCGGCAGCCGCGCCGGCGTCGAGGACCTCCTCGGCGTTCGCGTACACGGACAGGCACACGATCACCAGCGGGCTCGCCGAGATCGCCGCCGCGGCGCTCTCCGCCTCCACCGCGCCCTTGGCCACGAGGGGTTCGGCCTTGGCGCGCGAGCGGTTCCAGACGGTCACCGTCCGCCCGTCCTTCAGCAGCGCCTCGGCGAGCGCGCTGCCCATCAGCCCCAGTCCGAGCACGGTCACGGATGTCGTCATTTCGGTTCCTTCCGGTAGTAGGGCCCCAGCGTGCTGCGGGCGGGTTCGGGAAAGGTTCGGGCCGCATTACGGTGGGTCCATGCGCTTCGGGGTCCTCGGTCCGCTCGAGGTGCGGACGGAGGGCGGCCGCCTCGTCCCGGTCCCGGACCGGAAGGTGCGGGCGCTGCTGGCCGACCTCCTCGCGCACGCCGGGCGCGCCGTCCCCGCCGACCGCCTCGTCGACGACCTGTGGGGCGACGCGCTGCCCGCCGATCCGGTCGCGACGCTGCGGGCCCGCGTCTCCCAGTTGCGCCGGACGCTGGAGGACGCCGAGCCGGGCGCTCGCGCGCTGGTCGAGACCCTCCCGCACGGATACCGGCTGGCCGCGCGGACCGACGCGCTCGACTTCGCGGACCTCGCCGGCCGCGCGGCGGACGAACCCGGCCCGGTCGCCCGGGCCGCGCGGTTCGCCGAGGCGCTGGCGCTCTGGCGCGGCCCCGCGTTCGCCGACTTCGCCGACGCGCCGTTCGCCGCCCCTGAGATCGCCCGCCTTGACGAACTGCGCCTCGCGGCGCTGGAGGGGCGCGCCGAGGCCCGCCTCGAACTGGGCGAGGACGCGGCACTGGCGGCCGAGCTGCGCGGGCTGGTGGACGAGCACCCGTTCCGGGAGCGGCTGCGCGCCGCCCACATGCGCGCCCTGTACCGCGCGGGCCGTCCCGCCGAGGCCCTCGCCGCCTACGACGACCTGCGCGTCCGGCTGCGCGACGACCTGGGCCTGGACCCCTCTCCCGCGCTGGCGGCCCTGCACGCGTCGATGCTCCGCCGCGATCCGGCGGCCGGCGGGCCGCGGGGCAACCTGCCGGCCGACGTCGCGCCCCTCGTCGGCCGGGACGCGGCCGTCCGGGAACTGGCCGCGCTGCTGGAGGAGTCGCGGCTGGTGACGCTGCACGGGATGGGCGGCGTGGGCAAGACGCGGCTCGCGGTGGCGGTCGCGCGCGCTCTGCGCGACCGGGGCGAGGCGTGGCTCGTGCGGCTCGACGAGGGGCTGGAGGCGGGCGCGTCCGCCGACGACGCGGCGTCGTTCGCGGCCGGGGTGCTCGGGCTGCGCGACGACGCGGGCTCCGGCGGCGGACCGGCCGCGCGGCTCGGCGAGGCGCTGGGCGGCAGGCGGGCGCTGCTGGTCCTCGACAACTGCGAGCACGTCGCCGAACCGGTGGCGCGGCTGGCGGCGGCGCTGCTGCGGGACGTCCCGGACCTGCGGGTCCTCGCCACCAGCCGGGAGCCGCTCGCGATCTCGGGGGAGCGGCTCTGGGCCGTCCCGCCGCTGGACGCCCGCGCCGCCGCCGCGCTGCTCGCCGAGCGGGCGGGCCTCGTGCCCGGCCCGGGGAACGCCGAGGCGATCGCGGCGGTCTGCGACCGGCTCGACGGCGTCCCGCTGGCGCTGGAGCTGGCGGCGACGCGGGTGCGGGCGCTCGGCCTCGCCGGCCTGGCCGAACGGCTGGACGACCGCTTCCGGCTGCTGTCGTCCGGCGCCCGGGACGCCCCGCCCCGGCAGCGGACGCTCCGCGCCCTCATCGACTGGAGCTGGGAGCCCCTGGACGAGCACGAGCGGGCGGCGCTGCGACGGCTGGCGGTCCACGCGGGCGGCTGCACCCTCGACGCGGCCGAGGCGGTCTGCGGCGCCGGCGTCGAGACGCTCGCGAGCCTCGTCGACCGGTCGCTGGTCGTGGCCGGGGAAGGGCCGCGGTACCGGCTGCTCGAGACGGTCGCCGCGTACGGCGCCGAGCGGCTCCGGGAGGCGGGCGAGGAGGAGCGGGTGCGCCGCCGCCATGCCGAGTACTACATCGGCCTGGCCGACCGCGCCGACCTGCGCGGCCCCGGCCAGCGCGACGCCCTGCGGCGGCTGCGCGCGGAGACCGGCAATCTCCGGGCCGCCCTCGACGGCGCCGTCCGCGCCGGGGACGCCGGCCTTGCGCTGAGGCTGGTGAACGCGATGGGCTGGGCCTGGTTCCTGTGGGGCCGCGCCGGTGAGGCGCGCCGGGCGTTCGAGCGGGCGCTCGCCGTGCCGGGCGCGGCGGACCGGTCCTCCGCGGCCCGGGCCCGGACCTGGCACACCGGGTTCGCCATGCTGGACGGCGACGGCGCGGACCGCGACGAGCGCGTCCGGGAGGCCCTCGCCGCCGACGGCGACCCGTGGGCGCACTGGTTCCTCGGGTTCGTCCGGGCCGGGTTCGGGGACCTGGAGCCGATCGGCGGGCTCGCGGCCCGCGCGCTCGACGGGTTCCGCGCCCGCGGCGACGCGTGGGGCGAGGCGGCCGCGCTCGCCGTGCGGGCCGCGCAGGCGCTCTCGGCCGGCGACCTCGCCCGCGCCGGGCGCGACGGCGAGCGGGCTCTGCGGCTGTTCGGCGCCGCGGGCGACCGGTGGGGACGCCTCCTGGCCACCGAGACGCTCGGCCTGCTCGCGGAGGTGACCGGCGACTACGCCCGCGCGCGGGACCTCCACGAGAGCGGCCTGCGCGACGCCGAGGAGCTCGGCCTCTGGGCGGAGGCGTCCGGCCGGCTGGCCCGCCTCGGCCGCGTCGCGCTGCTCGAAGGCGACCTCGACGGCGCCGACGACCTGCACGAGCGCGGCAGGCGGCTGGCCGTCCGCGAGTCGCACCGCCGGATGGAGCACTTCGCCGAGGTCGGCCTCGCCCTCGCGGCGCGCAGGCGCGGGAACCTGGACGAGGCCGAGGCGATCCTGCGCCGCTGGCTCGGCTGGTGCCGCGACATCGACGGCGCCCCGGGCCTCGCCTTCCTCCTGGCCGAGCTGGGGTTCATCGCCGAACTGCGGGGCGACGCGGGCCGGGCGCTCGACCTGCACACCGAGGGCCTGGCCGCGGCCCGCGCCACCGGCCACCCGCGCGCGGTCGCGCTCGCGCAGGAGGGCATGGCCGGTGCGCTCTCCCTCGCGGGCCGCCGCGCGGAGGCGGCGGAGGCGCTGGCCGCCGCGTCGCGGGCCCGGGCGGCGGCCGGCGCGCCGCTGCCCGAGGCGGAGCGCGGCGACGTCGACCGGATCGCCGCCCGCCTCGGCTAGGAGCGGCGGGAGAACGCCAGGGGGAGGGCCAGCAGGATCACGGCGGACGTCAGGGCGAACGCGACCGGGTAGCCGGTCGCGGCGGCGGCGAGGCCGAACGCGGCACCGCCGACGCCCATCCCGCCGTCGTAGCCGACGTTCCACAGCGCGCTGACCGTGCCGTAGCCGGACGCGGGCGCGCGCTCGAACATCATCGCCATGCTCGCGTTCTGCGTGACGCCGAAGCCGGCGCCGAACACCACCATGGCGGCGAGGACCGCGACCGTGTTCGGCACGAGGGCCAGCAGCGCGATCCCGGAAGCGGCGACGGCCACGGCGGGCATGAGCAGCCGCCCGGCGCCGTGCCGGTCCCCGACCCGTCCCGCCCACAGCCGCGCGAGCGTGGTGGAGGCCGGCTGGACGAACAGCGCCGCCGCCGCGATCCCGGCGGGGACGGCGTCCGGGAGGAAGGTGACCAGGATGCCCGCCGCCATCGCGGTCGAGGCGAACGCGAGGGCCGGGCGCAGCAGCGCCGCCGACCGCAGCCCCGCGGCGATGCCGAACGGCCGTTCGGGCTCCGATGACGTGGAGGGCGGGCCGGTGATCCTGCGCGGCAGGCCGGGCAGGATCGCCAGCGCGGCGAGGGAGGCGGCGGCGCCCGCGACGAACACCGGCGTGTACCCGACCCGGCCCGCGAGCCACACGCCGAGCGGCAGCGCGAGCAGCGACGGCACCCCGGCCACGACCCCGAACAGCCCGATCCCCTCGCCGCGCCGCTCCGCCGGGACGAGCGCCGCGAGCAGCGCGCCCGTGACCACCACGGTCACCGCGAAGCCGAGTCCGCGGACCAGGCTCACCGCGGTGATGGTCGCCATGGACGAGGAGAACGGCAGCGCGAGCGTGGGCGCCCCGAGCAGCAGGATCCCCGCCGCGAGCACCCGCCGGTGCCCGAACCGGTCGAGCAGCCGGGGCAGCGAGAGCTCGGCGAGCACCGTCGTCAGCATCAGCGCGCCCGTCGTGACGCCGGCTCCGACCCCGCCCGCGCCGCCGTCCACCGCGTACATCGGCACGACCGAGAACAGCAGGAAGAACCCCGTCAGCGTGGTGAAGGCGCCTACGAACACCAGCGCCAGATGCCGCCCGACCAGCCGCGGCCGTGCGGCGCCGACGGCGCTCGGATGGGGCAGCGTCCCCTGCGTCTCGCTCATGGCGTCTCACTGTGGGGGGCGACCCCCCACACCCCCTGGTTCGCTTCGCTCATGGCGTCTCACTGTGGGGGGCGACCCCCCACACCCCCCGGTTCGCTTCGCTCATGACGTCTCACTGTGGGGGGCGACCCCCCACACCCCCCGGTTCGCTTCGCTCATGAACAGACCGTAAATGAGCATCCGGCCTGCTATATGGTCCAATTTCATGGCAATCGAGTGGGCCGGTTCGTCGCCGGAGCTGCTGCTGAACCTCGACCGGGACGCGACCGGGACGCTGCGCTCGCAGCTGGAGACCGCGCTGCGCGACGCGATCTGCACCGGGCGGCTGAAGGCGGGGGAGCGGCTGCCGTCGTCCCGTGAACTGGCCCGCCAGCTCGGCGTCTCCCGCGGCCTCGTGCAGGAGTGCTACGGCCGGCTCAACGCCGAGGGGTTCCTGTGCGCGCGGACGGGGTCGGCCACGCGGGTGGCGCCCGTCCGCGTCGTCCCCGACGAACCGGCGCCCGCCGCGCGGCCGGTGGCCTCCCGGCTCCGTGTCGACTTCGCCGCGGGGGTGCCCGACCTGGCGTCATTCCCGCGCGGCGACTGGGCGTGGGCGCAGCGGGAGGTGGCCCGCACGGCGCCGAACGAGGCGCTCGGCTACGGCGACCCGCGCGGCAGCGAGGTCCTGCGGGACGTGCTCGCCGGCCACCTCCGGCGGGTGCGCGCGGCGGTCGCCGAACCCGAGGACATCGTCGTCTGCACCGGCTTCGCCCAGGGGCTCGGCATCGTCCTGCACGTCCTGGCCCGCCGGGGCGTCCGCCGCGTGGCGTTCGAGGACCCCGGCTACGGCGACGGCGCGACCATGACCGCCGCGGAGCGCGCCGGGATCGAGGCGGTGCCCGTCCCCGTCGACGACCTGGGCCTGGACGTGGACGCTCTCGACGCGAGCGGCGCCCGCGCCGTCCTCGTCACCCCGGCGCACCAGTGGCCGACCGGCGTCGTGCTGGCCCCCGAGCGGCGCCGCGCCCTCGCCGACTGGGCGTGCGAGCGGAACGGGATCGTCGTCGAGGACGACTACGACGCCGAGTTCCGCTACGACCGGGAGCCCGTCGGGTCGGTGCAGGGACTCGCGCCCGGCCGCGTCGTCGGCCTCGGAACGGTCAGCAAGTCGCTGGCCCCGGCCGTCCGGCTCGGCTGGATCCTGTGCCCGCCCTCGCTGACCCGGGCGGTCGCGGAGGAGAAGCGCCTCGCCGACCGCGGCTCGCCCGTCCTCGACCAGCTCGCCCTCGCCGCGCTCCTGGAGTCCGGCCGCTACGGGCGGCACCTGCGCCGGATGCGGCCCGCCTACGCCGCGCGCCGCGCGGCGCTGGTCGCGGCCCTCGCCGAGCACGCGCCCGCCGTGCGCCTGACGGGACTGGCCGCCGGGTTCCACGCCGTCGCCCACCTCCCCGGCGGGACGGACGAGCGGCGCGTCGTCGCCGAGGCGCGCAGGCGGTCGGTCGGCCTGTACGGGATGAGCACCTACCGGGCGTCCGGCGCGGCCGAGCCGCCGCGGCTCGTCCTCGGCTTCGGCGCCCTCACCGAGACCGCCATCCGGGACGGGATCGCTGAGGTGGCCGACCTCCTCCGACCTTAAGTCGAGTGCTAACAACGGCACTCAGTCATGTGAGAGGACTTCATTCCGCGCGCCGCGCCGGGTGGGGGACAGTCGTCAGCATTCGGTTTCCAGCCCCCTCCCGGAGCGAGAATGCGCTATCGCAGCCTGCTCACCACCGCGGCCCTCGGCGCGGCCCTCGCAGTGCCCGTCGCCGCCCCCCACGCCGCCGCCGCGCCGTCCGGCTGCGACGCCACCGACGCGGAGCTCTACGCGGCGCCGCCCGCGGCGGTCGCGGGGAGTCCGGGCGACGTGCTCGCCTGCCGCCCGGCGAAGCTGACGAACATCCCCGGCGACATCCCGATGAAGGCGTGGAAGGTCCGGTACGTCTCGACCGACGCCAAGGGCGCCAAGAGCGTGGTGACCGGGACGGTCGCCGTCCCGGACGCGGCCTGGACGAAGGGCAGGTCCCGCCCGACCGTCGCGTTCAACCCCGGCACGCTCGGCTCCGGCCCGCAGTGCGCGTTCTCCAGGCAGCTCGCCGGCGAGTACGTCGACATGTACGAGGGCCCCAACCTGGCGCTGTTCCTCAAGGCGGGCTTCGCGGTCGCCGCCACCGACGGCGCCGGATACCTCAACGGGCAGGTCCACACGTACATGGTCGGCGCGAACGCCGGGCACGCGCTGCTCGACGCCGTCCGGGCGTCGCGCCGCCTCCCCGGGGGAAGCCTCACCGCAGATGGGAAGGTCGGCATCTCGGGCTACTCCGAGGGCGGAGCCGCCGCGCTGTGGGGCGCGCAGCTCGCCTCGTCCTACGCGCCGGAGCTGGACGTCGTCGGCGCGGCGGCGGGCGGGGTGCCCGGTGACCTCAAGCTGACGGCCAAGCAGCTGAACGGCAGCCTGTTCGCCGGCTTCCTCGCCGACGCGCTCGTGGGCCTGCACGCCGCCTACCCGGAGATGCCGTTCGACGAGCTGATGAACGCCCAGGGCGCCCAGGCGATCAAGGACGTGAAGTCCAACTGCCTGTACGGGACGCTCGCCGTGTTCCTCGGAGCGAAGGTCGAGGGCTTCTCCAAGGACGGCCTGTCGCTGGAGCAGATCTACGCGCTGAAGGGCCCCGGCGGCGTCACGTGGGGCGACATCGTCGACCGGCAGAAGCTCGGCGTCGGCATCGGCACCCCTTCATCCGGCGCCAGGTACACGATCGGCTTCCCGGTGTTCCAGTACCGCGGCTGGCTGGAAGAGATCATCCCGCACGAGACCGAGGACGCCACCCGCCAGGCCTACTGCAAGGCCGGCATCACCACGACGTGGAAGAACACCTACCCGGCCGAGCACCTGTCCACCGACTGGGGTGCTGCCGGGGACGTGACGGACTTCCTCGGCGACCGCTTCGAGGGCAAGCCCGCCCAGGGCGACTGCTGACCCGCGCCGCCGAGACCAACCCGGAATCCGAGACCAAGGGAGTCGTGAACATGACAGCGGGCGTCGCCGACGTCGGCAGCCGCACCCCGCAGCCGGACATCTCCGGCACCGTCCCGTTCCCCGAGCGCGTCGCGGTCGTGGTGTTCGTGGTCGGGCCCATCGCCGGGCTGCTGGGCGCCGTCCCCTTCCTGTGGGGCTGGGGGATCAGCTGGACCGACGTCGCCATCTTCGCGTTCCTGTATCCGCTGAACGCGATCGGCATCACCGTCGGCTACCACCGGCACTTCACGCACGGCGGCTTCAAGGCCAAGCGGTGGCTGCGGATCGCCCTCGCGATCCTCGGCGGGCAGGCCATGCACGGCTCGGTGGTCCGCTGGGTCGCCGACCACCGCCGCCACCACAAGTACGCGGACCAGGAGGGCGACCCGCACTCGCCGTGGGCGTACGGGCCCGGCGTGTGGGGCCTCACCAAGGGCCTCTACCACGCGCACATGGGCTGGCTGTTCGGCAAGGAGCGCACGTCCCGCAGCAAGTACGCGCCCGACCTGCTGAAGGACAGGGACATCCGGTTCCTGTCCCTCGACCCCGTCTACGCCTTGATCGTCCTGTCGACGTTCCTCGTCCCGATGGGGCTGGGCGCCCTGCTCACCTGGTCGTGGCACGGCGCCGTCACCGCGCTGTTCTGGGGCGGGGTGATGCGCGTCTTCGTCGGCGACCACATCACGTTCTCGATCAACTCCATCTGCCACGTGTTCGGCAAGGAGGACTTCCGGACCCGCGACCGGGCCCGCAACGTGTGGTGGCTGGCGATCCCGTCGTTCGGCGAGTCCTGGCACAACCTGCACCACGCCGACCCCACCTGCGCGCGGCACGGCGTCCTCAAGGGCCAGATCGACATCAGCGCCCGCGTCATCTGGATCTTCGAGAGGCTCGGCTGGGTCTGGGACGTCCGCTGGCCCGACCACGAGCGCCTCGCCGCCCGCCGCGCGACCGCCCCCAGCACCGGAGAACGAGCATGACCGGCCTGCCCGAACTCGACCGCACGCCGCTGATCGAGCGGCTCACCCGCTTCGCCAAGGACTTCCCCGGCGACCGCGCCTACACGTTCATGGACTACATGACGGACCCGGACGGCGTCGCCACCCACGTCACCTGGGGCGAGCTGGACCGGCGCGCCCGCGGCATCGCCGCCGCCATCCGCCGGGCCACCGTGCCCGGGAGGCGGGTCGCGCTGCTCGCCCCGCAGGACCTGCACTACGTCACGTCCTTCCTCGGCGCCATGTACGCCCGCGTCATCGGCGTCCCGCTGTTCTCCCCGGACCTGCCCGGCCACGGGGACCGCCTCCTGGCCGTCTACCGGGACGCGGACCCCGACGTCGTGATCACCACGAGCGCGTCGCTGCCGCACGTCCGCGCGTTCCTCGGGGGCGGGGACGTGCGGCGGCCCGCCGAGGTCATCGTCGCGGACGAGGTGGACGCGGACCTCGACTGGACGCCCGAGCCGATCGACCCGGACGACGTCGCCTACCTGCAGTACACCTCCGGCTCGACCCGCACCCCCGCGGGCGTGATCATCACGCACGGGAACTTCGCCACGAACGCCGAGCAGCTGTGGCGGACGTTCGACGGCATTCCGCGCGAGTCGTCCGGGGTGAACTGGCTGCCCGTCTTCCACGACATGGGCCTCGTCACGACCGTCGCGCTGCCGCTGGTCTACGGCAACCCGGGCGTGATCATGGACCCGGTGGCGTTCGTCATGCGGCCCGTCCGCTGGCTGGAGCTGCTCAGCGCGCAGAGCCACGCGTTCACCGGCGGGCCCAACTTCGCCTACGAGTACCTCACCGCGCAGGTCACCGAGGAGGAGAAGGCGAAGCTCGACCTGAGCGGCGTGCAGGTCTTCATGAACGGCGCGGAGCCGATCCGGGAGAGCACGCTCACCGGGTTCTACGAGGCGTTCAAGGACTGCGGGCTGCGGCCCGAGGCGCAGGTGTGCGCCTACGGGCTGGCCGAGGCGACCGTGTACGTGTCGGCGTCGTCCCGGTTCCGGAAGCCGACCCGTGTCGCGTTCGACCACGAGGGGCTGCGCCGGGGGGTGGCCGAACCGTGCGACGCGGACGCGCCGGGCGCGATCCAGCTGATCGCCTGCGGGACGTCCTACGGCCAGCACGTGGCCGTGGCCGACCCCGAGACCGGCGTCCGGCTCCCGGACGGCAGGGTCGGGGAGATCTGGGTGCACGGCCCGAACGTCGCGGCCGGCTACTGGGGGCGCCCCGAGGCCACGAAGGAGACGTTCGAGGCGGAGCTCGCCGACCCCGGCGACCTGCCGCGCGGCCCGTGGCTGCGCACCGGGGACCTCGGCGTCCTGCACGGCGGCGAGCTGTTCGTCACCGGTCGGATCAAGGACCTGGTCATCGTGGACGGGCGCAACCACTACCCGCAGGACATCGAGGTCACCGTCTCCGGCGCGCACAAGGCGATCCGCCGCGAGTACGCCTGCGCGGTGGCCGTCGACACCGGCGACACCGAGGGCCTCGTCGTGGTCGCCGAGCGGAACCGCCGGGTGCCGATCGCGCTGCTCGACCGCGAGGAGGCGGCGCGGGCCGTGCGGGCGGCGGTGAAGCAGCAGCACGACCTGCGCGTCCACGACTTCGTGCTGATCGAGCCGGGCGGCCTGCCGCGCACCAGCAGCGGGAAGATCGCCAGGTCCGCCTGCCGGCAGGCCTACCTCGACGGGACGCTGCCGGTCGCCGAGGCGGCGCCGCGGCCCGAGTGAGCCCGGTCGCGCCGCTCAGGCGTGCTCCCCGTCGGCGTCGCCGCGCAGCCAGACGGGGAGTAGCAGCATCAGCTCCAGCCGGACCGCCGGGTCCTCGAAGTCGTAGTCGAACAGCTCGTGGAGCTGCGCCAGCCGGTACCGGACGGTCTGCGGGTGCACGCACAGCGCCTCTGCCGCGTCGGTCGCGTTGAAGCCGTGCCTGAGGCACTCCAGCAGCGTCTCCGCCAGCCGGGCGCCGCGGGACCTGCCGAGGGCGGTGAGCGGGGCCAGCCGGCGCCGCGCCGCCGCCTCGGCGAGTGTCCAGCCCTCCTGCAGCAGCAGGTCGGGCACGTACCGGTCGGCGTGGACGAGCGTGCCGGGGCCCCGCCGATCGAGGCGCCCGGCCGCCATCGAGTCGAGCGTCCGGTGCGCCCAGTGCAGCGAGACCCCGGCCCGGTCCAGTGGCACGGACGGCCCGACCGCGCCCGCCCAGCCGCCGAGGGTGGCGGTCAGCCGGTCGGGGCCGCCCGGGCGGTCGGGGTCGGGCATCACCAGGCACGGCCGCCCGCGGTCGAGGCCGCTCAGCAGGGACGGCGGCAGCCCGGCGGGCCCCTCCCCGCCGCTGCCGGGCCGCGGCTCCAGCACGATCACGGCCAGCCGCTCCGGCAGCGGCCACCCGGCCAGGACGGCCTGCTCGGCGACGACGTCCCGCGGCGCCGGCGGGTCGGACAGCAGCAGGCTCATCAGCCGGCCGCGGCGCTGCTCCCGCTCGCCCGCGGCCTTCTCCCGCGCCCGGGCGTAGCCCTGCGCGGCGGCGGACGCCAGCAGGTCCAGGTACGCGAGGTTCGCCTCGGTGAGCGCGATCACCAGCTCGCTCGGCTTGTGCAGCCGGCCGGCCTCCCGCGACAGGTACCGCCACGCGGTCCTGGACGCGACCCGCATCGCGTTCTGCAGGTGCTCCAGCCCGCGCCCCTCGACCGCCTCCCCGTACCCGATGTCGAAGTAGACCTGGTGCACCTCCTGCCAGGAGGCGTCGGGGTCGGCGATCATCTGGACGAAGTGCCCCATGCCCTGCGCCGTGGCGAGCCGCATCGCCTCGGTGTAGACGGGGTCGTCCGGCCGCGCGTACTCGGGGACGTGCCGCAGCACGCCCTCCACCATGGAGTCGACCAGGGCGGGAAGGTGCGGGCGCATCCACTGCGCCTCTTCGCGCGGTATGTCGCGCCAGGGCTCCCTTGACAGATCGTCGATGCGGGCGGGCCCGTCGTGCAGCGCCGTCAACGTGTCACCTCCGTCAGAGGACACCCGGATCGCCAGGCTAGGGAGCACGCGTCGCACAAGACACTCACCTCGGTGACAAGGCCGCCCGATTCCTTGTCACGCCCGGCGGATGCGCCTGGTCGCGCCGCACAAGGAGTGGTCCGCTCACGCCGCGGCGAGGGTCAGCAGGACGACGGCCGCCCCGGCCCCGGCGAGCCCCGCGGCCTGCGTCCGCGACAGGCGCTCGCGGAGCGCCGTCACGCCGAGCAGCACCGGGACCACCGGGTACAGCGAGGACAGCACGACCGCGATGACGACGAGCTGCTGCCGGGTCGCGAGGAGGTAGCTGACGAGCGCCGCCGCCGCGAGGCCCCCGTTCACCGCCGACCAGAGCCCCACCGTCCCGCGCGGGAGGCGGCGGCCGGGCGAGCACATCATCGGCGCGATCGCGAGGACGGCCGCGACCCGTCCCGCCGCGACGGGCCAGACCCCGGAGTCCTCGCCCGCCTGCGCGAGGGCCAGGTACTGGACGCCGATCCCGGCGCCCGCGGCGAGCCCGTTCACCAGGGCCGCGCGGACCCGGCCCCCCTCGTCCGAGCGGGACCGGGACACCAGCCACAGGGCGGGCACCACGACGGCGATGCCGAGCCAGGCCGCCGCCGTGGGCCGGTCGCCGAGGAACGCGACGCCGACGACGACCGGCAGGGCCACCCCGCCGACCGCGCTGACCGGGACGACGATGCTCAGGTTCCCCTTGCTGATGCCCCGGTAGAGGAACACCATCGCGAGGCCCGTCCCGGCACCCGAGAGCGCGCCCCACGCCAGGTCCCCGGCGGCCACGTCGGGGGACGGGATCGCCGGCGCCGCCGCGACCGCGCACACCAGCCCGCCGGCCTGGCCGAGCAGGGCGACGGCGACGGGGTCGGCGCGCCGCGACAGCAGCCCGCCCCAGACGTCGGCGACGCCGTAGAGCAGCGCCGAGGCGAGGGCCAGGAGGACGCCCGTCATGCGCGTCCCGCGTCGCGCTCGGCCTGGCCGACCGGGCAGACGCCGCCGCTCGTGCAGCACCCCCGGTCGCAGAGCCGGCAGATGACGTCCGAGTCGCCGATCTCCTCGTAGAGGCGGGCGAGGAGCTTGGACAGCAGCCCGGTGAGCGCCTCGCGCTCGCCGTCGTCCAGGACGGCGAGCACCCCGGCCAGCGGCGCGTCCCGCGCGGCGAGCATCCCGCGCACCGCCTCCTCGCCCTCCGGCGTCAGCAGCACCTGGACGGCGCGCCCCCCGCCGGGACGGCGGTCGACCAGGCCGGCGGCCTGGAGCCCGTCCACCATGCGCGCGGCGGCGGACTGGGTCAGCCCGACGCGCCGTCCCAGCTCGGTGACGCCGAGGCCGGGCGCGTGCGCCAGCACGACCAGCGCCGCCGCGCCGCTCGCGCTCACCCGTCCCGCGCCCGTCGCCCCGGCCAGCACCAGGTCGGTCACCGCCAGCGAGGCGGCGCCCAGCAGGTTCGCCACTCTGTCATGCATGAGTCATGCATGTTAGCAGCCGGTGATCGCGCGGTGCCCGGCCGGGCCCCGTTTGCGTGCCATGCTGGCGGGGTAGCGCTGCATCTCGGAGGTCGCTTGATGGATCGCGGAGCCGTGCCCGTCGCGGGCGAGGACGAACGGCGGCGGATCGCCCGCACGGACGTGCTGCTCGCCGATCCCCGCCTCGTGCGCGCGGCCGGACGGCTCGGACGCGGCGTGGTGAAGGCGGCGGTCGTCGCGGCACAGCGCCGGGCCCGCGCCGGAGAGATCGCACCGGAGGCGGTGGCCGACGCCGCGGTCGCGTCGCTCCCGCCGAGCGCCTCCGGGCTCCGCCCGGTGATCAACGCGACCGGCGTCCTGCTGCACACCAACCTCGGGCGGGCGCCGCTGTCGGCGGCGGCCCGCGAGGCCGTGGCGGTGGCGTCCGGTGCCACCGACGTCGAACTCGACCTGGAGACCGGCCGCCGCGCCAGGCGGGGCCGCTCGGTGCTCGCGGCGCTCCTGGAGCGGGTGCCGCAGGCGGAGGCCGCGCACGTCGTCAACAACGGCGCGGCGGCGCTGGTGCTGGCCGCCACCACGCTCGCGCCCGGCCGGGAGATCGTCATGAGCCGCGGCGAGATGGTGGAGATCGGCGACGGGTTCCGCATCCCCGAGCTGCTCGCCGCCACCGGCGCGCGGCTGCGCGAGGTCGGCACCACGAACCGGACCTCGCCGGACGACTACGCGGCGGCCGTCGGCGAGGAGACCGGCTTCATCCTCAAGGTGCACCCCTCGAACTTCCGCATGACCGGCTTCACGCGGGGCGCGGACGTCGCGGAGCTGGCCGGGCTCGGGGTGCCGGTCGTCGCCGACATCGGCTCCGGGCTGCTCGCCCCCGAGCCACTCCTGCCGGACGAGCCCGACGCCGCGTCCATGCTCAAGGCGGGCGCCGACCTGGTCACCGCCAGCGGCGACAAGCTGCTCGGCGGGCCGCAGTGCGGGCTCCTCCTCGGCCGGGACGACCTGGTGCGGCGGCTCGCCCGCCACCCGCTCGCGCGGGCGCTGCGGGTCGACAAGCTGACCCTCGCCGCCCTGGAGGCCACCGTCCGCGGGCCGCGGACCCCGACCCGCGAGGCGCTGCACGCCGACGCCGGGGCGCTGCGGGAGCGGGCCGACCGGCTCGCCGCCCGGCTGCGGGACGACGGTGTGGAGGCGGTGGCCGTCGAGAGCGAGGCGGCGGTCGGCGGCGGTGGCGCGCCCGGCGTCGTCCTGCCGAGCGCGGCCGTGGCGGTCCCCGAGCCGTACGCGGCGCGGCTGCGCCGGGGGACGCCCGCCGTGATGGGGCGGGTCGAGGACGGGCGGTGCCTGCTCGACCTGCGCTCCGTGCCGCCGGACGAGGACGCCGTCCTGGCCCGGGCCGTCCGGGCGGCGGCGCGATGACCCACGTCGTCGCTACCGCCGGCCACGTCGACCACGGCAAGTCCACGCTCGTCCGCGCCCTCACCGGGATGGAGCCCGACCGGCTGGAGGAGGAGCGGCGGCGCGGCCTCACCATCGAGCTCGGCTTCGCCTGGACGACCCTGCCGGGCGGCGACCGCATCGCCTTCGTGGACGTCCCGGGCCACGAGCGGCTCGTCACCACGATGCTCGCCGGGGTCGGGCCCGTCCCGGCCGTCGTGTTCGTGGTGGCCGCAGACCAGGGCTGGCAGCGCCAGTCCGAGGAGCACCTGGCGGTGCTGGACGCGCTCGGCGTCCGCCACGGCCTCCTCGTCGTGACGCGCCGCGACCTCACCGACGAGACGACCGTGGGCCGGGTGCGCGAGGAGGCGCTCGCTCACCTCGCCGCCACCTCGCTCGGCCGCGTCGAGTCGGTGACGGTCAGCGGCGCCACCGGCGACGGCCTCGACGAGCTGCGCGCCGCCCTGGAGCGGCTCACCGGCTCCCTCCCGGCCCCCGACCGGGACGCCGACGTCCGGCTCTGGATCGACCGGGTCTTCACCATCCGCGGCAGGGGCACCGTCGTGACCGGCACGCTCGGCGCCGGGACGATCAGCGTCGGCGACCGCCTCGCCTTCGGCGACGCCCTCCTGCGCGTGCGCGGGTTGCAGAGCCTCAAGGAGGACCACCGGGAGATCGGCGCCGTCGCCCGCGTCGCCGTGAACCTGCACGGGAACGCGGGGGAGATGGGCCGGGGCGACGCCCTGCTCACCCCCGGCCGCTGGCTCACCGCCGACGTGGTCGACGTCCGGCTGCGCGGCGACGCCGCACCCGACCTGCCGCGCGAGCTGACGCTCCACGTGGGCTCGGCGGCCGTGCCGGTCCACGTCCGCCCCCTCGGGGACGACACGGCGCGGCTGTCGCTGCGCCGCCCGCTTCCGCTCCGCGTCGGGGACGTCGCGCTGCTGCGCGACCCCGGGCGGCACCGCGTCCCGGCGGGGGTCACGGTCCTGGACGTCCGCCCCGAGCCGTTCACGCGGCGCGGTGCGGCGGCGGCACGGGCCCGCGTGCTCGCCGAGATGACCGGACGGCCGGACGGCGCCGAGGAGGTCCGCCGCCGGGGCCTGATCAGGCGCTCGGACCTGGTGGCGATGGGCGTCCCCGTCCCCTTCGAGCCGGTCGCGGGGGAGTGGCTCGCCGACCCGGCCCTCTGGAAGGAGCTGCGCGAGCACCTCACGGCGGCCGTCGACGAGCATGCCAAGGCCCACCCCACCGACCCCGGGCTCCCGGCCGACGCGGCCCGCCGCGCCCTCGGCCTCCCCGACCGCGTCCTCGTCGACGCCCTCGCCGAGGGCCTCGGCAGGCGCGACGGCAGGATCTACGGCAGGGCAACCGCGCCCGAACTGCCCCCGCCCGTGCGCGCGGCCGTCGACGCCGTCCGCCGCGACCTTGCCGCGGCCCCGTTCCAGGCTCCGGACGCGAACCGCCTCGCCGAACTCGGCCTCACCCCGAAGATGCTCGCCGTCGCCGCCGCGACCGGCGAACTCCTCAAGGTGGCCGACGGCGTCGTCCTGCTTCCCGGCGCCGACGCCCGCGCCGCCGAACTGCTCGCCGGTCTCGGCGGCCCCTTCACCCTGAGCGAGGCGCGCCGCGCCCTCGGCACCACCCGCCGCGTCGCCGTCCCGCTCCTGGAGTACCTCGACGACAAGGGCTACACGGTCCGGGTGGACGACCTCCGCCGCCGCTGCACCGAGAGGAAGCCATGACCGACGCTCCCCCGAAACGGCTCACCCAGTACGCGCACGGCGGGGGGTGCGCCTGCAAGATTCCGCCGGGGGAGTTGGAGGAGGTCGTCGCGGGGCTCGGGGCCGCGCCCGCCTCGCCCAACGCCGAACTGCTCGTGGGGCTGGAGACCGGGGACGACGCGGCCGTGGTCCGGCTCCAGGACGGCCTCGCCGCCGTCGCCACCGCCGACTTCTTCACGCCGGTCGTCGACGACCCGTACGACTGGGGGCGCATCGCCGCCGCCAACGCGCTGTCCGACGTCTACGCGATCGGCGGCCGGCCCATCGTGGCGGTGAACCTGCTCGCCTGGCCGCGCGAGGTCCTCCCGTTCGACCTGGCGCGCGAGGTCCTGCGCGGCGGCCTCGACGTCGCCGCCGAGGCGGGCTGCCACGTCGGCGGCGGCCACAGCGTGGACGACCCCGAGCCCAAGTACGGCATGGCCGTCACCGGGGTCGCCGACCCCGCACGCCTCCTGCGCAACGACACCGGCAAGCCGGGGACGCCGCTCAGCCTCACCAAGCCCCTCGGCCTCGGCGTCCTGAACAACCGGCACAAGGCGACGGGCGAGGTCTTCGCGCACGCCGTGGAGACCATGGCCGCGCTGAACCGCGACGCGTCCGCCGCCGCGCTGGACGCCGGGATCGTGTGCGCCACCGACGTGACCGGCTTCGGGCTCCTCGGCCACCTCTACAAGATGGCCCGCGCGTCCGGGGTGACCGCCGTGGTCGACGCCGCCGCCGTCCCCTGCCTCGACGGCGCCCGTGCGTCCCTCCGGGACGGGTACGTCAGCGGCGGAACCCGCCGCAACCTCGACTGGGTCGCCCCGCACACCGACTTCGGCGCCACCGGCGAGGACGACCGGCTCCTGCTCGCCGACGCCCAGACCTCCGGCGGCCTCCTGCTCGCCGGCGAGATCCCCGGCGCCCCCGTCATCGGCGAACTGATCCCCGCAGCCGACCACCCGGTGATCGTCCGCTAGATCTCGGTTCCCGTTCGGTCGGTGATGCCGGCGCGCTCCTGGTACTCGCGGACCAGGGCGCCGGCGGCGGGGCCGCGCGGGCGGCGGCCCGGGCGGATGTCGACCGACATGACCTTCGACTCCTGGATGTGCGTGTTCGGGTCCAGGGACAGGTGCAGCAACTCGTTCGCGGCGTCGCCGCGGCTGTAGCCGTTCGGGCCCCAGTGGTAGGGCAGGCCGATCTGGTGCAGCTTCCTGCCGTCCACGGTCAGCGGCGCCATCCGATCGGTCACCAGCACCCGCGCCTCCACGACGGCGCGCGGGCTGACGATCGTCGCCCAGCCGCCGTGCTCCAGGCCCCGCTCGGCCGCCAGCTCCGGCGAGATCTCGCAGAAGAACTCCGGCTGCAACTCGGCCAGGTAGGGCTGCCAGCGCGACATGCCGCCCGCCGTGTGGTGCTCGGTGAGCCGGTACGTCGTCACCACGTACGGGTAGATTCCGGCTCCCGGGTCGGTGCCGCTCGGCGCGTACCGGTTGTCGGGGTGCGGCGGCAGCAGGTGCCGGACGGGGTTGCGCTGCTGCTTGTAGAGCGGGTTCTGGAACGGCGACTCCTGCGGCTCGTAGTGCGTCGGCAGCGGCCCGTCCGTCAGCCCGGCCGGCACGTACAGCCACGCCTTGCCGTCCGCCTGCATGATGAACGGGTCGTTGCCGGCGAGCGCGTCCGGTCCCGTCGCGTCGCGCGGCGGCTTGTAGTCCGGCGGGCGGTCGGCCACGAAGTCGGGCACGTCGTGGCCCGTCCACTTGCCCTTCTCGGCGTCCCACCAGATCAGCGCCTTGCGGTCGCTCCACGGCCTGCCGTCCGGATCGGCGGACGCCCGGTTGTAGAGGATGCGGCGGTTCATCGGCCACGCCCAGCCCCACTCGGGCGCCACCCAGTTCTGGTCCTTGCCGGGCTTGCGGCGCGCGGTCTGGTTGACGCCGTCGGTGTAGCAGCCGCAGTAGATCCAGCAGCCGCACGAGGTGGACCCGTCGTCCTTCAGCTGCGTGTAGGACGACAGCGGGTTCCCGTCGGCGTCCCGGCCGTTGATCTCGGCGAGCACGGCCTCGGCGTCCGGCTCGGCGATCTCGCCGTGCGTCGGGTAGTCCCATGTCAGGTCGAGGACGGGCCGGTCCATCTCGTCGGTGGAGCCGGCGAGCTTCTCCCTGACGAGGCGGCCGAGATGGTACATGAACCACAGGTCGCTGCGCGTGTCGCCGGCGGGCTCCACCGCCTTGTGGTGCCACTGCAGCATCCGCTGCGTGTTGGTGAAGCTGCCGTCCTTCTCTGTGTGCGCGGCGGCGGGCAGGAAGAACACCTCGGTGCCGATGTCCTCGGTGCGCATCTCGCCCGACTCGATCTCCGGGCCGTCCTTCCACCACGTCGCCGACTCGATCAGCGAGAAGTCGCGGACCACGAGCCAGTCGAGGTTCGCCATCCCGAGCCGCTGGATCTTGGCGTTGGCGGATCCGACGGCCGGGTTCTCGCCCATGAGGAAGTAGCCCTTGCACACCCCGTCGATCTGCGCCATGGACGTCTCGTAGGTGCTGTGCGAGCCGGTCAGCCGCGGCAGGTAGTCGAAGCGGTAGTCGTTGTCGGCGGTCGCCGCGTCGCCCCAGTACGCCTTCAGCAGGCTGACCATGTAGGAGCGCATGTCGCCCCAGAAGCCCTTGCGCGCCGCCTCCGCCTGGATGAACGTGTCCAGGTCCTGGTTGCTGTGGGCGTGCGGCATCGGGATGTAGCCGGGCAGCAGGTTGAACAGCGTCGGGATGTCGGTCGAGCCCTGGATGGACGCGTGGCCGCGCAGCGCCAGGATGCCGCCGCCGGGACGGCCGATGTTGCCGAGCAGCGACTGCAGGACCGACGCCGCCCGGATGTACTGGACGCCGACCGTGTGCTGGGTCCAGCCCACCGCGTACGCGAACGCCGTCGTCCGGTCGCGGCCGGAGTTCTCCGTGACCATCTCGCAGACCTTGAGGAACTGGTCCCGGGGGACGCCGCAGATCCGCTCGACCATCTCCGGCGTGTACCGCGCGTAGTGCCGCCTGAGGACCTGGAACACGCACCGCGGGTGCTCCAGCGTCGGGTCCCGCTCCGGGTCGCCCGCGCCGATCGCCGCGCCGCCCGAGCCGTGCGCCTCGCCGCGCGCGGCCTCCTGGACGGCTCCGACGCGGTCCTCGTACTCCATGTCGCGCTGGCCGGACGCCGCCTGGACCTCCATGCCCTCGTACTGCCACGTGCTGTTGTCGTAGCTGCGCTGCTCCGGGTCAAGGCCGGAGAACACGCCGTCCAGGTCCTCGGTGTCGCGGAACTCCTCGGTGAGGATCACCGACGCGTTCGTGTAGGACAGGACGTACTCGCGGAAGTACTTCTCGTTCCGCAGGACGTAGTTGATGATCCCGCCGAGGAACGCGATGTCACTGCCCGCGCGCAGCGGGACGTGCGCGTCCGCGAGCGCGCTCGTCCGCGTGAACCGCGGGTCCACGTGGATCAGCTTCGCCCCGCGCGCCTTGGCCTCCATCACCCACTGGAACCCGACCGGATGGCACTCGGCCATGTTCGAGCCCTGGATGACGATGCAGTCGGCGTGCTGGAGGTCCTGCTGGAAGGTGGTCGCGCCGCCGCGTCCGAACGAGGTTCCCAGACCGGGAACGGTGGAGGAGTGTCAAACGCGGGCCTGATTCTCGATCTGCACCGCGCCGAGCGCGGTGAACAGCTTCTTGATCAGGTAGTTCTCCTCGTTGTCGAGCGTGGCGCCGCCGAGGCTTGCGAAGCCGAGCGTCCGCCGCACGGGCACGCCGTCCTGCTCCCACTGCCAGCCGTGCCGGCGCGCCTCGACCACCCGGTCGGCGATCATGTCCATCGCCGTGTCGAGGGCGAGGGACTCCCAGTCGGTGCCGTGCGGGCGCCGGTACAGGACCCGCTGCTCGCGGGCGTCCCCTGTGGTCAGCTGGAGGCTCGCGGAGCCCTTGGGGCAGAGCCGCCCCCGGCTGACCGGCGAGTCGGGGTCGCCCTCGATCTGGGTGACCTTGCCGTCCTTGACGTAGACGTCCTGCCCGCAGCCGACGGCGCAGTAGGGGCACACCGACTTCACGACCCGGTCGGCGGTGCTCACCCGCGGCGTGATCCGCTCGGTTCCGGCGCTCTTGGCCGCGGCGCCCCGCCCGAGCGGGTCGTCGCCGCTGAACTGGCGGTAGACGGGCCACGACTCGATCCATCTCCGAACGCCCACGTCCCACCGCCTTCCTCAGCTTGATCCGCCGCCCACCTACCCGCCGCCCGTGCCGTGAAACACGGGGCGGCGGGCGGCGGGGCCGCGTCAGCGGGCGGCGAACGCGGCGAGGTTCGCGGAGACCGGCTCGGACCGGCCGCCGTTCTGGACGGCGGACGCGGTCAGCACGTCGATGTGCTGGTAGCCGGGCGCGACGACGTCGCCGGGCTGCGGGTCGCCGCCGAGGCCGCCCTCCGCCTCCAGGTCGAGCGTCGGGTTCGCGGTGACGCCGTCCTCGTGGACGGCGTCGTCGGCGATCCCCGGTGCGGCGGCCAGCGCGATGTCGGCGACCATCCGCGTCGGGAAGTAGTGCTCGGTGAAGTCGAGCGGATGCTCCGACAGGCTGCGGGCCAGTTCGGCGATGTCGGTGACCTCCTTCCCCGCGGACGTGAACGGGGTGCCGTCCTTGGCCTTGTACACGGGGTCGTCCGGGGCGCCGACGCGGTCGAAGTTCCGCCACGTGTACAGCGGACCGCGCGGCTCGTCCGGGATCGCCTTCTTCTCGGTCCCGAGCAGCCGGGACAGGCCGCCGAGACCGATGCCGGCGAGGTCGTTCGGCGCCGGGAACTCCTTGTCGACGATCCTCCCGCCGTCCCAGAACCCCAGGCTGGCCTGCATGAACGCGAGCGGCTGGGAGTTGTCGTCCAGCAGCCCGCCGAGCGCGGCGGCGTTGGTGAACCGGAAGTCCTTCACCGTGGGGGAGCCCGTGAGGAACGTCGGGTAGTCCTTGGAGAACAGGATCCGGTAGGTGGAGTCGGTGTTGAACGACGACGGCACGTAGGTCGCGAGGTCGGAGACGCCGCCCGGGTCGAGGCGCGCCGCCAGGCCCGCGATGCCGAGCAGGTTCATCGTCTCGGTGTTGACCACCGCGGGGGCGGACAGGGCCCGCGGGATCGCACCGCTCTCCAGCCCCGCCTGGACGGCGCCCGCGCCGAACTTCAGCAGCGGGATCCAGTCCTCGGGGAAGTCCCCGCCGAATCCGGGAAGCGCCGTCGAGATCCGGGTGTCGAGCGCGAAGTAGCCGGAGCACTGCTCGTACCCGGCGTCACCCGTGGTCGAGTGGTCGCCGTCGAAGTCCCATTCGGCGAAGAACGCCGTCAGGACGCCGCCCAGCGAGTGCCCCCCGCACATCATCTTCCGCTTGCGCGCGGCCGGGTCGGGGAGTTCCCTGACCATCAGGTCGTACTGGTCGCGGACGGTCTGCTCAAGCCCGACGCTCTGGAGCCACTTCACCTGGTCGTTGGTCTGGTACCCGGCGAACTTCCGCCCGTCGACCTCTTTCTGCCGGTAGTAGTAGTCGATGGCGAGATGGGCGTCCCCCGCCCGGAGCCCCGCCTGGATCCCGGTGCCGTCCTCCAGGCAGTTGGACCGCCGGTCCAGCGCCCAGAACTCGATGTGCTTCCCGCGCTCGGCCGCGGCCGAGACCGTGTTGCGCGCGACGCTGTCGAACGCGCCCGCGCCCTCCAGGATGCCGGGCTGCGCGACCAGGATCCGGTCGGCGTCGGCCGACGCGGCGGGACCGTCCTTGTGCCGGAACCGCAGGTAGGACAGCCAGTCGCAGGCTTGCGGATGCAGACCGGCCGTTGCGGGCAGCGGCACCCTCACCCGAACGACCGACTCGGCGACGTCGGTGACGGGCGAGCTGGAGGCGACCGGCGTCTCGGTCCGGTCGGCCTCGCGCGCGCCCACCGGTCCGGCCGCCGCGGTGACGGCCAGCACGGCCGCGGCCGCGGCCGCCGCGGCATGAGCGAAGCGAACCGGGGGGCGCGGGGGGCCGCCCCCCGATCGCGACAGTGCCGCGAACGCGCCGAGGGGAAGAGGGGACCGTCCCATCACGTGCTCCTTCCGAGCGTGATCGGTCAGGTCCGACAATGAACCTGTCGTCCTCCGGGCGACAGTCCCCGGATTGCGCGATCTCCGCCCGGTCCTTGTCCGTCCGCGACAAGACCGGCCCCGGCGCGCTCCGCGGAACGGCTCAGCCGAGGACGGCCGCGCCGACCGCGCCGATCCGCTCGGCGAACTCGGCCCGCTCGGACGGCGACAGCGCCCGCTCGTAGACGGCGGCGGAGAGCCGGTCGGTGATCTCCTCCGCCTCCACGCGCCGCGGCCGGAGCGCGGCGCAGTCGGGGAGGTCGCCCTGCCAGCCGAAGAAGCGCGCGATGTCCGGTCCGTCCTGCGTCAGGATCGCCTCCAGCGGGGAGAGCCCGACGGCGGTCGTCGCGACGAGATGCAGGCCGCCGCGCAGTTCCCGCAGCACCTGCACCAGCTGCATGAGCCGGGCCCGGGTGGCGTCCGGCAGCGTTTCGGCGCGCCAGCCGCAGAACAGTGGGAGCCCCGACCCCTCGGCCGCGCGCACGACGCGCTCGGCCAGCTCGCAGAGGCGCGGGTCCTCCGGCAGGTGGGCCTCGCCCCAGGCCGCGCAGCCGAGGATGTACCGCCGCGTCGCCTCGCGCGCCCCGGCGACCGCGATCCCCTCGTCCCACTGGGCGCGGACGAAACCGGGCTCGAACCAGCCGAGCGCCGCCGAGACCACGTCGGCGTCGACGTCGCCCATCACCCCGCCCCGTCCGGCGAAGTAGTACGCGAACGGGTTGTCGTACCCCTGCTCCTCGCCGTGCTCCGCCGTGCGGCGCGACAGCATCCACCGCGACCCGACGTCGTGGATGATCTTGTCGGCGGCACGGACGGTCTCCGCGGCGCTCAGCTCGCCCATCGCTGCTCTCCCGCTTTCTCGCTGATCAAGTAAGCGAAAGGTTACTGCCCGGTCGGGGCGGCCCCGCAAGGGGATCGGCCCGGGGCCGTGGCTCGTCTGGACCGCGGACGTCGAAGCCGCCGCCGCAAAGCGCGGCAGGGGCCGTCCTCGACGAGGACGGCCCCTGACCGGTGCTGCGCCGTGTCAGATCGCGACGGGTTCGGTGACCGTGTCGTCCTGCGGGGCGGGCCGCTCCGCGGGACCGCCGCGCAGCGGGGTCTCGCGGATGAACCAGGCGGCGACGATGGCCAGCAGGGTGAACGCGGAAGCCCAGAGGAAGACGCCGTGGACACCGGAGGCCACCGCGTGCTCCACGGCGTCGCGCACGTCGGTCGGCATCCGCTTGAGCAGCGCCGGGGTGAGCCGGCCGCCGCTGCCGGAGATCGACTCGCCGGCCTTCTCGCCCAGCCGGTCGCTCAGCCCGCCGGTCAGGCGGCTGCTGTAGATCGCGCCGAGGATCGACACGCCGAGGGAGCCGCCGATCGTCCGGAACAGGGTGGCCGCGCCGCTGGCCGCGCCGATGTCCTTCATCTCCACGCTGTTCTGCGCGATGAGCATCGTGTTCTGCATCAGGAAGCCCATGCCGGCGCCCAGCACGAGCATGAACAGACCGGTGGTGAGCTGGGTGGAGTCCACGGTGAGCCGGGACAGCAGCAGCATGCCCGCGGTCATGACGACCCCGCCGACGATGGGGTAGACGCGGTAGCGCCCGGTGCGGGTCACCAGTTGCCCGACGGTCATGGTGGTGACGAGCATGCCCATCATCATCGGCAGCAGGAGCAGGCCGCTGTTGGTGGCCGAGGCGCCCTGCACCAGCTGCTGGAACTGCGGCAGGAAGGTCACCGCGCCGAACATCCCGAAGCCGACCAGGAAGCCCAGCACCGAGGCCAGCGTGAAGTTGCGGCTGCGGAACAGGCTCATCGGCAGGATCGGGGATTCCGCGCGCATCTCCCACAGCACGAACAGGACCAGCAGGACGGCGGCGCCGGCGCCGAGGCCGATGATCATGGCGGAGGCCCAGGCGTACTCCGTGCCGCCCCAACTGGTCATGAGCGAGAGGCAGACGATGCCGGCGGTCAGCAGGACCGCGCCGATGTAGTCGATGCGGGCCGTGCTGCGGGGACGCTTCGGGAGGTGCATGGTCAGCGCGGTGACCACCAGGGCGAGGGCGCCCAGCGGAAGGTTGACGTAGAAGGCCCACCGCCAGCTGAGGTGGTCGGTCACAAGGCCGCCCAGCAGCGGGCCGCCGATGAAGGCCAGCGGCATGACCGCGGCCATGAGCCCCTGGTAGCGGCCGCGCTCGCGGGGCGGCACCAGGTCGCCGATGATGGCCATGGCGCCGACCATGAGGCCGCCGGCGCCGAGGCCCTGGACGCCGCGGAAGGCGATCAGCTGCGTCATGCTGTGCGCCATGCCGGCCAGCGCCGACCCGGCCAGGAACAGCACGACGGCGGCCATGAACATGCCCTTGCGGCCGTACATGTCGCCGAGCTTGCCCCAGATCGGCGTCGCCGCGGCGGTGGCCAGCGTGTAGGCGGTGACCACCCAGGACAGGTGCGCCACCCCGCCCAGCTCGCCGACGATCGTGGGCATCGCGGTGCCGACCACCATGTTGTCGAGCATGGCGAGCAGCATGCCGATCATCAGCCCGCTCATCACGATGTACACCTGGCGCTTGCTCCGGGGCGGCTCCGCCGTCCCGTTCTTCGTGAGTGACGTACTCATCCCTGTCCCCGCTCCGTCCGACTTACCTGCCGCCCGGCTAGTTCTTACCTGCCGTACGGTAGACTCGGAACTAGCCGGTCGTCAAGTAAGTTGAGGGGGAGGACGCGATGACCCGCCGTCGAGGCGACACCCGCGCACGGATCCGCAGTGTCGCGCTGGAGCTGTTCGCCGAGCAGGGGTACGAGAAGACCTCGCTGCGCGAGATCGCCGAACGCCTCGATGTGACGAAGGCGGCGCTCTACTACCACTTCAAGACCAAAGAGGACATCGTCGGCAGCCTCTTCGAGGACTTCCGCGCCGAGGGCGAGGAACTCCTGGAGTGGGCGCGCGGGCAGCAGCCCACCCCGGCGTCGCGGCGGGAGTTCGTGCGCCGCTATGCCGAGATCATCGAGGGCCCCGGCAAGGAGATGATCCGCTTCATGCAGATGAACGAACCGGCCGTCCGAGAGCTGAAGGCCGCCTCGGACCTGCGCGAGCGCATGAAGTCGTACGCCGAGTTCATGGTCGACGAGAAGGCGGGCCTGCCCGACCAGATCCGCGCCCGCCTGGCCCTCCTCACGCTGCACATGACCCACTTCGCCATGCGCGACACCGCCTTCAGCGAGGACGAGGTGCACGCCGCCGCCCTCGAGGTGGCCCTCGGCCTCGTCCCCGACGACCGGCCGAGCCCGCCGGCCGAGTGACCGGAAGGCCGCCGGCCGGGAGCCGCCTGCGAGCGGCTCCCGCCTAGACCGCGGACTCGCCGTGCAGGGCCACGTGGGGCGGAACCGGGGAGGCGCCGCCGGACGGGCTGTGCCAGTCGAAGCACACCACGACGGCGTCGTCGGCGAGGTCGGCGCCCTCGTGGAACTCGATGAGCTCGTCGATGACGGTCAGCGGGACCTCGGCCGCGGGCTGCAGGCGGCTGCGCCGGGTGGCCTGCTCCAGCAGGTGCGTCCCGTACTCGCCGCCCTTCGCCTTCGCGCCGAAGACCCCGTCGCTGACGATCACCAGCCGGTCGCCGGGTTCGAGCCCGAACCGCTGGGGCCGGTACTCGGTGTCGGGGAACATGCCGAGCGGGAGCTGCTGCTCCAGCGGCACCCGCGTCACCTCGGAGCCGCGCATCAGCAGGAGCCGCGGGGAGCCCGCGTCGATGACGTGCACGGTCCCGTCGACGAGGTCGATCCGCATGACGAGGGTCTCGGTGAACTCCCGGCCGCCGTAGCGCACGTGCACCATGTCGTTCGCCAGGCTCGCCTGCTCGCCGAGGTCGGCGCCCGACCGCCGGGCGTTGCGCAGCGCGCCGACGGTCAGCGACGTCAGCAGCGCCGCCTTGATGCCGGTGCCCGCGCCGTTGGTGACGGTCAGCGCCAGGTGGTCGTGCTCGACGGACCAGTCGAAGTTGTCGCCGCCGATCGAGTAGGCCGGCTCCAGGTGCCCCGCGAGGCTGAACGAGGTGTCCGCGTGCGCGTGGCCGGGGAGGAGCTGCCACTGCAGTTCGGCGGCGAGCGTGAGGCGGTGCCGCCGCCTGGCCCGCTCGTACCGGTCGGTCCGGGTCCACGCGACCTTCAGGGCGCTGCCCAGCAGCTCGCCGATCTCGGCCAGCTCGGCCGTCTCGGCCGCGGTCCACGGGGCGGACGACCCGAGCTGCAGGACGCCGATCCGCTCGCCCCGCGCGCTGACCGGTATATAGGTCCCGGTCTCGCCGGAGCCGTCGCCGTCCTCCGCGGGGGCCACCAGGACGCGGCCGGTGGCGAACGAGCGCCCGGCGGGGCTCTGCCGGATCCCGATCGGCTCGGTGGCCTCCTCTGGCGGCTCGACGGCCTCCTCGGCGGCCGCCACCGCGGCCCGCGCCTCGCCGGCCGGGGCCGCCGGGCCGCCGGGGCGCGGCGCGGCCAGCAGGGGCGCGACCGGCATCAGGGCGCGCGAGTGGTAGTCGGAGACCAGGAGCCGGGCGGTGGAGACGCGGGGGTACTCCCGCGAGAGCGTCGCGGCCAGCACCTCGGGCAGCGCGTACGCGGGAGCGGCGCGCAGCGCCCGTTCGACCCTGGCCGGGGGGCTGCCGTCGCCATCGGCCGGGCGGCCCCGGCCACTCTCGGCCGGGCGGCCGTGCTCATCCCCGGCCGGGCGGCCGTGCGTGCTCATCGAGACCCCATCTCATCACTGCGTGCCGACGCGCCGGACGCGGCCGCATCCCGTGCGGCCGGCCCGGGTACGGAGGCCGGACCGCGGGAGCGGCCGTCCCCCTCGACCGGCCGTTCGACCGCGGGAACGCGGCTCTGTCATCGGGTCCGCCCCGTCTCGGACGCAGGACCGCACGGGAAGACTGCCAAAGAGTTTGCCGTATGGCAAATACTTGATATCGAGCTGCGGAAAAAGCAGGTACGAACTGGCCGGAAACGGGCGCCGGTCAGGCCGTCCGGGACCCGAGGACCCCACCGCCGCGCTCGCGCCGCTCGCCCGCCTGACCGAACTCCGTGAGCGCGTCGAGCAGTCGGGCCCGGGACGCGGGGGACATCTGCGCCAGCACGTCGCGCACCGCCGCGCGGCGCCGCCGGACCAGTTCGGCGTGCAGCCGCTCGCCCTGGTCGCTCAGCCGCAGCACGATCTCGCGCCGGTCGGTGCGGGCGGCCTCCCGCACCAGCAGCCCGGCCGCCTCCAGCCGGTCGCACAGCCGGCTCGTGGACGAGGGGATCGCGCCGAGCTCCTCGGCGAGCCCGCCGAGGTTCAGCCGGCCGAACCGCGCGATCACCTCCACGGCGCGCAGCTGGATCGGCGAGATGGCGGGTTCGAGGCCCTGGTCCGCGCGGTTCCAGAGCAGCGTGGTCGCGCTCAGCACGCGCTCCACGGCGGCCGCGACGTCGTCCGGCACGGCGCCGGCCACGTCGCCCGCCTGCTCTTCGCCTGACGGCCGCGGTCGTCGCTGACTCACACCCCAGCCTTTCGCACGGAGTCCCCTTCGGCGGCCCTTCCCTCCGGCCCCCGGCGGCCCCGCCGCGCCGCCTCCGGTCGGAACCGGACGGTACGGTCGCGGGCCCTACCACGATAGGGGGTCGGACCGTCACGGCGCGACGCCCGTGCCGGGCGCGGGCGGTGGCCCCCGCACCGGACCTGCCCCGCCGCCGGGAGCGTACGCCATACGGGGGGCGTCGCGGCAGCGCGACGACCGGCGCGCGTCCGAACCCGGCGGCCCCGCCGCGCGTACGACGTGAGGGGGCCCGCGGGCCCGGGACGGCGAGAGCGTGGATGGACAGGGATCGTGAAGCCTGCGCGAGGTGACCGGAGTGGGTGACCGGAGTGGGTGACCGGGCGGCGAGCGCCGGGCTGGTGTCGCGGCTCCTGGAGGCGCTGGAGGACGACTGCGCGGAGTGCGGAGGGACGGGCAGCACGCCGAACGAGCGGTGGCTCGCCTGGCACCGGCGGGCCGGCGAGCTGATCGCGGTCGCGCAGGCCGCCCGCCGCGCCCACGAGTGGCGGCCGGCCCCGGGCGTGCCGCCGGGGGCCGCGCCCGCGTCCCCGCCCGTCGCCGCGCCCGAACGGCCCGCCCCCGCCGAACCCGCCATCGTGACCGCCGTGGAACGCGCCATCGACGACCACATGAAGGCCCGCCCGTCCGAGCCGGAGAAGGAGCGCTGCGCCGCGTGCCGGGGGCTCGGCAGGGAGCTCACCCCGGCCGGGCGGCAGCTCGCCGAGATGCTCGCACGGCACGGATTCGTCCGCCGGGAGTGAGCCGGGCTAGGGAGCGAGGAGGATCTCCAGCATGCGTTCCCCCGGGTCGGGGCCGGACTCGGGGACGAGGTAGCCGCCCGCCCAGACGCGCAGCATCAGCTGCGCCCGAAGACGTGCCTCCTGCTCATCGAACCCGAGGCCTTCCAAGCAGGCGACGATGTGCCCCAGCAGGGCCCGGTCGGCGTGCCGCACCGCCTCCTCCGCCGCCGGCTCGTGCTGCGCCCACAGCCGCATCGCCCGGTCGATCGGCGCGACCTCGCGGCCGAGCGCCTGGATGCGGCGCAGCCGCTCGCGCGGGTCGGCGGTGCTGCCGAGCGCGAGCCCCAGCATCTCGTCGGTCCGCTCGTGCGCCCACCGGTCCAGCAGCGCCCGCATCAGCTCGGGGCGGTCCCGGAAGTGCCAGTAGAAGCTGCCCTTGGTGACGCCGAGCCGGGCCGCCAGCGTGGTGATCGCCACGCCGCGCTCGCCCGCGCGGGCCAGCTCCCCGTAGGCCGCCTCGATCCAGTCGCGCCGCGCCACCCTGGGCCGGGCCGCCGCCTTTCCGCCGCCCGTGTCCTCGACGCCCGCTCCTGCGCCGGCCGTTCCCGTGCCGCCCGTCATCCGACCCCCTGCCTCCGCCGCCGGGCCGCCGTCACACCAGGGTCACCGGGCCGGGGTCCAGTCCCAGCTCGATCCTGCCGTAGAGGGCGTACGCCGCGTCCGGTTCGAACACCACGTGCCCGGAGATCGTATTGACGTCCCGCTGCGCCCGCTGGAACGGGGAGTCACTGAACTGCGCGCTCGCCCCGGCCGCCGAGCACAGGTCGTTGACGACCCGCCGGGCGGTCCCGGCGACGTGCGCCGCCACGAGCCGGGCCCTGGCACGGCGCCGCATATCGCAGCCGCCGTCCGCCACGGCGCGGACGACGCCGCGCAGCGCGTCCTCCAGCAGCAGCCGGGCGGCGGCCAGGTCCGCGGTCGCCGCCGCGAGCCGGACCTGCGCGCCCGCCGTCTCGCGCTGCCGCTCGCCGGAGTAGGCCATCACCCGGCCCCGCGTCCGCTCGGCGAACAGTGCCAGCACCCCCTCGGCCACGCCGAGGACGGGCGCCGCGCCGGTCAGCGCGAACACGGGCACGAGCGGTGTCCGGTAGAGCGGCCCGGAGTGGACGAGGGAGCCGGGCGAGCGCCCCTCCGCCAGGTCGGCGAGCGGCACCGACCGGTGCGCCGGGACGAAGACGTCCGGCACCTCGATGTCGTTGCTGCCGGTGCCCCGCATCCCGCTGGTGTGCCAGACGTCGTGCACCGCCACCTCCTCGCGCGGCAGCAGGAACAGCCGCGGCTCGATCGCGTCGCCCTCGGTGACCAGCGCCATGACCATCACGTGCCCGGCGTGCATCACCCCGCTGCCCCACGACCAGCGCCCGGTGACCCGGTGCCCGCCGTCCGCCGGCGCCGCCGTCCCGCCCGGAGACAGGACGCACGGGATCAGCGCGTACGGCCGGTCGGCCCAGACCTCGGCCTGCGCCTGCTCGGGGAACAGCGCGACCATCCAGTTGTGCAGCGTGTAGATGACCGAAAGCCAGCCCGTGGAGGCGCATCCGGCGCCCGCCTCGCGGCACGCCGCCGCCATCTCCTCGAACCCGAGCTCGGCGCCGCCGAACCGCTTCGGCACCAGCATGTCGAACAGGCCGGTCCCGGCCAGGTCGGCGATGGTCTCGTCGGGCAGCCGGCGCGCGTCCTCGGCGGCCCGCGCGCGTTCGGCGAGCGTCGGCGCGAGGGCCCGCACGCGGTGCGTGATCTCGTCTCCATACTCCATGGTACGGAACCATACTCCTAGGTATGGTGCGGTGCCGAGGCCCTCTCCGGTTTAGGTCCGGCCCCAGCGGTAGGTAGACGCCGACGGAGGGAGAGCAGATGCGTCCGCGGGGCGAGGTCGAGGTCGACGGGGTCGGAGTGCACGCCTTCCAGGTGCCCACCGACGGGCCCGGCGGCCACGAGGAGGACGGCACGCTCCGCTGGGATTCGACGACCCTCGTCCTCGTCGAGGTGCGGGCCGGCGGGCAGGCCGGGATCGGCTACACCTACGGGGACGTGTCGGTCGCCGCGTTCGTGGAGTCCAAGCTGGCGTCCGCGGTGCAAGGCGCCGACGCGCTCGCCCCGCCCGCGGCCTGGGAGCGGATGTTCGCCGGGATCCGCAACGCCGGACGTCCCGGGGTCGGGGCGATGGCGGTGTCCGCCGTCGACGTCGCGCTCTGGGACCTCAAGGCGAAGCTGCTCGGCCTTCCGCTGTTCAAGGTGCTTCCGGCGTTCCACGACCGGGTGCCCGTCTACGGCAGCGGCGGCTTCACGAACTACCCCCTGGACCGCCTCTCCGACCAGCTCTCCGGCTGGGTCGGGCAGGGCATACCGCGGGTCAAGCTGAAGGTGTCGCGGCGGCCGGAGGAGGACCCGCGGCGGCTCGCGGCCGTCCGGGACGCGATCGGGGACGCCGAACTGTACGCCGACGCCAACGGGGCACTGACGCGCAAGGACGCCCTCTACTGGGCGCGGCGGTTCGCCGAGGAGTGGGACGTCCGGTGGTTCGAGGAGCCGGTGAGCTCCGACGACGTCGTGGGGCTGCGCCTCGTCCGCGACGAGGGGCCGGGGCGGCTGGAGGTCGCCGCGGGGGAGTACGGGTTCGTCCTGAAGGACTTCGCCGGCCTCCTGGACGGCCCCGCGGTGGACTGCCTCCAGGCCGACGTCACCCGGTGCGGCGGCATCACGGGCCTGCTCCAGGTCGCGGGGCTGTCCGCCGCGCGGCAGATCGACCTGTCCGCCCACTGCGCCCCGGCGGTGTCGGCGCACGCGTTCTGCGCGGTCGACCGCCTGCGCCACCTGGAGTACTTCCACGACCACGTCCGCGTCGAGGGGCTGCTCTTCGACGGAACGCTCACCCCGGAGGACGGCGCCCTCGTCCCCGCTTCCGACCGTCCCGGCCTGGGGCTGGACGTCAAGTGGAGCGACGCGGAGCCCTACCGCACGCACGGCTGCCGCTGATCGGAGAGACATGACCGCGACCGTTCGAGCAAGCCGCCCAGGCGTGACGCCGGTGGACCTGCGATTGCCGGGGATCGTTCTCGGCGTGGGCCTCGGCGGGTTCGTCGACGGCATCCTGCTGCACCAGCTCCTGCAATGGCACCACATGCTGACCAGCACCAACACCGACAGGATCGGGGTGAAGTACTACTCCCCGCGCACCGTGTCGGGGCTGGAGATGAACACGCTGTGGGACGGCCTCTTCCACGTGGTGTGCTGGCTGTCGGTCCTGACCGGCCTGGCGATCCTGTACTCGCGTGTCACGCACCGGCGCCGCCGGGTGTGGACGTCGGCGGCGCTGTGGGGCTGGATCCTGGTCGGCTGGGGCCTGTTCAACGTGGTCGAGGGGATCATCGACCACCAGATACTCGGCATCCACCACGTCCACGGCGGTCCTCACCAGATCTGGTGGGACGTCGGGTTCCTGCTGCTCGGCGTCGTTCTGGTCGCCGTCGGCTACCTCGTCCAGCGCACCGCCAAGCCGCTGTCCCCGTCCGGAGCCCATGACGGACGGGCGCCGAACCCGGGACGGGACGCATGACGCCCGCCACCCCGCTCCTCCAGGCGGTCGGCCACCCGATGCACGAACACGGCGGGAGCGCGTCGCCGCTGGAGGCGGTCCTCCCCCTGGCGGCCGTGGGACTGGTCGCCGCCGGCTACCTGGCGCTGTGGTGGCGGGGCCGCCGCCGGAACCCGGCCCGGGGCCCGGGACGGATGCGCGCGGCGGTGTTCCTGACCGGATGCGCGCTGCTCGCGCTCGCGCTGTCGGCCCCCATCGACGCCTTCGCCGACCGCGACTTCCGCGGGCACATGCTCCAGCACCTGCTCATCGGCATGTACGCGCCGCCGGCCTTGGTGCTGGGCGCCCCGATCACGGTCCTGCTGCGTGCGGTCCCCGCCGCCCAGGCCAGGACGCTGACCGGCGTTCTGCGCAGCGTCCCTCTTCGGATCCTGGCCCACCCGGTGACCGCGCTGGTGCTGAGCGCCGGCACCCTGCCCCTGGTGTACTTCACCCCGCTGTACAACGCGGCCATGGAGGAGCCGGTGCTGCACATGGCGCTGCACGTCCACTTCCTGCTGTCGGGCTGCCTGTTCGCCTGGGTCATCGCGGGCCCTGACCCCGCCCCGTCCCGTCCCGGCGTCCTGGCCCGGCTGGTGGTCCTCGGCGTGGCCGTCGCCGCCCACGCGACCGTCTCCCAGCTCGTCTACGGCGGCTTCCTCATCGACATCCACGCGCCCATCGCCCAGGTGCGCGGCGGCGCCGAACTCATGTACTACGGCGGCGACATCGCCGAACTCCTGCTCGCGTTCGCCCTCGTCGCCACCTGGCGCCCGGCCAGGACCACCGCCCGACCCCGACCCGCTCAACGAACCACCGCGGCCTGACCGGCCGTCCGCCACGCCGCCAGGTCGAGTTCCGGGTACCGGAGCGCCGTCCCGGCCAGCGTCTCGGGCGTCCAGTAGGGATGGCCGGGCGGCGGGAACCCGAAGGCCTGGAGCTGCCGCGGATCGGCGCGGTGGACGAAGTCGACCCATGCCCGTTCGTAGCCGCGCATGGCCCATCCCATCCGCTGCCCCCAACCGACGCCGGACGGCCGGAACCCCAGATGCATGCTGTACCGGACGCCGCGCGGCGCGGTCAGCCCGGTGCCGCGATGGAAGGTCCCCGCCTCGAACGCGATGACCGTCCCGGCGGGCCCGGCCCCCGACACCTCGGCCTCGTAGAGGTCCGGCCCGCCATCGGCGTCGAGGAAGCGCCCGGAGCCCGCCCGCCCAGGCCGCAGAAACCAGTTGGGCACGGAAGGCAGCGCCGCGGTGTGCCTGCGGGAGACCAGATGCGGCGGCCCGAGCTCCTCGGGCACGTCGCTGAGGAAGACGAACATCTCCAACTGCTGAAACTCGGCCGCTGTGCTCGGCACCAGGAGCGTGTGGTTGAGGTAGTCGCGATGCAGGTCCTAGTCGTAGTCGCAGGCGCCGGTGTACTTCGCCCAGGCCTCCGCCGTGTAGACGTGGAAGTCGCCGCCGCCCAGGAGCGCCTCGGCCAGGTCTAGGACGCGGTGGTGGACGGCCAGGAGACCGACCGCGGTGCTCGCGAAGGGGAAGGCGTCGATCCCGGCGAACTCGTCGCCGACGAAACGCTCCGCTCGCGGGTCGGTGCGGTCGTGGAAGCCCGCGGCCGTCGGGAACAGCAGGGGTAACTCGTCCACCGCCGCGCTCAGCTCGTCTCCCTGGAGGAACGCCGGGAGGATGACGAAGCCGTCGGTCTGCCAGGCGCGCGCGGCGTCCTTGAGGTCCATCGGCTCAGGATCATCGAGCCGCGAGAGCCGGGCAAACCGTTTTCGGCGGCTGATGGGACGGCGTGTCAGAGGGGGCGGTGGGGGGTCAGGGCCGGGGTGAAGCGGACGGGGAGGGCGGCCAGGCGGCGGACCCAGAAGGACGGGAGCCACATGAGCTCGTCCGGTTTCACTGCGAGCTCCATGTCGGGAAGGCGGTCGAGCAGCACCTCGACCGCCGTCCTGGCGACGACCTCGGCGAGCTCCGGGGCGGGGTAGGGGCACCCGTGGTCGCCGTGGCCGAACGACAGGTGGGCGCGGTTGCCCGCGCCGGCGCCGTGCGCGGGCGGCGCGACCTGGGGGTCGGCGTTCGCCGCGGCCCAGCCCAGGATCAGCATGTCGCCCGGACGGATCCTGCGGCCGGCCAGCTCGCAGGAGCGCACGGCGAAGCGGCCGATGTTGTTCTGGGACGGCGTGTCCTCCCACAGCACCTGGTTGAGCGCCTGCGAGACGCTGCCGCGGCCGCCCTGGAGCGTCACGGCGAACTGCTCGTCCACCAGCATCAGCCGCAGCGTGTTGCCGATCCAGTGGCCGGTCGGCAGGTGCCCCGCGCTGATCATCGGGATCAGGTCGCTGACCAGCTCGTCGTCGGTGTAGCCGGCGGGGTGCCGCAGCAGGCGGGACGTCACGTCCGCGCCGGGGCGCGCCCTGCGGGTCTCGGCCAGCCGCCGCATGGTCTCCTGGAGCCGCCCGTAGGCCGCGACGGCGTTCTCGTCGGAGCCCGCGACGTCCTGGATGTCGCGGATCATGTCCGGCACCTCGGCGTCGGGGACGCCGAACAGCCCGACCATGACCAGCGGCGGGAGCCGGTCGGCGTACTGGGCGCCGAGGTCGGCCTCGCCGTCCCCGGCGAACTCGTCGATCAGGTGGTCGGCGACGCGCTCGCAGATGCCCGCGAGCTCGGTGCGGTCGACGGCGTCCAGCGCGTCGCTGATCGCCGCGCTGCGCCGGTGGTGCTCCTCGCCCTCGGCGAGCATCACCGAGGGGTTCCAGCCGACGAACGGCAGCAGCGACCAGTTCTCGGGGACCATGTCCCAGGCGTTCCAGCGGCGGGTGTCGCGCGCGAACAGGGCGGGGTTGCCGGTGACGTGGTTGACCTCCCGGTACCCGATGACGTACCAGGCGGGGATGTCGCCTTCGAGCAGGACGGGCACGACCGGGCCGTGCTCGCGCCGCATCCGTTCGAAGAAGTCCTTCGGCCGCTGGTCGAACTCCTCCCCGTACAGGCGGACGGCGTTCTCGTCGGCGGGCGGCCGGGTGCTCTCCTCGGACTGCCCGCTCGGCTCGGTCTCGTCGGTCGGCTCGGTCTCGTCGGTCTGCTCGGTCTCGTCGGTCACTGCGCGGCCTCCTGGAGCGCGGCGGGGTCGTGGAGGGTGGTGAGGTGCCGGACGAGCGTGATCAGCACGCTCTTGCAGGAGTCGCGGCTCCGGGCGTCGCAGTCGACCAGCGGAACGTCCGCGGACAGCGACAGCGCGTCGCGCACCAGGTCCAGCGGGGGGCGCGGCTCGGGGCCGTCGAACCGGTTGACCGCCACCACGAACGGCATCTCGTGGTGCTCCAGCCGGTCGAGCGGGTAGAAGGAGTCCTCCAGTCGGCGCGTGTCCACCAGCACGACGGCGCCCAGGCTGCCGGCGAACAGCTGGTCCCAGATGAACCAGAACCTTTGCTGGCCCGGCGCGCCGAACAGGTAGAGCACGCGGTGGGCGTCCAGGGAGATCCGGCCGAAGTCGAAGGCGACCGTGGTGGTGCGCTTGTCGGCGACGCGGCTCGGGTCGTCGATGCCGACGCCGGCCTTCGTCATGATCTCCTCGGTGCTCAGCGGGCGGATCTCGGAGATCGAGCCGACCATGGTGGTCTTCCCGACGCCGAACCCGCCCACGATCACGATCTTCAGCGCGTCCCGGACGCTGCGGCGCAGCGGCACGCCGCCCGCGGGGTCCGGTGCGCGGTCAGAGGGCTTTGAGTCCAACGAGCACCTCCTTCAGGGTCTCCAGGTCGGCGAGTTGCGTCGTCGCGGTGGCCGACGTCGGGTGGCGGACGGTGAGGTGGCCGGCGTCGCGCAGGTCGAGCACCAGGATCTTCACGACGCTGACCGGCAGCCGCAGATGGGAGGACAGCTCGACCACCGCCACCGGCTGGCGGCGGCACAGCCGCAGGATCGCGACGTGCTCGGACTGCATGCCCGGCGCCGGGTCGTTCTCGGCGACGACCAGCGTGACCAGGTCGAGGGCCGCGTCGTCGACCCGGCTGCGGCCGCCGGTCACGGTGTAGAGCCGGTCGGGGTCGTCGAGGTCCAGGGGGCGCGGCTTCATCTCGACGCGGACGTGCGCGGAGCCGCGGTCAGGTAGCCGCCGATCTGCTCCACCAGCTCGTTCATGCTGTGCCCGACCAGGCCGACGTCGGCGTCCTCGCCGGCCACGACCGCCAGGTGCGCGCCCTCCCCGGCCGGGATGATCAGCAGCAGCCCGCCGGCGAACTCCACCATCGACTGGCCGGCGCCGACGCCCCGGCCGAACTCGTGGGAGGCGGTCATGGACAGGCTCTGGATGCCCGAGGCGATGGCCGCGAGCTGGTCGGCCCTGTCGTCGTCCAGGCCGGGGGTGTGGCAGATCCTCAGCCCGTCCCGGGACAGCACCAGGACGTGCTGGACGCCGGGGGCACGCTCCGCGAGGGACGTCAGGAGCCAGTCGAGTCGGTGCTCATCGGTGCTCATCGAGATCACGGGGCGGCGTCCGCCGCAGGCGCGCGCCCCTGCCTCCTATCTGTCGATCCTGCGGTCCGGACGAGCGCCGGGACCGGTCGGCCCGGCGGCCGTCCGGGGACGGGCCGCCGAACCATGAGCCCTACTGGTCGGGGTCTTCGGTGGACGTGGTCTCGCTCCGACCGCCGCCGGACCCGGCGCCGCCGGGCATCCGGTGGCTCCCCGACGTCGACGCGCGGAACGCGGCGAACCGGGCACCCGGGTCGCGGGGCAGGGGAGGTGGCGCCTCCGGCTGCTCGACCGTCCCGGCGAGGGTGGCGCCGCGCCGGCGCTTCGGCAGGTAGGACGCGCCTTCGGAGGCGTCCGCGCCGGATGCCGCCGGTGCGGCGGACATGGCCGCCACGGGTTCGCGGGCGGGCCCGCCGGCGCTCCTCGGCCTGCCGCCGATGGACTCCGCCAGGGTGCCCGCCGCGGTCCCGCCGGGGGAGTGGGTGACGAGCTGCCGCGGGATCAGCATCACCACGCCGACGCCGCCGCGCGAGGACGGCCGGAAGCTCACCCGCAGGCCGTGCTTGCCCGCCAGCCGCCCGACCACCGCGAGGCCCAGCCGCGTGCCGGGCAGCGAGGTCAGGTCGGCGGTCTCGGAGATCAGCCGCTCGGCGCGCTCCCGCTCGCGCTGGCGCATCCCGAGCCCGCTGTCCTCGACGGTGATGACGACCCCGGCGTCCTCCTCCTCGGCGTAGACGTGCACGGCCGAGCCGTGCGGGGAGAAGTTGGCGGCGTTGTCCATCAGCTCGGCCAGCGCGTGCATGACGCCCTCGGCGGCGAACCCGGCGATGGCGGCGGTGCTGGTCGAGTGGTACTGGACGCGCTGGTAGGAGGCGATCCGCCCCATGGCGCCGCGGATGACGCTCTCCAGCTTGATGGGCTTGGTCCAGCGCCGCCCCGAGCGCCCGCCGCTGAGCAGCGCGATGCTGTCGGCCAGGCGCCCCATCTGGGAGACGTGGTGGTCGAGGTCGAGCAGGTCGCCGAAGACCTCGTCCTCGCTGTAGCGGTCCTCCAGCTCCCGGAGCCCGGCGAGCATGCGGGTCGTCTGCGCCTGGATCCGCGCCGCCGCGCTGGCGGAGGCCGCCATGGCCGCCGCCCGGGTGCGCTCCCCGCCGGCCACGTCGTCGGCGACCGAGCGGAGGAGCCGGTCGAGCGCCGGGTGCGCGGGCGCCGGGAACTCGGCCAGCACGGACGCGGCCGAGGCGCGGTCGCTCCGGATCCGCTCGACCAGGACGGGCAGCGTCGAGTCGGCCAGCCGGACGACCTCGTCCTCCAGGGCGGCCAGCTCGGCCCCGGCGCGGGCCGCGCGCCGCTCGCTCTCCGCCACGCCCTCGGCCACCCTGCGCACCAGGCGTCCCAGCAGGTGGTTCGGGACGGTCTGGAGCTCGGCGAGGGTCTCGTCCGGCGAGGCTCCGGCGTGGAGCCGCTCGATCAGTGCCGGGAGCGGTCCGTCGACCAGCTCCTGGAGCCTGCGCTCCAGGACGCCGCTCTCGGCCTCCACCCGGGCCAGCCGCTCGCGGGCGGCCCGCGCGCACTCGGCGTGGTAAGCGGCGACCCCTGCGGCGAGGCTCACCAGGAGCGCTCCCGCGCCGCCGCCCATCCCGACGACGGCGCGCGAGTTCTCGTCCACCGCCAGAAGTGCGCCCAGCCATGCGCCGCCGGTGACGATGGCTGCGATCAACCAGACCCAGAACGCGCGTTCCAGCGGGGCGCGCTCCATGCGGGCTCGATTCGCTTCTGTTGCCATCCTCGTGTCCTCGTGAGCGTCGGTGACTGGCGCGCAGGACTCCTCGACCCGTCGCACGGCGGCCATATCGGTATAAGGCGTGATAAGGATGCATCAAATCGCCTCGGCGCACAGGGGATCGCCAAAACCCGATGATCTTTGATGGCGGCGCGGCAGGTGAGCGCGTTGCGGCGGATTTCCAACGGCACGGCCGCGCGGGCTTCCGGTCCGGCGGGGCGGGCCGCCGGACCGGGGGCGGGGCGTCAGGGCCGGACGGGGCCGAGCGCGACCGGCAGGCTGAGGGGCCCGACCGTGAAGAACGAGGGCGAGTAGGGGATGTCGTCCGGGTCGATGGTGAGGGTGAGCTCCGGCAGCCGCCGGTACAGCGCGGCGAGCGCCAGCCGGCCTTCCAGGCGGGCCAGGGACGCGCCGATGCAGTAGCGGGGGCCGTGGCCGAAGCCGAGCCGCGCGCCGCGCTCACGGGTGATGTCGAACCGGTCCGCGCTTTCGCCGTGCTCCTCCGGGTCGAGGCCGCTCGCCTGGTAGACCACGCCGACCGCCTGCCCCGCAGGAATGCGGACCCCGGCGATGGTCACCTCCCGCGCGGTGAAGCGGAAGCTGGTCATCATCACCGAGTGCCGGTAGCGCAGGGTCTCCTCGACCACGTCGTCCCACCGCTCCTCGGCCCTGGCCAGTTCGAGCTGGTCGGGGTGCTGGGACAGCGCCACGATGGCGTGGCCGAGCAGGTGGACGGTGGTCTCGTGGCCGGCGACGAGCATCAGCCACAGCACGCCGACCAGCTCGTCGGTGGTGAGCCGGTCGCCCTCGTCGCCGGCCTGGACCAGGCCGGTGGTGAGGTCGTCCCCCGGCTCCGCGCGCTTCTTCTCCACCAGCCCGTGCAGGTAGGCCTGGAGGGCGTTCTGCGTCGCGAACGCCTCCTCGGGCGGGGTGGTGTGGGCGAGCAGCGCCGCGGTCCACTCGCGCACCCGGGGCCGGTCCTCGGCGGGGACGCCGAACAGCTCGCAGATCACCCACATCGGCAGCGCCTCGGTGAACGCGGGGACCAGGTCGACGCCGTCGCCCGCGGCCACGACGCCGTCGAGGAGGCCCTCCACGATCTGCCGGACGCGCGGCTCCAGCGCCTGCACCCGCGCGGGCGTGAACGCCTTGCCGACCAGCCCGCGCAGCCGCCGGTGGTCGTCGCCGTCCTTGGTGGACAGGTGGCCGCCCTGGACGATCGCGCGCAGCGGCCAGTCCTCGGGGATCGATCCGTCGTGCAGGGCGGGCCAGTGCCGCGGATCCCGCAGGAAGGTCCTGTTGTCGCCGGCGAGGATCTCCCGGACGGCATTGTGGGTCAATGCCAGGTAGGCGGGGACGCCGCCGGGGAACTCCACTTCGACCACCGGAGCGATCTCCCGCAGCCGTATGCAGGTGTCGAGCGGCGTTTCGTCCGCGGCGGGGAAGGAGGGCAGGGTCGTCGTCATTCCGTCCCATTCGAAGAGAGGCAAGTGACAGATGGCTTATCAATATCCCTTCTGATCATCACTCGGCAAGACAATCGGAAATTAGGCCATAAGCTGCTTCGTATGGTATTTGCGGTATTCGCAGGTGTTCTTGTGGGCGCTGGGCCGCGTGGGGCCCGCGGGACGGCCGCCGGAGGGCGCTGACCGGAGGAGGCCCGGCCGCGAAAAGGCCGGTCATGGTGCGGCGATCCGACGAGACGGGTCAACCCGACTGACCCTCGTGTTAACAAACCATCCGAACGTGTTACCTTGTGTGGCGCCCGGCCTCCGCCGACAGCCCCCCGTCGCGCGCGCCGGCCAGCGGGAGGTTCCGGCATGGGCAGGCAGAGCGCGGACGCGCGCGGACCTGAGCGACGCCGCCAGGACATCGCCGACATCGTCCTGTCCGCGGGCTCGGTCTCCGCCGCGGGGCTCGCCGAGCGCTTCGGCGTCAGCCTCATGACGATCCACCGCGACCTCGACGAGCTGGAGCGGCAGGGCGTCGTCCGCAAGCACCGCGGCGGGGTGACCGCGCAGCCGTCCGGGGTGTTCGAGAGCAACGTCGCCTACCGGATGAAGTCGATGCGGCCCGCCAAGGACGCCATCGCCGCGCGGGCCGCCGAGATGGTCGAGCCGGGCATGGCGGTCATGCTCGACGACTCCACCACGGCCCTGGCGCTGGCCCGCCGGCTGGCCGGGGCGGCCCCGCTGACGGTCGTCACCAACTTCCTGCAGGCCATCAACCTGCTGTCCGGCGAGCGCGACATCCGGCTGATGGCGCTCGGCGGCGACTACGACCCGCTGCACGACTCGTTCCTCGGGGTCTCGTGCGTGGACGCGATCGAGGCGCTCAACGTCGACCTGTGCTTCGTGTCGACGTCCGCGGTCTCCGGCGGGTTCGCCTACCACCAGGAGCAGCGCATCGTCTCGGTGAAGCGCGCCATGCTCGGCGCGGCCGCCCGCAGCGTGCTGCTGATCGACCACTCGAAGCTCAGCCGGGTGGCGCTCCACCGGGTCGCGCCGCTGTCGGCGTTCGACCGCGTCATCGTCGACGACGGCGCCGACGCGGACGCGCTGCGCGGGCTCGACGAGCACAAGGTGGCCTACGAGCTGGCGGCGACCTGACCGGCGCCCGCCGGTGACGGGCGCCCGCGGGGCGCCCGCGGGCCTGCCGCCGCATGCGCACATCGCTCGCATCGGCGGTGCCGAATCGGGCGGATCCAGGACCTTGACACCCTGATCAGGGCCCTTCTACTCTCAAGCTCACATTTTTCACCGTTATCTTCACAGTCCACCTTGTTGGGATTGCGATCGGAGTGGGCGAGTGGCGGGTTCCCCGAGCCGAGGCCCGGTGCCGTACGGCCTTCGCTGCGAGCACCGGGCGGAGCCGCTCGGGATCGACGAGCCCGAGCCGCTGCTGTCGTGGCGGCTGTCCTCCGGCCGGCGCGGGGACGCGCCCGGCGGGTTCCGGGTACGGGTCCGCGCCGAGGACGGCGCCCAGGTCTGGGACTCGGGCCCCGTGGACGATCCGTCCGCCGTCTCCGTCCGCTACGGAGGCCCCGCGCTGCGGCCCCGCACCCGCTACCGCTGGACGGCCGAGGTCACCGGCACGGACGGCGCCACCGCGCGGGAGGAGTCCTGGTTCGAGACCGGGATGCTGAGCCCGTCCGCATGGTCCGCCGCCTGGATCACGCACGACCCGTCCGTCCAGGACGTGGTGGACGCGCCGGAGGAGGGCGAGGTCGCCCTCGCCGACCACGGCCTCCAGCCGGCCGTCCGGCTGCGCAAGGCGTTCGAGGCCCCCGCCGCACCGGTCGCCGCGCGGCTCTACGTCACCGCGCGCGGCCTGTACGAGATCCGCGTGAACGGGACGCGGGTCGGGGACGCCGAACTCGCTCCCGGCTGGACGGACTACCGCGACCGCATCGACTACCAGGTGTACGACATCACCGGCCTGGTCCGGACCGGCGCGAACATGCTGGCCGCCACGATCGCGGACGGCTGGTGGAGCGGGTTCGTCGGCTTCGACGAGCGCCGCTCGGGCGCGCATTACGGAACGTTCCCGCAACTGCTGGCCGAGCTCCACCTCGTGCACGCCGACGGCTCCACCGACGTCGTCGCGACCGGCGGCGACTGGCAGAGCGCGCGGTCGCCCGTCCGGTACGCCGACCTGCTGATGGGGGAGTGCCACGACCTGCGCCGCGAGACCCCCGGGTGGGACCTGCCGGACGGTGGTCGCGATGGCGAAGGATGGCGGGCCGCGTGGGTCGCCGCCACCGACCGGAGCCGGCTCACGGCGTCGGTCGCGCCGCCTGTCCGCGCCGTCCGCGAGCTGCCGGCGCGGACGGTCACCCCGCTCGCGGGCGGAGGGTTCCTGGTCGACTTCGGGCAGAACTTCGCCGGCCGCGTCCGGCTCACCGCGCGCGGCCTGGCCCTCGGCGACCGGGTCGTCATCAGGCACGGCGAGGCCCTGGACGAGGCGGGCGCGCTCTACACCGCCAACCTGCGCACCGCCGACGCGACGGACGTGCTGATCGCGGGCGGGGACGCCGAGACCGTCTTCGAACCGCGCTTCACCTACCACGGGTTCCGGTACGCGGAGGTGACCGGCCTGAGCGCGCTCGACGCGGGCGACATCACCGGCGTGGTGCTGCACAGCGACACGCCCTGGGCGGGGGAGTTCACCTGCTCCGACCCCGACGTCGACCGCCTCCACGAGGCGATCTCCTGGGGGCAGCGCTCCAACTTCGTCGGCGTCCCGACCGACTGCCCGCAGCGCGACGAGCGGCTCGGCTGGCTGGCCGACGCGCAGGTCTTCCTGCCGACCGCCTGCCTCAACGCCGACGTGGCCGCCTTCTTCGACGGCTGGCTGCGCGAGGTGCGGGGCGCGCAGTCGCCGGACGGGGCGTTCGGCAACGTGGCGCCGAGGCTCGCGGGGGTGTCCGACGAGGGCGCGCCCGGCTGGGGAGACGCGGGCGTCCTCGTCCCCTGGCACCTCTACCGCGTCTACGGGGACGAGCGCTTCCTGGAGCGCAACCTCGACGCCATGTGCGCCTGGGTCGACCACGTCCACCGGCACAACCCCGACCTCGTGTGGACCAACCGCACGGGTCCGCACTTCGCCGACTGGCTCGCGCCCACCCCGACGCCGCGCGACGTCCTCGCCACCGCCTACTTCGCCCGCAGCGCCGCGCTGACGGCGCGCGCCGCCGAGGTCGTCGGCTCGGAGGAGGCCGCGGCGCGGTACGGCGCGCTCGCCGCCCACGTCCGCAAGACGTTCACCGAGCGGTTCGTGTCGGCGGACGGGCGGGTCCACGGCGACACCCAGACCGCCTACCTGCTGGCCCTCGCGTTCGAGCTCCTCCCGGACGACCTGGTCCCGGGCGCGGTGCGGCGCCTCGCCGAACTGGTCGAGGAGGCCGGGCCCGGACTCACCACCGGGTTCCTCGGCGTGGGTCTGATCGCGCCGGTCCTCGACGCGCACGGCCGCGCGGACCTCGCGCACGCGCTGCTGCGCCGCACCGACCCGCCGTCCTGGCTGTACCCGCTGCGGCACGGCGCGACCACCGTGTGGGAGCGCTGGGACGGCTACACCCCCGAGCGCGGGTTCCAGGCCGCGGCGATGAACTCCTTCAACCACTACGCGCTCGGCTCGGTCGGCGAGTGGCTGTACCGGGGCGTCGCCGGCCTCGACCAGGCGCCCGGCTCCACGGGCTACCGCGAGCTGCTGATACGGCCTAGGCCCGGCGCCCTCAGCGCGGCGAGCGCGCGGTACGAGTCGGTGCGCGGGCTCGTCTCCACCGGCTGGACCCGCCGCGACGGCGTGTTCGAACTGCGGGTGGCGGTCCCCCCGGGGGCGACCGCCACCGTCCACATCCCCACCGACGACCCGGCCGGTGTGCGGGAGGGCGGGACACCGGTGGCGGACGCCCCCGGAGTGTCGGTCGCCGGAACGGGGCCGAGGGAGCTGCGCTGCCGGATCGGCTCCGGGGACTACCGCTTCACGGCGGCCCTTCAATGACGTCCGTTCCCGCGCGGGACGGCCGCGGCCGGGACCGCCACCACCCCGGCGGTCCGCGCCGCGAACGCTAGGAGGAAAGATGACATCGTCGTTCGAGAGGGCGGCCCTCAGCCGCCGCGGATTCCTGCGGCTGTCCGGCGGGGCCGCCGCCGCGGCCGCGCTGCCGCTGGGCCTCGCCGCCTGCGGAGGGTCGTCGGGCGGCTCGGGAACCCTGCGCCTGGTGGGCGTCGCCGACCAGCAGAAGGCGCTCGACCTGCTCACCAAGGCCTACACCAAGGCCAAGTTCAGCACGTCGTTCGCGCCGACCGACCAGGTGCAGACCTCGGTGCGCACCCAGCTCGGCGCGGGCAACGCCCCCGACCTGCACGTGGTCTACCCGGGCAACGGCAGCGCCATGAGCATGGCGCAGATCGCCCAGGCCGGGCTGCTCGCCGACCTGAGCGACCAGGCGTGGACGAAGAAGATCCCGGCGAGCCTGAAGCCGGCGTTCCAGAAGGACGGCAAGACCTTCATCTACTCGGCCGGGTCGAGCGTCATCGGCGCGATCTACAACAAGAAGGCCTTCGCCAAGGCCGGAGTGGAGCCGCCGAAGACCTGGAGCGAGTTCCTCGACGTCTGCGAGAAGCTCAAGAAGAAGGGCACGGTCCCGATCGCGCTCGGCGCGCAGACCCCCTGGATCACGCAGCTGATCACCTACGCGCTGGTGCCGTCCACCGTGTACGCCAAGAACCCGCAGTTCGACGCCCAGATGCAGGCGGGCACGGCGTCCTTCGCCAAGTCCGGCTGGGTGGACGCGCTGAACATGTACCTGGACCTGCAGAAGCGCGGGTACTTCAACGACAACCCCAACGGCACCACCTTCGAGCAGGCGACGTCCATGGTCGCGACCGGCAAGGCCGCCATGGCGATCCAGGTGTCGGCCGTCCTGCCAGACTTCCGCAAGGCCGCACCGGACGCCGCCGACCTGTCGATGTTCCCGGTGCCCGCGGCGGACGACCCGGCGCAGGTGCGGATCCCCGCCGGGGTCGTCGTCGGGCTCGGCGTCAGCGCCCGCAGCAAGAACAAGGACGCCGCCGAGAAGTTCATCGAGTTCCTCGGCGAGCAGCAGAACATCAACCGCTGGGCCGAGGCCGTCGCGTGCGTCCCGCTCGTCCGCGACTCCTCCTCCAAGATCGACCCGGTGCTGGAGCCGTTCCTGCCGTACCTGGACGGCGACAGGGCCGACCCGTTCATGGACCAGGCGTGGCCGAACGCCGAGGTGCAGCCCGCCCACTTCGCGCTGGTCCAGGAGCTGCTCGCGGGCAAGACCACGGTCGCCGCGGGGCTGGCCAAGCTGGACGAGACCTACCGGAAGAAGTAGCCCGTGTCCCCGACCGCACGTCCGGCACCGGCCGCCTCGGCGGCCGGTGCCGCGGGCCCTCCCGAGCGCGGGGCCCGCCGCCCGGCGCCGTCCCGCCGCAGGCGAGGCGGCTTCCTGACCCCGCCGTGGTGGTTCGCGGCGCCCGCCCTGCTGGTGTACGCGCTGATCGTCCTCTACCCGAGCGCGAGCGGGATCGTGTACGCCTTCACCGACTGGAACGGCATCGGCGACCGGTCGTTCGTCGGCATCGACAACTTCGAGCGCCTGCTGCGGGACGACGCCGCGCGCGGCTCCCTGGTCAACACGCTGCTGCTGACGGTCGCGATCGTGTTCGTCCAGAACGGCATCGGACTGCTGCTCGCCCTGGGCGTGCACGCGCGCATCAAGTCGCGCACCGTGCTGCGGGTCGTCTTCTTCGCGCCCGCCGTCGTCAGCCCCGTGATGGTGGCGTTCCTGTGGAAGTACGTCTACAACCCGGCGCCGGACGCGGGGCTCAACGGCATCCTCGGCGCGGTGGGCCTCGGCTCGCTGCGCCAGGACTGGCTCGGCGACCCCTCGCTGGCGCTGTGGTCGGTGGCCGGCATGGTGATCTGGCAGTTCGCCGGCTACTCCATGGTCATCTTCCTCGCCGGGCTGGAGGGCGTGCCCGCGGAGCTGCACGAGGCCGCGATGATCGACGGCGCGGGACGGTTCCAGCGGTTCCGCAGCGTGACCTGGCCGCTGCTCGCCCCCGCCGTCACGATCAACGTGATGCTGTCCACGATCGGCGGGCTCAAGCTGTTCGACCAGGTCTACGCGGCCACGAGCGGCGGGCCCGGGCACGCCAGCGAGACGCTCTCGACCGTCCTGTACAAGCAGGCGTTCGTCTTCGGCAACTACGGCTACAGCACCGCGATCGCGCTGGTGCTGGCGCTGTTCGTCGCCGCGGTCTCGCTGATCCAGATCCGTTACCTGCGCGGCCGGGAGGTGGCATGAGCCTGCGCTACGGAGTGCGCACGTTCGCCCTGGAGATCGTGATGATCGCGGTCGCGGTGGCGTTCCTGTTCCCGGTGTACGCGCTCATCACGCTGTCGATGAAGGACAAGCAGCAGATCGCGTCGGCGCCGCTGTCCCCGCCGACGTCGCCGACGTTCGGCAACTACTCCGACGCCTGGTCGCGGGCGTCGCTGGGGTCGGCGCTGCTGAACAGCACCGTGATCACGGTGGCGAGCCTGGTGGCGCTCATCGCGATCGGGGCGTTCGCCGCCTACTTCCTCGCCCGCTGCGCCTCGCGGCTCGGCTACACGCTGTACGTGCTGTTCCTGCTCGGCATCGTGCTGCCGTTCCAGCTCGGGATGATCCCGCTGTTCAAGCTCGCCGACTCGGCGGGCCTGCTCGGCACCTACCAGGGAATGATCATCTTCTACACCGGCATCCAGCTGCCGTTCACGATCTTCCTGTACACCGGGTTCATCCGGGCGCTGCCGGGCGACTACGCCAACGCGGCGCTGATCGACGGCGCGGGCCACCTCCAGGCCTTCACCCGGGTCGTGTTCCCGCTGCTGCGGCCGATCACCGGCACGGTGCTGATCCTCAACGCCGTGTTCATCTGGAACGACTTCTTCACCCCGCTGCTGTACCTGGGCGGCTCGGCGCGCGAGACGGTCCCGGTGCGGATCTTCGCGTTCGTCGGCCAGTACGTCTCGGACTACGGCCTGGTCTTCGCCGGCCTGGTCCTCGCCGCCCTCCCGATCCTCGCGATCTTCCTGGTCTTGCAGAGGTATGTCATTAAGGGCTTTGCGAGCGGGCTCAAGGGATGAGCGGAGCGAACCGGGGGGTGCGGGGGGTCGTCCCCCCGCAAGGAGCAGGGATGAGCGGAGCGAACCGGGGGGTGCGGGGGGTCGTCCCCCGCAGGGAGCAGGGATGAGCGGAGCGAACCGGGGGGTGCGGGGGCTTTCGGGGCGGTTGCGGGCGGTGCTGGATGCGCCGCCGCGGGCGTTCTCGCCTGCGCCGATCTGGTGGTGGAGCGGGGAGCGACTCGATCGGCGGCGGTTGCGCGAGCAGCTCGAACGGTTCGTCGACGGCGGCGTCCACAACCTGGTCGTGCTGAACCTCGCGCCGTCCGGCCCGATGTTCGGCGCGGATGCCGACGATCCGGCGTTCTTCTCCCCCGCGTGGTGGGACCTGCTGGACGGCGTCTGCGACGACGCCGCCGAACTGGGCGTCTCGCTCTGGTTCTACGACCAGCTCGGCTTCTCCGGCGCCGATCTTCAAGCGCGCCTGGTGCGCGACGTCCCGGGGTATGCGGGACGGTGGCTCCGCCCGGACGGGACGGCGGACGTGCGCGGCTTCGACTACCTGTCGGGGGAGGCGTGCGCGGAACTCCTCGACCGCGTGCACGGCGAGTTCGCCCGGCGGCTGGGGCACCGGCTCGGCAATGTGATCGTCGGGTCGTTCCAGGACGAGCTGCCGTCGCTGCCGACCTGGTCGGAGACGTTCGCCGGCGAGTTCGAGCGGCGCCGCGGCTACGACCTGGCACCGCACCTCGGGACGTTGTGGGGGAGCGGGGACGGGGACGCCTTCCGGATCCGCCGCGACTACCACCTCACCCGCGCCGAACTGGCCGAGGAGGCGTTCTTCCGGCCGCTGGCCGAATGGCACGAGCGGTTCGGCCTGCTGCACGGCTGCGACCAGCAGGATCCGGCGCGGGCCGGGCATCCCGTGGACGGGGTCAGGCTGTACGCCGACTACGCGCGCACGCACCGCTGGTTCGGCGCCCCGGGATCCGACCACCACGGCGACGCCCGCATCCACTCCTCGCTCGCGCACCTGTACGGCCGGGACCGCACCTGGATCGAGGCGTTCCATTCCAGCGGCTGGGGCGGGACGCTGGAGGAGACGTTCGACTGGCTGCTGCCGTGGCTGCGGTCCGGGGCGACCCTCTACAACCCGCACGCCGTCTACTACACGACCAAGGCGGGCTGGTGGGAGTGGGCGCCGCCGTCCACCGACTGGCGCCAGCCCTACTGGCGGCACCACCGCGTCTTCGCGGACGCGGTCACGAGGTTGTGCTCCGCCCTCTCGCTGGGACGGCACGTGTGCGAGGTGGCGGTGCTGTTCCCGACCGCGACCGCGCAGGCCGGGACGCGGCTCGACGGCGTGGAACCGGACGCGGCCCGCGCCCAGGACGTCTACCGGGACCTGGTCGGCGACATGGCCTGGTTCCGGATGGTGCCCGGCGCGCTCGACCGGCTGGGGATCGACGCCGATGTCGTGGACGACGACTCGGTGCGGCGGGCCACGGTCGCGAAGGGGCGGCTGGAGGTCGCCGACGAGTCGTACGGGGTCGTCGTTCTCCCGTCCTGCACCGTGCTCGAAGGGGAGACGGCGCGGAGGCTGGCCGCGTTCGCCGAGCACGGCGGACGTGTCGTCGCGGTCGGCGCGCCGCCCCGCCGAGGAGTCGGGGACCTGAACGCCGATGAGGCGGTGGCCCGGCTCCGCGCCGTGCTGGAGATCGTGCCCGACGCCGGCGCTCTCGGCCAGGCCCTCGCCGGGGTGGGCCGGGTGGACGCGGCGGTGCCCGCGCTCGTCCGGGAGGTCGACGGGACCACGGTGGTGTTCCTGACGGCCGCGCCGTCGATGGCCAGCCGCGTGTCGGTGGGACGGCCCGACGAGCGCGGAGCCGACCTCGGCTGGCTCGACGTGACCTACGACTTCGATCCCGACCGGTACCTGCGGGACATGCGGGTGCGGGTCCGCGGCGTGACCGGCCCGGCGTTCGTCGCGAGTCCGTTCGGGGGCCCGCCGCGCCCGCTGGAGACGCGCGCGGTGGACGGGACGTCCGTCGAGGTGGTCGTGCCGTTCGACGACGGGCCCGCCGCGCTGCTCCTCTTCCCCGGCGGCGAGGAAGCCGCCGCCGAAGAACTGCCCGCCGCGCCCGAGGAGACCGTGCTCGATCTCGGCACGTCCTGGGCGGTGGACCTGGTCCCCACCCTCGACAACACCTGGGGCGACTTCGCCCGGCCCGCCGGAGACGACGTCCCGCTGGAGTGCTGGACCATGAGCCACCGGACGGACGAGGAGACGGAGTGGTCCGCCGCGCACGCCACGTTCGGTCCCCACGTCGTGTGGAGCAGGGAGGGGGAGGAGGAATGGCGGCCCTTCGTGTATTCCGACTCCCGGGGCATCCGCAAGGACACCTTGCACCGCGCCTTCCTCGGGCCGAAGGGGCACGTCCCTGAAGAGTTCCTCGACTTCGGCGAGGTCAAGGCCGGGGACGCGGTCGTGCTCCGGACCCGCCTGACCGTGCCCGGCGAAGGCGGCTTCGTGGCCGTGGGCGCGGCCGCCGCCAAGACGCTGCGGATCGACGGCGCCACCGTCCCGCTTGACGACCAGGGCTACCTGGCCATTGCCGAGACCCACGTTCCCGCAGGTGAACACGACGTCGAGGTCAGGCTCGTCCCCGAAGAGGACGTGCGGCTGCGCGCCCACTTCGCCGTGGTCGCCGACCGCGACCGCTATCGGCGGCCGGAGTGGATCACTGCGGCGGGCCCGTCGCGGCCCGGGGCAGAGATCACGCTCAGCGTCCCCCTCCCGGCGTCCACCGCCGGAGCGGTGCTCCAGGTCGCCTCGGCGGCGCCCTGCCGCGTCCTCGTCGACGGCGAGGAGATCGGACGGCAAGGAGGGTTCGACCCGTACGCCGAGCAGGAGGTCCCGCGCGTCGGCCGCTACCGCGTGACGGGCGGGGAACTGGCTCTCGTCCTCACCGAGGGCGGCCCGCCCCCCGCGGTCCTCGTGGACGGCCCGGTCGTGTCCGGCACCGGCTGGACCGCGGCGCGCGACGGCGTCCCCGTGCCCGTCGCGGCACGGCGCGCCCAGTACGGCGACCCCGCGTCCCTGCACCTGCACCGGCGTCCCCACCCGCTCCCCGGCGCGACGTGGCTGGAGGACGATCCGGAAACGGGCGCCGTCCTCCCGGCAACGCTTGCCATGCCGGACGCGGCGCCGCAGACGGAAAGGCTGCGTTTCGCCGTCCCGCCCGGCGCGACACGTATGCACGTCGACGTTCGCGGTGAACTTCTGGAGGCGACCCTGGACGGCGAGCCCTTGCAACCGGCCCCGGAGATGCCGCTGCCGGCTCCGGCAGCGTCACCAAGCCGGACGGCGGAACTGCGCATCCGAACGCTCCCCGGCCATCAAGCGGGCGCGGCACTCGCGGGTCCGGTGCGTTTCACGGCGGGACCGGGCACGATCGAGTTGGGCGACTGGGAGGACGCGGGACTCGCCGGGTACAGCGGCGCCGTCCGCTACCGGCGCACGCTCCGCCTTTCGGTGCCCCAGGCCGCCGCGACGCTCGACCTCGGCCGGGTGCGCGGCACCGCCGAAGCCACCGTCAACGGCACCACCGCCGGAGTGCGCATCTGCGCCCCGTACCGCTTCGACGTCGGCGCGGCCCTGCGCGAGGGCGACAACGAGATCGACATCCTCGTCTGCGGGACCCTGGCGCCCTACCTCGACGAGGTGAGCCCCACCCACTTCGTCTTCCCGGGCCAGCGGGCCTCGGGACTCTACGGCCCGGTCCGCCTTCTGCTGGAGGTACCGGCCGGCCGCGGCACCGACTGAGCGGGACGGTCGGGCCGCGGCGGCCGGTACCCGCGTCACCTCACGAACTGGCGAGGCAGGGCGTTCGCCTGCGCGCGCGTGGCCGCTGCCGGGGCAGGGGCGACCCAGACCGGCTCCGGGTCCGGGTTCTTCGCGCAGGTGCGGTCGACCAGGCCGCGGTCGGCCGGCACCTTGCCATCGCGGAGATAGTCGACCAGGAGGTCGTCGAGGCACTTGTTGCCCGAGAACGTGATGGCGTGGCTGCCGCCGCCCTTCTCCACGACCAGGCGTGCGCTCGGCAGGGCCCGCGCCATGGCGACACCGCCCTCGTACGGCGTCGCCGGATCGTCCGTCGCCTGGAACAGCAGCATGGGCGGCAGGCCCTTGCCGGTGATCCTGGTGCGGTGCCCCGCCTTGACGGGCCAGTACAGGCAGCCCGCGTTGAACCACATGTTGTTGTACGTGTAGAAGGGCGCCTTCTCGTTGACCTTCGCCTGGTCCTTCTGCCAGTACCGGAAGTCGCGCGGCCACTTGCTGTCGTTGCACATCACGGCGTTGTAGATGTCGAAGGAGTCGTCCGCCGGGTCGGGCGCCGCGTAGCGCTCGTATGCGGTGATGAGAGGGGCGGTGTCACCCGAGTTGGTGTACGCGGAGAGCACCGTCGCCAGCCGGGGCCACCGCAGGACGTCGTAGCCGCCCGCCACCTGCGTGTCGTCGAACTCGTCGGGCCCGATCCGGCCGACGGGGTGCTCGCGCAGCCGGGTGCGCATCGCGTACCACTTGGCCTCGACCCCATCGGGATCGGTGCCGAGGTGGTAGACGGCGTCGGCCTTGGCGACCCATTGGGTGAACGCCTTGAACCGCTTCTCGTGCTGGAGGTCCTGGAGGACGTTGTGGTCGTACCAGGAGACCGACGGCCCGACGATGCTGTCCAGGACGAACCGGCGGACGTGCCGCGGGTACAGCTGGGCGTACGTCGAGCCGAGCGTGGTGCCGTACGACCAGCCGAAGAAGTTGATCTTCTCGGCGCCGAGCGCGCGGCGGATCGACTCCATGTCCCGGACGTGGTCCACCGTCGACAGGTGCGGCAGCAGCGCGGAGTGCTTCTCGGTGCACTTCGCCACGTAGCCGGCGGCCTTCTCGAGCCACGCCCCCGTGGTGCCCTGGCTGACCTGGAAGTCGGGTCGCGGGCCGTCGAAGTAGTGCGGGTCGCAGGACATGCGCGGCTCGCTGTGCTGTGATCCGCGCAGGTCGAAGCCGATCCAGTCGTAGGCGGCGGCGACGTCGGGCGGCAGCTTGGCGGGGATCCAGCTCGCCATCCACAGCCCGCTGATGCCCGGCCCGCCCGGGTTGAGCAGGATCGGCCCCTGCCGCTCGCCCGGGGGAGCGGTGGCCGGCAGCCGGTTCAGCGCGATCTTGACGGTGCGCCCGTCCGGGCGGTCGTGGTCGAGCGGCACCTCGAGCATCGCGCACTGCAGCGCCGGGTTCGCGGCGTCGCCGCAGGACTTCCAGTCGAGGCGCGGCGGGTCCCCGGCCGCGGTCGCCGGCGGCGGCCCCACCAGCGCCGCGGCCGCCAGCACGCCGGCGCTCGCGACGAGCGCGGCGCCCGCGCGTCTCTTGCTCGGTCGTCTCACAGACACCTCCAGAGGATGAGTGACATTGCAGTGTACAATTTCACCTTTCTTTCGTCATTGTCCGGAATCGGCAGGGGGCGCGGCTCGCCGCCGGATACGGGGCGTCACCTCGTAGAAGTCCTTTCCGGCGGCGCCGGCAGGGATCGCCGGGGAGATCCATAACCGAGATCGATGGGGCGCTGTATGACCACGGGCCGTTTCGGGCCCACACACTGCGGGCGCACGCTTTCCCGATCCTCCGGGAGTTGGACCCCGGAGCCCTGCCATTCCGTCCGGCACCCCCACCGGACGCCCCCTGGAGGAAAATCCCCCGTGAGAAACAGACGCAGATCGACCCGGTGCCTGCTGGCGTCAATGGCGGTCGCCCTCGGTACGACGTTCCTCGTCTCGCCCGCGAGCGCCGCCCCGACGGCTCCCCCGAAGCCCCCGCCCGCCAGCACGCGCCCGGACGGCGGCGGCGAGCGCCACGTCCAGAAGGCCCCGCTCCCGGCCAAGGACCGGCCGCCGCTCTCCGCGGACAAGAACGAGCTGAAGAGCAGCCCCGACCAGCCGAAGAAGCCGGCGGAGCACAAGCGCCCGTCCATGAAGGCCGCCCCGAAGGCGACCGCCAAGGCCGCCGCCGCGGCGTGCAGTGCGAGCGATTTCACGAGCCGTTCCGGAAGCGCGCTCGTCCAGCAGATCAAGTCGTCCACGACCGACTGCATCAACTCGCTGTTCAGCCTCACCGGCAGTGACGCGTACTACGCGTTCCGCGAGTCGCAAATGGTGAGCGTCGCCTATGGACTGCGCGACAACGCGGTCTACTACCCCGGTGACAACAGCACCGGCACGGCACAACTCGTCCTTTACCTGCGCGCCGGCTACTACGTCCACTGGTACAACCAGTCGACCGTGGGGACCTACGGCCCCTCGCTGAAGACGGCGATCCAGTCGGGCCTGGACGCCTACTTCGGCAACTCCAAGTCCTCGACCGTCAGCGACGCCAACGGCGAGGTCCTCGCCGAGGCGGTCACGCTGATCGACAGCGCCGAGGAGAACGCCCGCTACATCTACGTGGTCAAGCGGCTGCTGAACGGCTACAACAGCTCCTACGACGCGTCCTGGTGGATGCTCAACGCGGTGAACAACGTCTACACGGTGCTGTTCCGCGGCCACCAGGTCCCGGAGTTCGTCTCCGCCGTCCAGGCCGACCAGAGCGTGCTCGACACGCTCAACTCCTTCGCCGCGAACCACCTGTCCCTGCTCGGCACCGACCGCAGCTACCTGGCGTCCAACGCGGGACGCGAGCTCGGCCGCTTCCTCCAGCACGCCACGCTCCAGACCAAGGTCAGGCCCCAGGCCAAGGGGCTGCTCGGGCAGAGCGCGATGACCGGGAAGACCGCGCCGCTGTGGGTCGGCGTCGCGGAGATGACCGACAGCTACGACAAGGCGAACTGCTCCTACTACGACACCTGCAACCTCTCGCAGCGGCTCGCCCAGAACGTCCTGACGATCAACTACACCTGCAGCGCCAGCATCAAGATCCGGGCGCAGGACATGACCGCCGCCCAGCTGTCGGACAGCTGCGCCAGCCTCCAGAACCAGGACGCCTACTTCCACGGCCTGGTGAAGGACGGGAACAGGCCCGTCGCCAACGACAACAACACCACGATCGAGGTCTGCGTCTTCGATTCGAGCACCGACTACCAGACCTACGCCGGAGCGATGTTCGGCATCGACACCAACAACGGCGGCATGTACCTGGAGGGCGACCCCGCCGCCGCGGGCAACCAGCCGCGGTTCATCGCCTACGAGGCCGAATGGGTGCGGCCGGCGTTCCAGATCTGGAACCTCAACCACGAGTACACGCACTACCTCGACGGCCGCTTCGACATGTACGGCGACTTCAACGCCGGTGTCACCACGCCCACCATCTGGTGGATCGAGGGGTTCGCCGAGTACGTCTCCTACTCCTACCGCAAGGAGGTGTACGACGCGGCGATCACCGAGGCCGGGCGGAACACCTACGCGCTCAGCACGCTGTTCGACACCACCTACAGCCATGACACGACCCGCATCTACCGCTGGGGCTACCTGGCGGTGCGGTACATGTTCGAGAAGCACCCGGCCGACGTCTCGACCGTCCTCGGCTACTACCGGACCGGCAACTGGAACGCCGCCCGGACGTTCCTGACCAGCACGATCGGCAGCCGCTACGACGGCGACTGGTGGACGTGGCTCGCCGCGTGCGCGTCCGGCGCCTGCGCGGGCGGCGGCGGAGGCGGCGGCAACCAGGCGCCGACCGCGGCGTTCTCCGCCTCGGCGAACGGCCTGGCGGTCTCCTTCACCGACCAGTCCACCGACTCCGACGGCACCATCGCCTCCCGGCGCTGGGACTTCGGCGACGGCGCCACCTCGACCTCGGCCAATCCGTCCCACACCTACGGCGCGGACGGCACCTACACCGTCTCCCTCACCGTCACCGACGACAAGGGCGCCGCGGGCACCTCGACCAAGCAGCTCGCGGTGTCGGCCGGGGGCGGCGGCGGAACGACCGAGTGCACCGGGACCGACACCCGCCAGCTCGGCCAGAACTGCCAGCGCAGCAACCTGTCGGCCACCCAGGGCAACCTGGCCTACCTGTACCTCTACGTGCCGGCCGGCACGCAGTCGATCAAGATCACCTCGTCCGGCGGCACCGGCGACGCGGACCTCTACTACAACCCCACCAGCTGGGCCACGTCGACGTCCTACACCCAGCGTTCCGCCAACACCGGCAACGGCGAGACCCTGACCATCACCAACCCGCCCGCGGGCTACAACTACATCAGCCTCTACGCCAAGCAGGCCTTCAGCGGAGTGACGGTGAAGTCCGAGTACTGATCCGACGTCCCGCGACATGACCGCCGGGGCCGGACCGAAAGGTCCGGCCCCGGCTTCGTCACGCCACGAGCGGGCCGGTCTCCGGGTAGTGGCAGGCGACCTGGCGGCCCTCGACCATCGTGAGGGACGGCAGGTCGGTCCGGCACCGCTCCCGCGCCTTGAAGCAGCGGGGGTGGAACGGGCAGCCCGGCGGCAGCGAGGACGGGCTCGGCGGGTCGCCGCGGAGCACGATGCGCTCCCTCGCCCGCTCGGCCACGGGGTCGGGCAGCGGGACCGCCGACAGCAGGGCCCTCGTGTAGGGGTGCGCGGGCGAGCCGTAGACCACGTCCCGCGCTCCCGTCTCCACGACGCGGCCGAGGTACATCACGGCGATCCGGTCGCACACGTGCCGGACCACCGCCAGGTCGTGGGCGATGAACACGTACGCCATGCCGAGCCGGCGCTGGAGGCCGGCCAGCAGGTTGACGATCTGGGCCTGGATCGACACGTCCAGCGCCGACACCGGCTCGTCCGCGACGACGAGGCGGGGACCGGTGACCAGGGCGCGGGCGATCCCGATCCGCTGGGCCTGCCCGCCGGAGAACTCGTGCGGGTACCGGTCGATGTGCTCGGCGCCGAGCCCGACGTACTCCAGCATCTCCTGGACGCGGGGCCGCGGGTCCCGCTCGCCCTGCACGCGCAGCGGCTCGGCCACGATGGAGCCGACCGTGTGCCGCGGATTCAGCGAGGCGAACGGGTCCTGGAAGATGATCTGCAGGTCGCGGCGGAGCGGGCGCATCGCGCGCTGGGACAGCCGCGTGATGTCCTCGCCGTCGAACACGATCCGCCCGGCCGTGGGGTCCAGGAGCCGGACGAGCATCCGCCCGGTCGTGGACTTGCCGCAGCCGGACTCGCCGACCAGGCCGAGCGTCTCCCCGGCCCGCACCTCCAGGTCCAGACCGTTCACCGCCCGCACCGCGCCGCGCCGCGTCTGGAACGTCCTGGTCAGCCCTTCCATCCGGAGCAGCGCCGTCATCCCGCGGTCTCCTTCTCTGTCGCGAACAGGTGGCAGGCCACCGGATGGGGCGTGCCGAGGAGCTCCGGACGGCTGGTCTCGCACACGGCGACGCGTTCGGCGCACCGCGGATGGAACGGGCACCCCGCCGGCGGAGACAGCGGAGACGGCGGGGTGCCCGGGATCGGGGCCAGCTCGCCGGGCGGGCCGGTGAGCCGGGGGAGGGAGCCGATGAGGCCGCGGGTGTAGGGGTGGCGGGGCACGGCGAACAGCGCGTCGGCGGACGCCCGCTCGACGGCCCGTCCCGCGTACATGACCAGGACGTCGTCGGCGACCCGCGCGACCACCCCGAGGTCATGCGTGATCATCAGGACCGCCAGCCCGCGCTCGCGCTGGATCCGCGCGATCAGCTCCAGGATCTGCGCCTGCACGGTCACGTCCAGGGCGGTGGTCGGCTCGTCGGCGACCAGCAGGTCCGGCTCGCAGGCCAGCGCCATGGCGATCATCACGCGCTGGCGCATCCCGCCGGAGAACCGGTGCGGGTGGTCGTCCGCCCGCTCGCGGGGATCGGGGATGCCGACGTCGGCGAGCAGCCGGACGGCGTCCTCGCGCGCGGCGCGGCGGGACGCGCCGAAGTGCAGCCGCCGCGCCTCGGCGATCTGCTCGCCCACGCGGTACTGCGGATGCAGCGACGACAGCGGGTCCTGGAAGATCATCGCGACCCTCCGGCCGCGCAGCGCGCGCACCCGCTCGCGGCCGGCGCCGACGACCTCGGTCCCGGCGAGCCGGATCGACCCCGTCACCCGCGCGCCGTCCAGCAGGCCCATGACCGCCAGGCTGGTCACGGACTTGCCCGACCCCGACTCGCCGACGATGCCGAGAGTGCGCCCCGCCTCCAGGGTGAACGACAGCCCGTCCACCGCGCGGATCGTCCCCTTGGCGGTAGGAAACTCGACCGCAAGATCCCGCACGCTCAGCAAGTTCATGCGTGCTCCTTGTGGGGGGCGACCCCCCACACCCCCCGGAATCGCTTCGCTCATGCGTATCTCACCTGCGGATCGATCGCCGCGTAGAGCAGATCCACGACGAGGTTGGCGAACGTGATGAAGAACGCGGCCAGCAGCGCGACGCCCATCACGACCGGCTGGTCGGACTTGTCGATCGAGTCGATGGTGAGCCGCCCGATGCCCGGCAGCCCGAACACGCTCTCGGTGATCACGGCTCCGCCGAGCAGCGCGCCGAGGTCCATCCCGAAGACGGTGAGGACGGGGGTGAGCCCGGCCCGCAGCCCGTGCTTGCCGACGACCGTCCGCTCGGGCAGGCCCTTGGCGCGTGCCGTCCGGATGTAGGGCTCGGCCATCGTCTCCACCATCGACGCCCGGGACAGCCGCGCGTACATCGCCGCGTACAGCAGCGCGAGCGCGACCCACGGCAGGACGAGGTTCTTGCCCCAGGTGACGGGGTCCTCCGCGAACGGCGCGTAGCTGGAGTAGGGGAGCAGCCCGCCGATCTGGACGACCAGGACGGTCAGCGCCATCGCCGTGAAGTAGATCGGCAGGGACGCGGAGGTGAGCGTGCCCACCATCAGCGTCCGGTCGAGCAGCGAGTCCTTGCGCAGCGCCGAGACGACGCCGACGGTCACGCCGCCGGCGAGCCACAGGACCGCCGCGCCGATCCCGATCGAGACCGTGGTCGGCAGCCGGCGCATCATCAGGTCCCAGACCGGCATGTTGTTCTGGTAGGAGAACCCGAGGCACGGAAAGTGGCACTGGACGGCCTGCGCCCCGGTGCCGTAGCTGCGGCCCGCGAAGATGCCGCCGAGGTAGTCGGCGAACTGCCGCCACAGGGGCCGGTCCAGCCCCATCTGGTGGTGGAGCATCGCGAGCCGCTCCGGCGTGCACGACTTGCCGCACGCCTGCAGCGCCGGATCGGCGGGGAGCACGTAGAAGATCGTGAAGGTCACCGCGCAGATGACGAGCAGCACCCCGGCGACCCCGGCCAGGCGCACCGCGACGTACCGGATCACCGGCCCGCCCCCTTCGGGTCGAGGGCGTCGCGGAAGGCGTCGCCGAGCAGCGTGAACGCCAGCACGGTCAGCAGCAGGCAGACGCCGGGGACCACGAAGAACGTCGGGTCCACCTGGTACCAGTCGATCGCCTTGGCCATCATCTGCCCCCATGACGCGTTCGGCGGCCGGACGCCGATCCCGAGGAACGACAGCGCCGCCTCGGTGCCGATGTTGACCGGGATGGTGAGCGTCGCGTACACCAGGACCGGCGCCAGCAGGTTGGGCATGACCTCGCGGAAGACGATCCGGTGGCGCGGCATGCCGGTGGCGCGCGCGGCCTCCACGAACTCCCGGTGGCGCAGCGAGAGCGCCTGCCCCCGGACGATGCGCCCGATGTAGGGCCAGCCGAAGAAGCCCATGACGAACACGAGCTCCAGCGTCCGGTTCCCCTCGGGCAGCACCGACACCAGAGCGATCATGAAGATGAGCTGCGGGAACGACAGCACCAGGTCCATGACGCGGCTGATCGCCGCGTCGATCCGGCCGCCGGCGAAGCCCGCGGTGAGCCCGAGGGCGGTGCCGGCCGCGGTGGCGACGCAGGTCGCCGCGACGGAGATCAGCAGCGAGATCCGGGCGCCGTAGACCATGCGGCTGAACACGTCCCTGCCGGTGCCGGGCTCGACGCCCAGCCAGAAGTCGCCGTCGATCCCGCCGAACGCCCCCTTGGGCGCCCCGGCGAGCGCCTTGTCGATCTTTTCCGGGTGGAACTCGTTCGGGCCGTGCCCGTTGAGGGCGGTGAGCAGCGGGGCGGCGAGCGCGAGCAGCACGAACAGCGCGACGATCGCCAGTCCGGCGAGGGCGGCCGGGTCGCGGCGGAGCCGCCCGCCGGCCAGCGCCCACGGCGACCGGCCGGCGGGCGCCGGCACGCCGCCCGCCGCCTCGATGAGGGGCGGGGCGGCCACTACATCACCCCGATGGTGGCGAAGTCGAACTCGCCTTCCCAGATGGCGTGGCCGAACGTGCCGGTGACCTTGGAGCCGCGCAGCAGCGGCAGCTTGTCGTGGATCAGCGGGACCATCGGCGACAGGCCCATCAGCTCCCGGTCGAGCGCCGTCCACGCGGCCGGGTCGTTCCCCTTCACCGCCGCGCCGATCTTCTCGTTGACGCCCTCGTCGTTCAGCTGCGAGACGACGGTGTTGCCCTTGGGCGCGATGTTGCGCCCGTCGAAGATCGGCGGGATGAACGAGGCCGCGGACGGGTAGTCGGCGCACCACCCGTAGAAGACGAGCTCGTCCTCCTTCGCCGTGTCGCCGATGGTGTCGTAGTAGACGCTCTTGGCGACGGAGTTGATCTTGACCTTCACCCCGACGCGGGCGAGGGACTGCTGCACCGCCTCGGCCTCGGCCTTGCCGAGCTCGCTGCTGGTCGTCGTCAGGTCGATCGAGAACCCGGCGCCCTTGCCGGCCGCGGCGAGCATCTGCTTGGCCTTGGCGGGGTCTCCGTTCGGCGGCGCCTGGTAGACGTCCTGCGCCCGCCCGCCGGTCATGGCGGGCGGGAGGTAGGAGCCGGCCAGTTCGCCGACGCCGCTGCCGCCGTGCGCGGTGCGGTAGGCCTCCTTGTCGACCGCGTACTGCATCGCCTGCCGCACCTTGGGATCGTCGAACGGCGGCTTCGAGGTGTTCATCGCCAGGAACCGGGTGCACAGGCTGGTCGCGCTGACGAACCGCTTCTTCACGTCCGGGCGGGTGAGAATGCGGGGCATGCTCGCCGCGGCGACCGAGTACAGCGTGACGGCCCGCTGGTCCTTGCCCTGGTCGGCGATGAGCCGCTGGTCGATCGTGGCCTGGGCGAGGCCCTCCTCCACCACGATCCTGTCCGGGTTGGCCTGGCGGACGCCGTCGGTGGCCCTGTCCCAGTGCGTGTTCCTGACGAGGATCAGCCGCTGGCCGCGGTCGTAGGACTCGACCTTGTAGGGACCGGAGGAGAAGGGGCGCTTGTCGAAGTTGACGCCGGTGTCCTTGGCCTTGGGGACGGGGGCGAACGTCGGCAGCGTGGTGACCTTCGGCCAGTCCATCGACGGTTCCTTCAGCCGGAACACGATCGTCCGCGCGTCCGGCGTCGAGATTGAGTCGAGGCCGCCCTTGTCCTTGTACGGCCCCTTGTAGGCGTCGCCGCCCTTCAGCATCGTCCGGGCGTACCCGGGGCCTTCCGGCAGGTCGGGCGCGAACGAGCGCTCGACCCCGTACTTGACGTCGGCGCTGGTGATGGGCGTCCCGTCCTCGAACTTCAGGCCCGGCTTGAGGCGGAAGGTCCACGTCCTGCCGTTGTCGGAGGTGGTGCCGGTGTCGGCCGCGAGGTCCGGGACGACCTTCGTGCCCTCCTGGCCCTCCTTCGCGGCGTAGGTGGTGAGCGTCCGGTAGAGGAGCCGCGTGCCGAAGTCCATCGCGAACATGACGTAGTTGCGCTGCGGGTCGAGATGGGCGAAGTCCTGCGTGTACAGGACGGTGAGGGTGCCCCCGGACCTGGCGGCGGAGGAGTCGTCGCCCGAGCCGCAGGCGGAGGCGCCGCCTGCGGCGGCCGCGAGGGAGAGGGAGAGGGCGAGGCAGGTCCTGGCCGGACGTTTCATGGCGTCTCCGTGCATCGTCGGGCGGAGTGCCATATAAAATAGTACAGTGCAATTGCACTACAAGCCCCGTTATCGAATCTCCACCTCCAGGACTTTCACATGGACGACCCTGCAGCCGGCCGTTTCGCGACGGGCAGCCACGACCTGCCCGTATCCGAGACCCTCGCCTCCTTCATGACCCGTGACTGGGCCCCGAGCGGGAAACCGCTTCCGGTGCGCCAGTCCGTGGCGCCGTACGCGGAGAAGCGCCGCGCGGCGCTGTCGGCCCTCTTTCCCGGCGAGCGGCTCGTCCTGCCCGCCGGCCCGCCGAAGGTGCGCAGCAACGACTGCGACTACCGCTACCGTCCGCACACCGCCTACGCCCATCTCACCGGGGACACCGCCAAGGACACCGGTACCGGCGTCGTCCTGGTGATGGAGCCGACGGGAAGCGGGCACGACGCCGTCCTCTACCACCGGCCCCGGTCCCCGCGCGACGACGCCGGCTTCTTCCGCGACCGCCGGCACGGGGAGTTCTGGGTCGGCCCCCGCGCCGCCCTCGCCGAGACCGAGGAGAAGCTCGGGCTCGCCTGCGCGCCGCTGGACGACCTGGCCGACGCGCTCCGCGGCTCGGTTCCGACCCGGGTGATCCGCGGAGTGGACCCCGAGGTCGACCGGGCCGTCCCGGCCCGCGCCCCTGAGGCCGACGCCGAACTGGCCGCCTGCGCCGCCGAACTCCGCCTGGTCAAGGACGACTGGGAGATCGCCCAGCTCCAGGCCGCCGTCGACCACACGGTGGACGGCTTCACCGCGGTCGCCGCCGGTCTGAAGCGCGTCACCGGGATGCCGCGCGGCGAGCGGTGGGTGGAGGGCACCTTCGAGCGCGTCGCGCGCATCAAGGGCAACGGCGTCGGATACGAGACCATCGCCGCGGCCGGCGCGCACGGGTGCGTCCTGCACTGGACGCGCAACGACGGCACGCTGCGCCTCGGCGAGATGCTCCTGCTCGACGCCGGGGTGGAGACCGACACCCTCTACACCGCCGACATCACCCGCACCCTCCCGATGAGCGGGTGGTTCACCCCGCGGCAGCGGCAGGTCTACGACCTCGTCTACCACGCGCAGGAGGCGGGGCTCGCGGCCGTCCGGCCGGGCGCCCGGTTCCGCGACTTCCACATGGCCGCGATGCGCGTCATCGCCGAGGGCCTCCAGGACTGGGGCGTGCTGCGCAGCGCGGAGGACGCGCTCGACCCCGAGTCGGGCATCTACCGCCGCTACACCCTCTGCAGCAGCGGGCACATGCTCGGCATGGACGTCCACGACTGCGCGGCGGCCCGGGCGTCCCAGTACCTCGACGGGGAGCTGCACCCCGGGCACGTGCTGACCGTGGAGCCGGGCCTCTACCTTCAGCCGGACGACCTGACGCTGCCTCCGGAACTGCGCGGCATCGGCGTCCGCATCGAGGACGACGTGCTCGTCACCGAGACCGGCGCCCGCCTGATGTCCTCCGCGCTGCCGCGCCACCCCGAGGAGATCGAGCTCTGGATGCAGTCCCTCAACGACTGACGTTCCGGCGCGCGTGTGGGGCGGTGCCGTGCCCGGATCTCCGGGCACGGCACCGCCCCTGAACGCGTGGCCGACGAGGTCAGCCGCTGAGCAGTGACACCCCGAGGCCGGACAGGGCCCGGCCGATGGGCTCGTGGATCATTCCGCACCCCGAGTTCGGGCCGCCGCTCAGGATGCCGTGGGCGTAGTTGCCGTCGAAGACCCCGCTGCCGCTGTCACCGGGGCCGTCGCACGCGGTGCTCCAGGTCATGCCGGACAGCGTCCGGTCCGGGTAGGAGACGGTGGCGTCGACCTCCGTGATCGTCCCGCAGGTGTACCCGGTGGTCGAGCCCTGCTTGCAGACGTATCCGCCGACGTAGTCGCCCTCGCTTCCGTAGATGGACGTCTGGGGGAGCACCCACCCTCTGGGCTGCCACCAGCCCGGGTCGTCGACCGACACGGCCGCGTAGTCGCCGTACCAGCCGAAGGTGTAGTCCGCGGCGCCGCCGACGTTCTGGTAGCCGTAGCTGTAGGTGGACACGTCCCACCAGTAGCCGAGTTCGGCGCAGTGGCCGGCGGTCAGCATGTAGTACCGGCTCCCCGAGTACGTCATGAACGCGCTGGTGCAGCGCGCCCCGCCGGTGAAGATGGCGAGGCCGGACCGCAGCGGCGGGTCGCAGGCGTAGTCGTCCTGGCAGTACCGGGGCACCGACTTGTGGGCGTAGGTCGACACCTGGACGGCGCCGCCGAACGTCCGCCGCGCCCAGCCGACGACGTCGCGCTGGGCCGGGGTGAGCGCGGCGCCCTTGAGGCTGCTCAGCTTGACCACGTTCCCCGACGTGACGATGCCGGTCTGCAGGCCGTTCTCCGCGCCCTTGTTGGCCTTGGCGACCCGCTTGGCCAGCGAGGCGGACACCCGCTGGAGATGCGCGAAGCCGTACCGGACCTTCTTCGTCCTGGTGGCGCCCAGTCCGGCGCTCCTCGCCTTCGACCGCACCGCGGCCGAGGCGCCGGCGCCGGTGACGCCGACGGTGAGCTCGCCGCCGTGCGCCTGGTCGATCCAGGCGCCGCCGTACGCCGCGCCGAGATCCTTGCCGAGCCGCGCGGCCAGCTTGAACTGCGCGGGCTGCCGGTCGGCCCGGCGGCGCGCCTCGGCCGCCGGGACGCCCTGGTCCTTGGCGATCTGCTTGACGAGTGTCTCCTTGGCCTCCTGCTGGATCTGGGTCTGGGACCTGCGGTCGGGGGAGGGGGCGGGGGGCGCGCCACGGCCACCGGGGGCGTCGGCGCGGGCCGGCGCGGTCAGTGAGGCCGCGGTCAGAGCGGCGGCCACGGCGACGGCCGCGGCGGCCCTTCTGCGCTTCGGGCGGACCATACGGGGGTTCCTCCTTCGCGGACGGGGGTGCCGCGGCGTCCGGCCGCGGCGTCCGCTAATACAATGTGAAATTGCACTGTAAAATGTGAAACGTCACTTGCCAAGAGTGATCGCTCCGACGAAGGCCCAGCTCGGACGAGTTGCGGCCGGATCCGGCCAAGCGCCCCGTGGACGGGGGCCGCGGTCAGCGGTGGCCGCCCCGCACGTGGTCGAGGTGGCGCGTCATGAGCTCCCGCGCCTCCTCGGCGTCGCCCGCGACCAGCGCGTCCAGCAGCGCGAGGTGCTCCTCCGCCGACGCCACCAGCGTCTCCGTCGAGGCCGGACGGATGAGGCCGTGCATCTGCGAGCGGCCGCGCAGGTCGAGGATCGTCTGGACCAGCGTCCGGTTGCCGGTGAGTTCGAGCAGTTCCGAGTGGAACCGGTGGTCGGCGTCGAGGAAGCCGATCGGGTCGCCTTCCCGCGCGGCCGCGAGGGCCTCCTCCGCGAGGGCGCGCAGGCGCGGGCGGGCCGCCTCGGGAACGGCGCCGGCCAGCCGGGCGACGGCGGGGACCTCGACCAGTTCCCTGATCTCGGTGAGTTCGGCGAGGTCGCGGGCGGACGGCCGCACGACGCGGAAGCCCCGGTTGCGCACGGCCTCGAACAGGCCGTCCCGCACCAGGTCGATCATGGCTTCGCGGACCGGCGTGGGGGAGATCCCGAACTCGTCCGCCAGGGCGGGGGCGGAGTACACGACGCCCGAGCGCAGCGTGCCCGTCGCCAGCGCCTTGCGCAGCGCCTCGGCCACCTGACCGCGCAGACTGCTCTGGCCGCCGAGGTCCGGCAGCCCGACCATGGCATCGGCCACCGGATCCATACGCCCTCCTCACCCACGATCAGAATACCGCCACGTAGACGGCCCGGAGCCCGGCCTCCCGCCCCGGCGCGGCTTGATCACATCCGCGGGTTCAGACCAGCGGGTGGACCTGGGGATGGGCGTGCCACCAGGCGCCGAAGGCCGGGTGGGTGTCGGTGTGCTCGACGTAGGCGGCCGCCAGCCCCCGGTAGAGCGCCGCGGCCTCCTCCTCGCCCAGGCGGTCGCGGCGCCAGGCCACGATCAGCCTGGCGACCTGCGGCTCCCCGGCCAGGGGCCGCACGACCGTGCCGGGCTGCGGCGGCCAGGACGGATCCACCAGCCGGACGCCGTGCCCCGCCGCGACCAGCGGGCACGCCGACCCGCTCGGCGCCTCGTAGCGCACGATCGGCTCGAAGCCGGCGGCCCGGCACGAGGCCCGCAGGGACGACAGCGAGCCGTCGTCGGCGCCCGGCGGGGCCACCCACGACTCGTCGCGCAGGTCGAACAGGTCGATCTCGTCCCGGTCGGCGAGCGGATGGTTCGCGGACAGGGTGACGAAGATCGGGTAGCGCGGCACCAGGGTGCGGGTGACCACCGGCGCCGCCAGCGGGATGTCGAACCCCTCCATGAGCCCGAGCAGCGCCGCGTCGAGATGGCCGCGGGCGAGGGCGTCGCCCAGCAGGGCGGAGGAGGGCTCGATGCGCAGCGAGATCTCGCGGTCGGGAAGCGCCTCGCCGACCCGCGCGACGATGCTCCCCACGCAGGCGAGATGGACGCACCCGAGGCCGAGGGCCTCCTGCGGTCCGCGCGGTCCGCGCAGGTCGCCGAACAGGGTGTCCATCTCCGACAGGATCGTCCGCGCCCGGCTGATGACCTGGCTCCCGAGCGGGGTCGGCTCCAGGCCGGACCGGCTGCGGGTGAACAGCGCCCCGCCGACGATCTCCTCGACCCGGCGGAGCTGGTTCGACATCGCCGGCTGGGACATCCCCATCCGGGCCGCCGCCCGGGTGACGCTCCCGGTCTCCGCCATCGCGCACACCATGCGAAGGTGACTGATGTCGAGATCCATAGCTGGAAATTATGCATCAGCCGATGACGTCCGACTCGGACCGGCCGCAATAATTCCCGTACTCCTCCACAAAGGTAGGCGATCCGGTATCAGCGGCCCCTCACCCTCGGTCTTCTGGGCCGTGATCGCGCGGATGGAAGAAGGGAGACCCCGTCTCGTCGGCCTCCAGGAGAGCCCTTCTCACCCCTTTGCCTCTCCTGGGGGCCGAACGCGCCCCCGGGAAATTCTCGTGGAAAGCGATCGCTTATGCCGGAACAGTCGCAGACAGCGGAGATGGCGGGTGCGGAACCGGCCGCCGGCGCCTTCCGGGCCTGGCCTCTGCCGCCCGGTCCCAGGGCGGCGGCGGTCGCGCGCTCCATCGCCCGGTCGGTGCTCGGTGAACTGGGCCTGCCCTCGGCCGCCGTCCGCGACGCCCAGACGGTCATCTCCGAGCTCGCCACCAACGCCGTCGTGCACGGCGACCGGGAGCGCGCCGAGGTGTGGGCGCATCTCGCCCGCCGTCCCTCCCTGCGGCTCACCTTCGAGGTGTTCGACGCCGGACCCTGGCGCGGTCCGGTCGCCACCGGGCCGGCGGACACCGACGCCCTGCTCGGTGGCGGGCCCTCAGACGCCTGCGGCGGACGCGGCCTGCTGCTCGTGAACGCGCTCACCGGAGAGGCGGGTGGACGCTGGGGCGTCCGCCCCGCCCGAGCCCGGCTCGGTCCGACCCCGGTATCCGGCAAGGCGGTCTATTTCACCCTTCCGCTGCCGGAGGGGTCGGCGGCCCTCCTGTCACCGCCGCCGCCCGGGCCGGTGCCGTCGTGGGACCTGTGCTGAGCGGGCGCCGTCACCGGCCCTCGGGCCGGTCGGCCGTCACCGGCCCTCGGGCCGGTCGGCCCAGATGCCGCGGACGTGCCGCAGGTGGTGGCGCATGAGCGCCTCGGTGGCCCGCGCGTCGCCGCTCGCCACCGCCTCGATCAGCTCCTCGTGCTCGCGCGCGGACGGTTCGAGCTCGCCCCGCTCCGCCAGCGTCGGCACGCCGTAGAGCCGCGACTTGTAGCGCAGCTCGCTCACCAGCCGGACGAGCTGGGCGTTGCCGCCGAGCCCGAGCAGGGCGAGGTGGAAGCGGTGGTCGGTGTCGATGTAGGCGAGCACGTCCCGCTTCTCGGCCGCCGCGACGATCTCCTCCGCGAGCGGCCGCAGCGCGCGGACCTCCGCGGCCCGGCCGGCCCGCGCGACCCGCACGACGGCGGGGATCTCGATCAGCGCCCGGACGTCGGTGATCTCGTCCAGCTCGTGGTCGGACAGCTCGCTGACCCGGAAGCCCTTGTTGCGGACGACCTCGACCAGCCCCTCCCGGGCCAGGTCGATCATGGCCTCCCGGACGGGGGTCGGCGACACCCCGAACCGCTCGGCGATGGCCGGAGCCGAGTAGACGACGCCGGAGCGCATCTCACCGCTGACGATCGCCGCGCGCAGCGCGTGGGCGATCTGGACCCGGACGCTCTTCCGCGGGCCGAGCGAGGGCAGGTTCAGCATCGGGTTCGCGACCCCCGGGCCTCGGTGACGGGTGGGCAGGGAGCAGAAGACTGCAGGTGAAATATGGTATTGCATTCGTCAGCGCTCGGTGAGGCGGGCGAGGATCCGGTCCTTGCCGCTCTGCCAGTTGGCCTTCAGGGCCTCGACGGCGCCCTCGACGTCCGAGGCGACCAGGCGCTCGGCGATCCGCTCGTGCTCCTCGGCCGAGCGCTCCAGGACCTCCCAGTCGCCCACCACGACGCGCTCGTAGCGGTGCATGGTGAGCTTCAGGGAGGTGATGAGGTCCATCAGGCGCTCGTTCGGGCAGCCGGAGAGCAGAAGGTCGTGCCAGGCGTCGTCGTAGCGCTCTATCACCGCGTGCTCCGCCTCGGGGACGGAGAACGCGCGGGCCTCCTCCAGCAGCCGGGGGGCGACCGAGCGCAGGAACTCGGGGTCGGTCAGCTCCACCGCCAGCGACTCCAGCGCGGCGACGATCGTGGTGAGGTCGTCGAACTCCTCGGGGCTCATCGGCGCGAACCGGAACCCCTTGCCGCGCTCGCTCACGATGATGCCCTCGCGCTCCAGCCCGATCAGCGCCTCGCGGAGCGGGGTGCGGCTGACGCCGAGGTCGGCGGCCAGCACCATCTCGTTGATCGCCTGCTCGGGGGCGAACTCGCCCTTGCCCAGCCGGTCCAGGATCTCGTCCTTGATCTGTTCGCGCAGGGGGCGGCGGTCGATCGGCATGCTGTCGTCTTCCTCTCCTGGGGTGACCGGACGGTCAGGCCGTGCCCGCGCCGTCGACGGGGATGACCGCTCCGCTGACGAACGAGGCCTGGTCGCCCGCGAGGAACGCCACCATTGCCGCGATGTCGGCGGGCCTGCCGATCCGGCCGAGGGGGCGGTCCGCCGCGTCGGCGTAGAACGCCTCCGCCGGCTCGCCGAGCTGGCGGGCCTCCTCGGCGAGCATGCCGGTGTCGGTGTCGCCGGGGCACACGCAGTTGACCCGGATGTTCTGCGGCCCGTGGTCGATCGCCATGGCCCGGGTCATGTTCACCACGGCCCCCTTGGAGGCGCAGTAGGACACCGCCCGCGCTCCCCCCTGAATGCCCCAGCCGGAGCCGGTGTTGATGATACTGCCGCCCCCGGCGGCGGCCATCAACGGTATCGCCGCCCGGCTCATCAACATGATCGATCTGACGTTGACGGCCATCACGAGGTCCCAGTCGTCCTCGCCGATCTCCAGGACGGTGGAGCGGCGGATGATGCCCGCGTTGTTGAACAGGACGTCCACCCCGCCGTAGGCGTCCCGCGCGGCGGCGACGATCCGCTCGCAGTCGGCCGCGGCGGAGACGTCCCCGCGCACGAACGCGGCCCGGCCGCCCGCGGCCCCGATCGCGGACGCCGCCTCCGCCCCCGCCTGGTCGACGTCGGCCAGGACGACCGCGGCGCCGAGCCCGGCCATCAGCTCGGCGGCGGCCCGGCCGATGCCGCCCGCGGCCCCGGTGACCACGGCGGTCTTGCCTTCGAGTGAGTTCACGTTCGCGCTGCCTTTCCTCGGGCGGTCATCGGACGGGGTACATGGCGAACCGGCCGTGGCCGGTGAGCACGGGCAGGTGGCCGCGCAGGTCGGCGTCGAGGTCCTCGTCGCCGGTGTCGACCATCAGGGGCCGGCCGCCGAGCGAGGCGAGCTTGGCCTCGGTCGCCACCACCGCGAGCCGGTCGCGGCCGGCCGCGCGCAGCACGGCGGGGGAGATCTGCTGGTTGCCCCTGCCGAACAGGAAACCCTGCCCGCCGATCGGAGTCACGGCTATCCACGCCGGGGCGGTGTCCACCAGCGCCTCCAGTTCGGCGGCGGAGACGTCCGCCGCGACGGCGGTCCCGCCGCCCGCCAGCACGTTGACGCCCATGAGGGGGACGTCGGCGCCGAGGGCGGCCGCCACGGCGCGCATGGTCGTGCCGGGCCCGAGCACCAGCAGATCGGACGGCCCGGCGCGTTCCGCGAGGCCCGCGGCGATGCCGGACACCGACGACGGGTCGGCGACCGTGCCGCCCACCTTCCGCTGCTGGATGCGCACCGGTATGTCGGGCACCCGCAGGTGTCCGTACAGGCGCGCGGAGACCCGGCCGTCCCGGACGGCGTCCTCGTCCAGGTCCAGCACCTCGGCGTCCCGGATCCGCACGCCGCCCGCGGCCATCAGGGCGGCCGCCTCCCCGGCGGCGCGGGGCGTCGCCCCGAACACCGCCGAGTGCATCTTCACGCCGGTGGGCACGCCGAGCACGGGGACCGCTGAGCCGACCGCGTCCAGCACGTCGCGCGCCGTCCCGTCGCCGCCCGCGAACAGCAGCAGGTCGACGTGCGGCGCGAGCGCGGTCGCGGCGCGCACGGTGTCGGCCGGCGTGGTCGGCTCACCGGGCTCGTACCGGACGTCGGGGACCAGCCCGGCGCCCGCGACGGCGTCCTCGCCCATGGGCCCGCCCGCCGTCGGCACCGTGAATGGGCCGCCGAGCCGGGAGCAAAGTTCCGCCAGCGCGAGCTCGGCGCGGCGCGACGCGCGCGGCGTCGCGCCGAGCGCGCGGGCCTTCTCCTGGACGTCGGCGCCGTCGCTGCCCTTGAGCCCGACCCGGCCGCCGAGCCCGGCGACCGGGTTCACCACCAGCCCGACCCTCATCGCGGCGCCCTCATTCCCCGAGGACCTTCCGGCGGTAGGCGCGCCAGGTGACCGCCCAGGTGGCCGGGTCGTCCAGGACGTCCTCGCGGGCGCGGTGCACGGTGGAGCGGTGCGGCGCGGTCCGGACGGTCTCCGGGTCCTCGTAGGCCTCCCGGGCGACCTCGGCGAGGATGGCGGCGTACTCGTCGAGGTCGGCCCTGGAGTAGGACTCGGTCGGCTCCAGCGTCATCGGCTCGGGGACGATGTAGGGGTGGTGGCTCGTCCAGTAGTGGGTGCCGAAGTCGGCCGCGCGGAGGCCGATGTCCCCGCTGTGCACGCCGGTCTCCTCGGCGAGCCGCTCCCAGCTGTAGCGGACCTGCTCGATCCGCGGCCGTCCCGGCGCGTACGGCACCGACGCCCCGCGGATCTGGAGCACCTTCGCCATCAGGTAGTTGTTGTTGAGGACGGCCGTCTCCGCGGCCTCGCGCAGCCCCTCCCCGCCCAGTGACATGATCCAGGCGTAGGCGCGGACCAGGTTCGGCACGACGCCGTAGAACGGCCGGATCTTCCCGATCGACTCGGGCCGGTCGTCGTCCAGGCGGTAGCGGGTGCCGTCGAACTCGACGGTCGGCGTCGGCAGGTAGGGGGCGAGCTCCGCGGTCACGCCGCAGGCGCCCGCGGCGGGCCCGCCGCACGCGTGCGGTGTGGAGAACGTCTTGTGCAGGTTGAAGTGGCACAGGTCGAACCCGGTGTCGCGGGCGCGGGTGATGCCGAGGATGCCGTTGGCGTTGGCCTGGTCGTAGGCGCACAGCCCGCCCGCCTCGTGCACGATCCGGACGAACTCCTCGATCCGCGGGTTGAACAGCCCGGTGTCCTCGGGGTTGGTGATGAGCAGGGCCGCGGTGCGGGGGCCGACGGCCCGCCTGAGCGCCTCGATGTCGGGGTAGCCGTCGGCGTCCGGGTACAGGGTGATGACCTTGTACCCGGCCGTCTTGGCGCAGGCCGCGTTGGAGGGGTGCGAGAAGATCGTGGTGATGACCTCGTCGCGGGTCTCGGCCTCCCCGCGCGCCGCGAAGTAGGCGCGGATCATCGCGACGTTGGTGTAGATCGCGGCGGAGCCGGCGCCCGGCTGGAGCGTGAACCGGTCCATGCCGGAGATCTCGCGCAGCAGCCCCTCCAGCCGGTACATGATCTCCAGGACGCCCTGCACGGTCCGCTCGTCCTGCAGCGGGTGGAGCCCGGCCACCTTCGGGTCGCGGACGAACCGGTCGTTGACCTTGGGGCTGTACTTCATGGTGCAGGTGCCCTGGCCGACGTCGACGTTGAGGTCGGCGCCGAGGTTCTCCTGCGACAGCCGCAGGTAGTGCCGGAGCACCTGGGGCTGCGACAGCTCCGGCAGCGCGGGCGGCGCGGCGCGGCGCAGCCCGTCCGGGAGGACGACGTCCGCGGGCACCCCCGGCGCGGGCGGCAGCACGCCGCGCTCGCCCGGGGAGCCCAGCTCGAACAGCAGCGGCTCGTCCCACCGGGCCTGGTGGAACCGGCGCAGCGGGGGCTTCGGCCCGATCTTCGCGTCGGCGGGGGTGAGGGGGGAGGGGGTCGGGCCCGTCTTCACTTGGCGATCTCCTGGAGGGTCTCGGCCAGCCGGTCGATGTCGTCCTTGGTGTGGATCTCGGTGACGCAGTACAGCGCGTCGGTCCCGGACAGGACCCTGCCGCCGAAGATCCCGTGGTCCAGCAGCGCGTCGCCGACCTCGGCGGCGGAGCGCGAACCGGTGAAGCGGAGGGTGAAGTCGGCGAAGTGGGGCGCGTCCGCGTAGGGGGCCTCCACGCCGGGCACCCGGGCCAGCCGGTCCAGCGCGTACCGGGTGTTCGCCAGGATCGTCTCCGCGACCTCCCGCATGCCCTGCGGACCCATCAGCGCCAGGAACACCCCGGCGGCGATGCCGTTCAGTGCGGCGGCCGTGCCCACCCACTCCTTGCCCTCCTCGCGGACGGCGAATGAGGTGCGCTCGTAGGCCACGTCGCCGAAGCCGTACTCGCCCTCGACACTGGTGGGCGCCAGGCCGAACAGCCGGGAGGGGAACTCGCTCACGTAGAGCTCCTCGTCCCGCGTCGCGATGAAGCCGCCGTTCATCCCGCCGTAGCTCATGGGCAGCCCGAGCGGCTGGACGTCGCCGCAGACGATGTCGGCGCCGTACTCCGCCGGCGGGGTCACCACCCCCAGGGAGATGGGGTTGCAGCCGACGACGTACTGGGCCCCGGCCTCGTGCGCGATCTCGGCCAGCGACGGCAGCGCCGGATCCAGGATCCCGGACGCCGAGGGCGCCTCCGCGAACACCGCCGCGACGTCCCCGGCCGCGAGCTCCGCCCGCACGGCGGCCGTGTCGGCCAGCCCGGTCGCCGGGTCCACCGGCACGAGCACCACGTCGTGGACGGGACGCACGTAGTCCTCGATCTTGGACAGCTTGTCCGGGTCCACGGCCGTCACCAGCAGCAGCCGCCGGGCGCCGGTGATCCGACCCGCCATGCGCAGCGCGGTGGCGGCGGCCTGGTGGCCGTCGTACACCGGCACGCTCACGACGTCCATCTCCAGCAGCTCGCCCATCAGCGACTGGTACTCCCAGAGCGCCTGGAAGCGGCCGTGGTCCTCGTACGGCTCGCCCGCGTACGCGGTGAGGAACTCGCTCCGGTTGACCACCTCGTCGACCACCGCGGGCACGTGGTGGTGGTAGCACCCGGCGCCGAGGAAGCTCAGCGACTCCTGGGCGCTGGTGTTGCGCCGCAGCAGCCCGCCGACGTGCCGGACCAGCTCGGCCTCGGAGCGCAGCGGCGGCGGCAGGTCCAGCGGGCGGTCCAGCCGGATGCGGCCGGGCACGTCCGCGTAGAAGTCCTCGACGCTCTGCGCCCCGATCGCCGCCAGCATCGCCCGCCGCACCGCCGGCGCCGAGTTCGGGATGTAGGGGTGCGCGTTCATCTCGCTCTCCTTCACATTCCTTGCCTCACCCTCTTGACGAAAACACATGATGCAGTGTGCTGTATACAGAATTATCCCGAATCTCCTGGGGAGGCAAGATGGCGACCAACCCCGAACGGTCGATCATCGGACGCCGGACCGTCCTGACCGCCGGAGTCGCCGGAGCCGTCTCGGCGCTGCTCGGCGCGAGCGGCTGCGCCACCGGAGGCGGCGCGAAGAAGGCGGGGCCCGCGCTCAGCGCGGGCGCGCAGGCCAAGATCGAAGGGAAGGTCAGCGTCTGGTCGTGGGACGTCGCGGCGAAGGCGCTGAAGCGGCTCGCCCCCGCCTTCGAGCAGCGCCATCCCGGGACGAGCGTCGACGTCGTCGACATCGGCTACGACAACGCCTACGACAAGATCACCGTGGGGCTGAAGTCGGGGAAGGGCCTGCCCGACGTCCTCACCATCGAGGGCACGCGGCTGCCCGGCTACATCGGCGCCTTCCCCGGCGGGCTGTACGACCTGACCCCGCTCGCCGGCGCCCGCGAGGCCGAGTTCGCCCGCGCCGCGTGGAAGGACGTCACCGACGGGCACGGCAAGGTCTTCGCCCTGCCCTGGGACGGCGGACCCTGCGCGCTCTACTACCGCGCCGACATGTTCGAGAAGGCCGGCGTCGACCCGGCGGGCATCGCGACCTGGGACGACTACGTCCGCGCCGGCGAGCAGATCAAGGCCAGGACCGGCAGGAAGCTCCTCGTCATGGACCCGCAGGAGGACAGCATGTTCCCGATGCTGCTCCAGCAGCAGGGGCAGGGCTACATCCGCGACGGAAAGATCGCCGTCGCCGACCGGGAGGCCGTCCGCGCCGCGACGCTGCTCAAGACGCTCGCCGACAAGGACCTCGTCGCCTTCGAGAAGGGCTGGGACGGCCTGGTCTCCGCGACCAAGGCGGGCAAGGTCGCCACCACCCCCTACGCGGTGTGGTGGTCGGGCACCCTCACCGACGAGATGCCCGAACTGAAGGGCAAGTTCGGGGTCGTGCCGCTGCCCGCGTTCGACCAGGGCGGGGTGCGGACGTCCAACGACGGCGGGTCGACGCTCGCGGTCAGCGGCCGCAGCGCGAACGCGCGGACGGCGTGGGCGTTCATCGAGTTCGCCCTCGCCGACACCGCCAACCAGGTGTCCATGCTGAAGAACGAGGGCCTGTTCCCCGCCTACCTGCCCGCGCTGAAGGACCCGTTCGTCACCGCGCCGCAGCCCTACTACGGGGACCGGCCCGTCTTCGCGACGTTCGCCGACCTCGCGAACAAGGTCCCGCCGATCGAGATCACCAAGGACGCCCCCAAGGCGCGGGACGTCGTCCTCCGCACCGTCTCCGGAATCGTGCTGCACGGGGACGACCCGGCGAAGGCCCTGGGCTCGGCGGCCAAGCAGATCGCCGCCGCGACCGGCCGGCCGATCGCCGGGTGACGCCGTGGCCGTCGACGTGACGAAACGGAAGGCCGGAGCCGCCTCGGCGGACCGGCCGGACGCGCCGCCGCCCCGGTGGCGGGAGCGGTGGCGCCGCCGGACCACGCCGTGGGTCTTCGCGGGCCCGGCGGCGGCGCTGCTGGCGTTCTTCTTCGCCTATCCGCTGCTGGCCGGCCTCTACCAGAGCTTCACCGCCGACCGCGACGGCGTGACGACCTGGGTCGGGCTCGCCCAGTACCGCCGCATGGCGGCGGACCCCGTCTTCTGGGCCGCGCTGCGCAACACCGGCCTGATCCTGCTCGTCCAGGTCCCGGTCATGATCGGGCTGGCGCTGCTGCTGGCGTTCGGGCTGAACCAGTCCTGGCTGCGGCTCCGCTCGGGCTTCCGCATCGCCTACTTCCTGCCCGCCGTCACGATGCTGGTCGCCTACTCGGTGGTGTTCCGCGTCCTGCTCAAGACCGACGGCGGCCTGGTGAACCAGCTGCTCGACGCGGTGGGCCTGCCCGCCGTCGACTGGCTGAACGGCCCCGGTTGGGCGCGGCTGGCGCTGATCGGCTCGATCACCTGGCGGTGGACGGGCTACAACGCGGTCATCCTGCTCGCCGGGCTCCAGGCGATCGGCCGGGAGCAGTACGAGGCGGCCGCCATCGACGGCGCCGGAGCCGTCACCACCTTCGTCCGGGTGGTCATGCCGCAGCTGCGCCCCGTCATCCTGTTCTGCTCGGTGACCTCGACGATCGGAACGCTCCAGCTCTTCGACGAGAACTACGTGCTGACCGGCGGCGGACCCGGCAACGCCACCACCACGCCCGTCCTCTACCTGTACAAGGTCGGCTTCGAGCAGCTCGACTTCGGCTACGCGGCCGCCATCTCCTGGGTCGTCGTCGCGGTCATCGGGCTGATCTCCTACGCCCAGTTCCGCTTCTTCGGGAAGGAGGCGTCCCGGTGAGCCCCGCCGCCCGAGGAAAGGGCCGTCCCGGGGCGGGCCGGGTGCTCGCCTCGCTGCTGCTCCTGGCCGGCGCGGTCGTCAGCGCGGCGCCGTTCTACTGGATGGTGGTCGCCTCCACCCGCGACGACTCCGAGCTGTTCGCGTCCCCGCCGCCGTTCCTGCCGGGCGGGCGCTTCCTGCACAACCTGGTGGAACTGGAGCACAGCATCGGCTTCGGCCGGGTCATGCTCAACAGCGCGGGCGTCGCCGTCGTCTACACCGTGCTCAGCTCGCTGGTCTCCGCGATGTGCGGGTACGCGCTGGCCAAGTACCGGTTCCGGGGACGGCGGCTGCTCCTCGGCGCGGTGCTGGCGACCATGATGATCCCGTTCCAGGTCCTGCTCGTCCCGCTGTTCCAGATGATGGCGAGCCTCGGATGGGTCGACACCTACCAGGCGGTCATCCTGCCGTTCCTGGCCAACTCGTTCGGCATCTTCCTGATGCGCCAGGCGTTCCTCGGCTTCCCGGACGAGCTGATCGAGTCGGCCCGCATCGACGGGGCGGGCGACCTGCACATCTTCTACCGGGTCGTCCTGCCGGTGGTCCGGCCCCAGTTCGGCGCGCTGGTCATCTTCACCTTCATGACGCAGTGGAACGCCTTCCTGTGGCCGCTGCTGATGCTGAACACCGAGGACAAGTACACCGCGCCGGTCGCGCTGTACACGCTCATCGGCCAGAGCCACGTCGACTACACGGGCCTGATCCTCGGCTCCTTCCTGGCGACGCTCCCGCTGATGGCCATCTTCTTCCTGTTCCAGAAGCAGTTCGTGTCGGGGCTCTTGGGAGGGGCGGTCAAAGGATGAGCGAAGCGAACCGGGGGGTGCGGGGGGTCGTCCCCCCGCAAGGAACAGGGATGAGCGAAGCGAACCGGGGGGTGCGGGGGGTCGTCCCCCCGCAAGGAGCAGGGGTGACTTCCATTGGGGTGCCAGGGCTGCTTTATGGCGGGGACTACAACCCCGAGCAGTGGCCCGAGGAGGTCTGGGCGGAGGACGTCCGGCTGATGAACGAGGCCGGGGTCAACCTGGTCACGGTCGGCGTGTTCTCGTGGGCGCGGCTGCAACCCGGCCCGGACGAATGGGACTTCGGGTGGCTCGACCGGCTGCTGGACCTGCTCGCCGCGCACGGCGTGGCCGCCGACCTCGCCACCGCCACCGCGTCGCCGCCCGCGTGGCTGGTGCGCGCCCATCCGGAGGTCCTGCCCGTCACGGCGGACGGGGTCCGGCTGGAGTTCGGGTCCCGGCAGCACTACTGCCCCTCCTCGCCCGTCTACCGGGAGTCGGCGGCGCGGCTGGCCCGGATGATCGCTCGGCGGTACCGCGGCCATCCGGCGGTCGTGCTGTGGCACGTCCACAACGAGTACGGCGACCACGTGACCGAGTGCTTCTGCGCGGCGTCCGCGGCCGGCTTCCGGTCCTGGCTGCGGGAGCGGTACGGCGGCGTCGCGGAGCTGAACCGCGCCTGGGCGACCGACTTCTGGTCGCAGCGCTACGGCCGGTGGGAGGAGATCGAGCCGCCGCGCACCGCGCCCGGACCGGTGAACCCGACGCAGCTGCTCGACTGGCGCCGGTTCTGCTCCGACGCCCTGCTCGGCTGCTACCTGGCGGAGAAGGCCGTCCTGGACGAGGACGGCGGGGGCCTCCCGGTGACGACGAACTTCATGTCGATGTTCAAGCCGCTGGACTACTGGAAGTGGGCGGCGCACGAGGACGTCGTGTCCGACGACGCCTATCCCGACCCGGCCGACCCGGCGGCGCACGTGAACGCCGCGATGAACTTCGACCTGATGCGCTCGCTGAAGGGCGGGCGGCCTTGGCTGCTCATGGAGCAGGCGCCGTCGGCGGTGAGCTGGCGCCCGGTCAACGTGCCGAAGCCGCCCGCGCTGGGCAGGCTGTGGTCCCTCCAGGCGGTGGCGCGCGGCGCGGACGGCGTCCTGCACTTCCAGTGGCGGGCGTCGCGCGCCGGGGCCGAGAAGTTCCACAGCGCGCTCCTGCCGCATCGCGGCACGGGCTCGCCGCAATGGGACCGGACCGTCCGCCTCGGCCGCGACCTCGCGCGGCTCGCCGAGATCGCCGGTACCCGAACCACGGCCGATGTCGCGATCGTCCTGGACTGGGAGTCCTGGTGGGCCCTGGAACTGGACGACCACCCCTCGTCCAGGCTCCGGCTCAAGGACCTGACGTTGTCCTGGTACGGGGCCGCGTACGCGCGCAATGTGACCGTCGACTTCGTCCCTCGGGGCGCGGATCTGGCGCCGTACCGGGTCGTGCTGCTGCCCAACCTCTACATGGTGAGCGACGCGACGGCCGCCTGGCTCGGCTCGTACGTCGCGGGCGGTGGCCGCCTGGTCTGCGGCTTCTTCAGCGGCATCGTCGACGACCACGACCATGTGCACCTGGGCGGCTACCCGGCACCGCTCCGGGACGTGCTCGGAGTAGTCGTCGACGAGTTCTGGCCCGTCCCTGACGGCGCGTCCGTCGATGTGGCGTGGGGCGACCGCACGTTCCAGGCAACGCTCTGGAGCGAGTGGCTGGAGACGGCCGGAGCGGAGACCGCGGCCGTCTACGGCCCCGGTGCGCTCGCCGGGCGCCCGGCCGTCACCCGCAACGCGCACGGCGCGGGCCGGGCCTGGTACGTGAGCTGCCATCTGGGCGACGGCATCGGCCACGTGCTGGACGAGGCATTCGCCGACGCCGGCGTCCGGCCGGTGCTCGACGTCCCGGCCGGGGTCGAGGCGATCCGCCGCGACGGGCCCGGCGCGTCCTACCTCTTCCTGCTCAACCACCGCGACGCCGAGACGGACGTCCCCGTCCCGGCCGGCGTCGACCTCCTGTCCGGTGCCGCCGTGCGGGACGCGCTGCGGCTGCCCCCGCTCGGGGCGGCGGTGCTCAGGACGGCCCACCCCCACCCCGAGAGGTGATCATGCGACGATCGCGCAACGTCCTGGCCGGGCTGACGCTCGGCTCCGCCCTCATCACCACCGCCGTGCCGGCGTCCGCCGCGGCGGAGACCACGGGCCCGGAAGGCTACGCCGACGTGCTCGACATGCACGGCGTCCCGGCCAACGCCCTGCCCGCGGAGGTCAACGACGTCAACGTGTTCAGCGACCGCGGCGCCTGGCACGCCTACGCCCTGCCAGGGCCAGGCGACAAGGACGCGTACGGCGGATTCTCCGGGCCGCTCTACATCGCCCAGGAATACCCGTGGTGGCTGAGCAAGGCGTTCAGCCGCATCAGCCTGCGCGCGGACGGCCGTGACCTCGACCTCGGCGCCGCCGGCGCACCCCGGCTCACCGCGCTGCCCGGGATGCTGCGCCAGGTCTACGACCTCCCCGGCCTGCGGCTCACCCTCGAACTGCGCTTCGCCTCCGGGCACAGCGCGCTCGTCCGCGCGTCCGTCGCCAACACCGGGTCCGGCACCCGGACGGTGGAGGTCGGCTGGAGCGGATCGCTCCTGCGCCCGGACGACGAGCCGATGAAGAGCGCGCCGTCCCTGCGCGCCACGCCGCGCGGAGTCGAGGTCGGCTTCGCCCGCGTCCGCGAGCAGTGGGACTACCTCACCGACGGCACCGAGCGGTTCGAGGTGACCCACGCCGAGCCGGTCCGCACCACCGTCACCGGCGACTCCTACCGCACCGGCCTGGCGCGGCCGCTCACCCTCGCGCCGCGCCGCTCGTCCACGCTGACCTGGGCCGAGACCTACACCTTCACCGCCGCCGAACGCGAACGGGAGGCCCCGGTCGTCCGCGACCTGCTGCGCCGCCCCGGCAAGGCGATCGGTCACACCGACGCCCGCTGGCGCGGGTACGTCGTGGACGTCACCGACGGCGTGCCCGCCGGGCGGCGGCGCCTCGCGGTCAAGGCGCTCGAAACCCTCGTCACCAACTGGCGCGGCCCGGCCGGGAGGCTCGAACACGGCGGCGTCACGCCGTCGATCTCCTACAAGTGGTTCACCGGCGGCTTCTGGGCCTGGGACACCTGGAAGCAGGCGGTCGGCGTGGCCCGCTTCGACCCGGTGCTCGCCGAGTCGCAGATCAGGTCGATGTTCGACCACCAGGTCACCGCGGCCTCGCGGACCCGGCCGCAGGACGCCGGCATGATCCCCGACTGCCTCTTCTACAACGACCCGGCCCGCGGGGGCGGCAACTGGAACGAGCGCAACACCAAGCCCCCGCTGGCCGCGTGGGCGGTCTGGGAGACGTACCGGCGAAGCGGCGACGTCCGGTTCCTGCGCGAGATGTACCCGAAGCTCCTCGCCTACCACGACTGGTGGTACCGCAACCGGGACCACGACCACGACGGCCTCGCCGAGTACGGCGCCACCGTCGACCCGGCCAACGACACGGGCGAGGCGCGGCGGCAGGCCGCCGCGTGGGAGAGCGGCATGGACAACGCCCCGCGCTTCGACGCCGCGCTCGGCACCGCCGTCGTCGAGAACCGGGACGCCGCCGGACGGGTCGTCGGCTACTCCCTGAACCAGGAGTCCGTCGACCTCAACTCCTACCTCGCCGCCGAGAAGGGCTACCTCGCGGCGATCGCGCGGCGGCTCGGCGACCGGGCGGCGGCCCGGCGCCTGACCGCGCAGGCGCGGACGCTGACCGCCGCGATCCGGACGCAGATGTACGACCCGGCGACCGGCTTCTTCTACGACACCGACCTCGCGTCGGGCCGGCGCCTCACCGACCGGGGCCGCGGCATCGAGGGCGCGATCCCGCTGTGGGCGGGCGTCGCGACGGGCCCGCAGGCCGCCGCCGTCCGCGGCAGGCTCACCGATCCGGACGAGTTCGCCACCCCGATGCCGTTCGCGACGGTGTCGAAGAGCTCGCCGTACTTCGCCCCGGAGAAGTACTGGCGCGGCCCCGTCTGGCTCGACCAGGCCTACTTCTCCCTGAAGGGCCTGGAGAGGTACGGCTACCGCGCCGACGCGTCCGCTCTGGCCGACCGCCTGCGCGGCTCGGCGTCGGGCCTGCTCGGAGACGGACCGATCATGGAGAACTACAACCCGCTGACGGGCGCCCCGCTGAACTCGACCAACTTCAGCTGGTCCGCCGCCCTGCTGCTGGCCCTGGAATGAGACGACCGGGCCCGGCCACCCGCGCGGGTGGCCGGGCCCGGTGGTTCTCCGCCGCCGTTCACGGCTTGCGGAGGACGCCGCCGTACTCGCAGAAGTCGCGTCCCATCTTGGAGGCCCCGACGAAGGGGGTGAGCTCCTCCGGGACGGGGGGCAGGGGCGGCTGGTCGGGGTCGGGCCGCCACTGCATCAGGTTGACCAGGCCGGGCTCGACCGGCTCCAGGCCGTCGGTCAGGAGCGCGTCGACCTCGTCGCGGGTGCGGTTCTGCCACGGGATGCCGGCCGCGCTCATCCGGGCGTTCAGGTCAGCGGCGCGGTCGGGGTCGGAGCACACGATCTGGGAGAACGCGAGGTGGCTGCCGGGCACCGCCCGGTCCATCACCGTGCGGATGATCCCGCGCGGGTCGTCGGCGTCGGTGAGGTGGTGGCCGACCGACAGGAACAGCACCGCCAGCGGCTCGTCGAAGTCGATCAGGCGCTCGACCTCGGGCTCGGCCAGGATGGCCTGCGTGTCGCGGAAGTCGGCGGTGATGACGACGGTGGACCCGTCGCCGCCCAGCAGCGCGCGGGCGTGCGCGAGCACGATGGGGTCGTGGTCGACGTAGACGACGCGGGCGTCCGGCGCGAACCGCTGGGCGACCTGGTGGACGTTGTTGTCGGTCGGCAGCCCGCACCCCATGTCCAGGAACTGCCGGATCCCGGCCTCGGCCGCCAGGTAGCGCACCGCCCGGTACAGGAACAGCCGGTTCTGCCGGGTGATGTCGATCGACTCGGGGAAGGCCGGCGCCGTCTTCAACGCGAAGTCGCGGTCGACCTGGTAGTTGTCCTTGCCGCCCAGTGCCCATCCGTACACCCGGGCGGACGCCGGGACGTCGTCGCGGATCTGGACGATCGATTCGTGCTCGTTGCCTGCCACCCTGCGCTCCCGCTCTCCCAGAGGTAGTCCGCTCACCGTAGCCGGACGCCGGGCCGCCGAAGGCACGCTTGCGATCTTTGGCCGCCGCCCCGTCGGCGCGGGCCGGCGCCGAGCCGTGGACGAGCGCAAGAACTGCTGGTCAGGCCACAGATCTGTCCCTGATCGGCTGGATGGGAACGCCCCCGCCCCGACGCAGACTCGATGTGACGGACGGTGCCGGAACCGTCACCATCGCCGCGGTCGGCGGTCTCGCGAAGCCGGACGTGCGCGAGCGAACCAGGAGACCCTCATGGACCAGGAGATAGAGCACATGGACGAGGTGGACGTGAACCCCGACGTCCACCGGGCCACCGAACCCGACGAGCAGGACGTCCTCGAAAGGCTCTACGGCCCGCCGGACCGCGACGGGTTCTTCCGCGGCCCGCCGGTCGGCGAGGAGGAGGAGCGATGACCGCGGCGAAGATGATCGCCGCGGCCCGCAAGTCGCTCGGGATGTCGGGCCGCCCGAACACGATCACGCGGGAGTACGCGGCCAGGCACGGGAACGAGTTCCTCAGGGCGTCCTGGTGCGACATGGCCATCACCTACTGGGCGCGCCACAGCGGGAACGCGAGCGCCGTCCTGCCGGGCGGGGACCGCGCCTACACCGTGTGGCACGCGCAGGACTTCCAGAAGGCCGGACGCTGGCACAGCGGGACGACCGCGAGCGTCGACCAGGCGAAGCCCGGCGACATCGTGTTCTTCGACTGGGGCGCCACCAACAGCATCGGCGCGATCGACCATGTCGGCGTCGTCGAGAAGGTCCTCGGCGGCGGGCGGCTGCAGACGATCGAGGGCAACACGAGCGACTCGGTGAGGCGCCGCGTCAGGGACTCCGGCGTCATCGCCGGTTACGGACGGCCCGCCTACGACTGGACGGAGAACATGGTGAGGAACCTCCCGATGCTCGCCAGAGGTGCCACCGGCGAGGACGTGGAGACGGTGCAGGGGCTGCTGCTGGCGCGCAGCCACCCCGAGGTCTCCATCAACGGCACGTTCGACGCCGCGACCGAGGCGGCCGTGAAGGCGGTGCAGCGCTGGGGCCATGTCGACGACGACGGGATCGTCGGGCCGAAGACCTGGCCGGTCCTCCTGCGCGTGGCAGACCGCCTGAAGCCCGCGGCCAGATGAGTCGCCGCGAACGGCCGGCCGCCGCGTGACCCGACCGGTGTTCGGGGCGGCCTGGCGACCGCGCCCTCATCATCGGGAAGCGCTCGTCCGGGGGTCGCCGTGGAGGCCCTGCTCGGCGGCGTAGGCCTCAAGGCGGTCGGCCAGTTCGCGAGGTCGGCTCAGCGCGGGTGTGTGCCCGCCGTCGATCTCGTCGGGGGTGACGCCCAGGCGCTCGCGGGCGACGCGGCGCAGGTAGCCGGCGGGGAACAGGCGGTCGTCGCGGCAGATCAGCACCCGCGTGGGGACGTCGGGCCAGGCCCGCAGCGGCGACGGTTCCCCCATGCGGGCCTCGGACTGGGACCGCGACCGCCGCATCGCCTCCTCCGCGAGCTCCGCCGGGACGTCCTGGTAGAACACGGCGATGGTGCCGTCGTAGCTCTCCCGCTCCTCCTGGCCGTATCCGGTGTTGGCCCAGTAGTCGCTGGGCGACTCCCCGGGAACCGGGATCATGGGCGCGACCAGGACGAGCATCCGAACCGCCGCCCGGTCGCAGACGAGCGGGGCAGTGAAGCCGCCGAACGACTGCGCGACCACGACCAGATCGGTCCGGTCGCCGACCGCTTCGACCACGGCGTCCGCGTACTCGACCAGGCCGACCGAGTCGTCGTCGCAGGGGAGGTCCGGCGAGACGGCCTCGTGCCCGCGCGCACGCAGCTCGGCTTCCACCAGATGCCAGTACCAGCCGACATCGCCGGCGCCGTGTACGAAGACGAACGTGGCCATCCCACCTCCCGCTGCTCGGATGCCGAGAGGTTAGGCGACGGCGCCGACATTCCCGGCCGCCTCCGGTGGCGGAGCGACCCATCTCGCCTTCATCGCGCTGTGCCGCGCCCCCGTGCGGCGGCGGCGAGTCCGGCCCTGCGTCCGAAGAACGACCCCTCGCCGAGCTGGGTCCCCGAGCAGTAGCCGGCGCCGTCCTGCGCGATGTTGGACGCGCAGGCTCCGGCCGCGTAGAGCCCGCCGATGACCGACCCGTCCTCCCGCCGCACCTCGCCGTCCACCGTCGTGGCCATGCCGCCGAGCGTGAAGCCGGCGTAGAGGGCGGTGCCCAAGGTGAGGTCGTAGACGCCCCAGGGGCCGTTGGTCTGCGGCGCCAGCCAGTCGGGGTGCTTGTGGAAGTCGGGGTCCTCGCCTCGCGCGGCGTACTCGTTGTACCGCGCCATCGTCGCGGCGAGCGAGCCGGAGGGGAGACCCAGGCCCGCCTCCATCTCCTCGATCGTCTCGTAGCCGTCCTTCAACACCACCAGGGGCATCCGCTGCTCCTCCATGTGGTCGCTGTCGGCGATCAGGTAGGCGGCGGCGTCCGGCTGCTTGAGGACGAAGTACGACGTGCGCGCGTGGTAGCCGTCCTCGGCCACGAACCGCTCGCCGCGCTTGCTGACGATGAGGCCTTTCACCAGCGAGGACGGCGGGTAGAAGGGCGCGGTGATGAAGGGCTCGTCCATGTGCTCCAGCGCGGCTCCGGCCGACTGCCCCAGCCGGATGCCGAGGCCGTCGTCATAGGTGCTGCCCAGCGTGAACAGCTTCTCGCCGAGCGCCGGCGTGTAGGCCGCGACCATGTCCGGGTTCATCACGAAGCCGCCGGCCGCGAGCACCACCGCGCCGCACGCGAGGACTCCGGACCGGTCGAAGTTCCTCCAGGCGACGCCGGTGACCGCACCGCCGCCGTCGACCACCAGGTTGGTCGCGCCGGTCTCGTAGCGGACCTCGACCCCGGCCTCCTCGACCCGGTCGCGCAGCAGGTCCATGACCATCTTCGTGCCGTCGGTGTCGCCGGGCACCGGCACCTTGTGCCCCCGGGGCGCCGGGCGGATCTCCTCGCGGAACGGCCACACCTTCTCGTTGCCGGTGAACATCAGGCCCTCGGTCCCGGGCTGGATCACCGCCTTGCCGGGGAAGTAGGACCGCTCGAACTCGAAGCCCAGCGCCTCCAGCCATTCGAAGTGGGCGACCGACCCCTCGCAGTAGGCCCGGATCTTCCCCTCGTCGGGGTCCTTGGAGGTCGCCGTCAGGTAGCGCACCATCGCCTCGACCGAGTCCTCCTGACCGGTGGCGCGCTGCACCGCGGTGCCGCCGCCGAGGTAGAAGTGCCCGCCGGACATGCTCGACGTGCCGCCGTGGACGGCGGCCCGCTCCAGCAGCAGCACCCGGGCCCCCGAGCGCGCGGCCTCCAGTGCGGCGCACCCGCCGGCCATCCCGAACCCCACCACCACGACGTCGAACCGCTCGGCGTCGTCGGGGAGATCCGCGGCGGGGACGACCTGGGGGACGGCCAGTCCGGGGGAGGTCTGTGGGTTCATCGGTCCGTCTCTGGTTTCTCGGTCCGGTCGGACGGCGGTGGAGCGCCGGCCGCGCGTCAGCTCTTGTGCGGGATCTGCTGGACGGTGCCTCCGTCGACGACGAACTCCGAGCCGGTGGCGAAGGACGACTCGTCGCCGGCGAGGAAGACGACGAAGGAGGCGACGTCCTCGGGGAGGCCGGGGCGTCCGAGCGGGATCGGGACCATGTCGTCGGGGATGCCCTCGGTGAGCGGCGTCCGGATCAGGCCCGGATGCAGCGAGTTCACCCGGACGCCGTGCGGGGCGAGCTCCACGGCGACCGACTTGGTCAGGCCGCGCAGCCCCCACTTCGAGGCCACGTAGCCGTGCGCCCAGGAGGTGCCGCGCAGGCCCTCGATGGAGGAGTTGTTGATGATCGACCCGCCCCCGGCGGCGATCAGCGCGTCGGCGGCCGCGCGGATGCCGAGGAACGGGCCGGTGAGGTTGACGTCGATGATCTGCTGCCACTTCTCCGTGCTGAACCGCTGGATCGCCGCGCCGTTGGCGATCCCCGCGTTGTTGAACAGCACGTGCAGCGCGCCGAACTCGCGGACGGCGGTCTCGACGGCCGCCGCCCAGTCCTCGGCGCTGGTCACGTCGAGGTGGACGTAGCGGCCGGCGTCGCCCAGCTCGTCCGCGACGGCCTTGCCCTCCTCGTCGAGGAGGTCGCCGATCACGACCCGGGCGCCCTCGGCGGCCAGGGCCCTGGCACTGGCCGCGCCGATGCCGCGGGCGCCCCCGCTGATCAGGGCGACCTTCCCGTCCACACGTCCCATCGCTCGTGCCCTTTCCGTCGGGGGGTGTCTAGTCGGCCAGTGCCGTCGCGAAGACGCCGCGGGCGGTGCCGAACGGCAGGTCGAGCGGCGTCCGCAGGCCCGGCGGCGCCGCGACGACCTCGGGGATCGCGTTGACGATGCGCCCGGCGCCCGCGGCGATCGCGGCGTAGTTGTGGTCGCCCTTGGCGCTGGTCGGGCAGACGTCGACGCGGTACGACGGTTCGCCGACGATCTCGAGCCGGTAGGAGCCGCCGTCCTGCGCCGGCTGCGGCCAGTCGGGGCGCAGGTCGCCGCGGAGCCTGGTCGTGTGGTCGATCACGAGGACCTCCCTGCCGCGGGCGACGCCCCGGATCTGGAACCGCACGGCCGCCATCCCGCCCGCGGGGATGTGCCCGGCGGCCACGTCGAACGCCTCCGGCGCCGGCTCCCGCTCGTACCACTCGGTGATCTCGTCGAGCTCGAAGCCGAAACCGCGGGCCAGCATCCGGAGGCTGACGCCCCACGACGCGGCCAGCATCCCCGGCCGCAGGATCTTCGGCAGGTCCGTCAGGGGGCGGCCGAAGCCCATGAAGTCGAACAGGACCGGGCCGCCGTCGTAGGTGGCGTAGTCGGCGATCTCCGAGCAGACGACCTTCTCCACCCGCTGGCAGGTGCTCGCGATCGCGAAGGGCAGCAGGTCGTTGACCCAGCCGGGGTCCACCCCGGTGACGAAGAGGCTCGTCCCGCCCGCCAGGCAGGCGTCCTCGACGGGACGGATCATGCGGTCCGGCAGCAGCCCCCAGGGGTAGATCAGCGGCACCGGCGAGGAGGCGACGATGTTGCTGCCCGCGGCGAGGATCGTCCCGATGTCGGCCAGGGCGCCGGACAGCCGGGTCTCGCCGATCGCGCAGTAGACGGTGCAGTCCGGCCGTGCGGCGAGCGCCGCCTCCAGGTCGGCGGTGGCCGCGACCCCCGTGACCGCGTCGAGGCCGGCGAGCTCGCCGGCGTCCCGCCCGACCTTCTCGGGATTCGACACGACCAGCCCGACCAGCTCGAAGCGGGGGTCCTCGATGAGCTGCCCCAGGGCGATGCGGCCGACGTTGCCGGTGGCCACGTGCAGGACGCGGACGGCCGCGGGACCGGTCACCGCGCCGCCTCCGGAGAGCCTCCCGGCTCCTGGGTGAGGTGGTCGCCGCGCTCGACCGGCGGTGGCCACAGCGTCGAGGTCAGCTCGTCGTAGCGGTAGTGGCCGGGGACGCCGTGCCCGGCCACCTTCATCCGCTTCAGCAGGGTCTCGGGCGCCTTGCCGGACTCGATGATCTGCATGAACGTGTGGGCGGTCGAGGGCATGTCGAACCAGTCGCGCTGCCAGGCGATCTTGATCTGGCCGGCGTCGGGCCCCTCGGCCCGCCGCGCCACACCGAACCAGGAGCCGCCGATCCCGAGGACCTCGTACTCCCGGCCCGTCTCGTCGTTGACGATCCCCGAGCGCTGCTTCCAGAAGCCGACGATCATCGCCTTCTTCTCGTCGATCACCGTGGCCTGGTAGTCGTAGTGCCAGCCGTCGAGGCCGTCCATCTCGATGCCGATCGCCCAGTCCCGGATCTGGTCGCGGCCGACGGCCATGAAGTGCTCGTCGGGGCTGTACATCCAGCCGTAGGTCGCGTCCTCGGCGTAGGACTCGGCCAGCACGCGCCAGTCGCCGGTCCGCTCGGCCTCGCGGTTGGCCGCCAGCCAGGAGTCCCAGAACTCCTCGATCTCGGCGCGGGTCAGGTCGCTGGAGTCGCTCACGTCGTTTCCTCAATCCTCTTCGAGAGAGAGCGCGAAGGCGGGGCAGTACTTCACGGCCGTCGCCACGTCCTTGCGGCGCGACTCGTCCGGACGCTCGACGAGGACCTCGACCACGTCGTTCTCGGCGTCGAAACCGAACACGTCGGGGGCCTCCAACTGGCAGAGCTGGTGCCCCTGGCACACGCTCGTGTCGGCGACCACGCGCATCGGCCTCACCTTCCCTCGCGCCGGCGGTACCTGACCCGGCAGGGCTGCTGGAGCTGGATCACCATCTTGGACGTGTCGTCCCGGTAGGAGTCCAGGGGCTCGACGGGCTCGAACGAGAAGTCGCGCAGGACGACGGAGAAGATCGCCTTCATCTGCATCATCGCGAACGCGTTGCCGACGCAGCGGTGCCTTCCGGCGCCGAACGGGATCCAGCTCCAGCGGTTCTGCAGGTCCTCCTGCCGGGGGTCGATGTAGCGGCCCGGGTCGAAGTCCTCGGCCTTCGGGAAGTCGGCCTCGATCCGGTTGGAGACCCGCGGGGACGCCGCGATCAGCGTCCCGGCGGGGACGGTGCTGCCGAGCACGTCGAAATCCTCGCGGACCAGCCGCATCAGGATGATCAGCGGCGGGTGCAGGCGCAGGGTCTCCTTCAGCACCGATTCCAGTACGGGGATCGACCTCAGCGCCTGGAAGGACACCTCGGTCCCGTCGGCGTAGAGCGCGTCGAGCTCCGCGACCACGTCGGCGAGGATCTCCGGGTGGCGCAGGAGCTCGATCATGGCCCAGGACGCGGTGCCGCTGGTGGTGTGGTGCCCGGCGAACATCATCGAGATGAAGATGCCGGTGATGTAGTCGGCGCTCATGTCCAGCGAGATGAGGACGTCGAGCAGGTCGCGCTGGTCCCTGGACACCTTGCCCCGCCGCTTGCGCCGGTCGATGATCCCCCCGACCAGGGCGACCAGTTCCTTGCGGGCCTCGTCCCGCCGCCGGAAGCCGTCGATCTCCGCGTACGCGTCGACGTAGGCGATGGCGTCGGTGCCGCGTTCGAGCTCGTGGTAGTGGTGCGCGAACGAGCTGTCGAGCTCCTCGCGGAACGGCCTGCCGATCAGGCACGCCGACGTGGTGTAGATGGTCAGCTCGGCGAAGAAGTCGAGGAGGTCGATCTCCCCCTCGTCGCCCCAGTCCGCGACCATTCGGCGGATCTCCGCCTCGATGGTCTGGGCGTGGCCGCGCATCATGTCGCCGCGCAGCGCCTGGTTCTTCAGCATCTGCTGGCGCTCTTCCGGGGACGCGTCGAAGACGACGCCCTTACCGAAGATCGGCGTCATGAACGGGTACGCGGCGGCCTGGTCGAGCCGGCCGTCCGGCGCCCGGAAGAACACCTCGTTCGCCTCGGCCCCGCTGACCATCACGACGTCCTTGTCGGCGAGCCGGAAGCGCCCGACGTCCCCGCACTCCTCGCGGACGCGGTGGAACAGCCCGATCGGGTCGACCCGCATCTCCGGCAGGTGCCCCGTGCCCCGGATGATCTCGGGGACCTCGGGACTCCGGTCGTCCAGGGCCATGCTCACCTCGGGGATCGCGGCGAGCGGCCCGGTCCCCCCGGTCTCGGCAGCAGTCATGACTTCTCCACGGGTGTGCACGCCCGGGGGCGCGGCTGCGTGCAAAGGGAATAGAACGCGTTACCGAGTATCGGCGCGTTCACTGGTCACCTGACTGGACATGTGTCCACCTTAGACGCGACTACGCGACCCGGCAAGAGTCCGCGGTCTCCGGGCAGGCGTCCGGACACCTGTCCAGTCACTCTTCCAGAGTAAGTGGAACGCGTTCTACTATGACGCCATGCGCAACGGAGTCGTGCTCTTCACCTCGGACCGCGGCATCACGCCGGCCGCCCTCGCGAAGGCCGCGGAGGAGCGCGGCTTCGACACCTTCTACGTGCCCGAGCACACCCACATCCCGGTGCGCCGCGAGGCGCTGCACCCCACCGGCGGCGAGGCGCTGCCCGACGACCGCTACCTGCGCACCCTCGACCCGTGGGTGTCGCTGGCGACCGCCGCCGCGGTCACCGAGCGGATCGGCCTGGCGACCGCGGTCTCGCTGCCGGTGGAGTCCGACCCGATCACCCTCGCCAAGACGCTCGCGACGCTCGACCACCTGTCCGGCGGCCGGCTGACGATCGGCGCCGGCTTCGGCTGGAACACCGACGAGCTGGCCGACCACCACGTCCCCGCGGGGAGGCGGCGCACCGTCCTCAAGGAGTACCTGGAGGCGATGCGCGCCCTGTGGACCGAGGAGGAGGCCTCCTACGACGGCGAGTTCGTGTCGTTCGGGCCGAGCTGGGCCTACCCGAAGCCGCCGCAGGGCCGCATCCCGGTGATCATCGGTGCCGGGGGCGGCCCCAAGACCATGAAGTGGATCGCCCGCAACGCCGACGGCTGGATGACCACCCCGACCGACACCGGCATCGCCGCGAAGGCCGACCTCCTGCGCAAGGAGTGGGCCGAGGCCGACCGGGCGGGCGAGCCCGACGTGCGGATCCTCGTCGCCAAGAAGCCCGCGCCTGACGACTTCGCCGACTGGGAGGCCGCTGGAGCCTCCGAACTGATCTGGGGCGTACCGGACGCCGACGAGGCGACGGTGGTCAAGTACCTGGACAGGACGGCCGCGCGGCTCGGCCTGGCCTAGCAACCGGTAGCGCGCAGGACGCGGCCCCGTCCCGCCAGACGCACCGGGCGCCGTCCGTCGCCGCCTTCCGCAACCTCCGCCCGACCGAAGACCAAGGAGATCCGCAGATGGCCCACCCGCCGGGCCGGTACGCCGGCCTGACCCGCGAGGAGCTCGCGGTCGCCGTCCCCGAACTGCTCCTGATCGGGCAGCTCATCGACCGCTCCGGGATGGCGTGGTGCATCTCCGCCTTCGGCAGGGAGGAGATGGCGCGGATCGCGATCGAGGAGTGGGCGGCATCGAGCCCGATCTACACGAGACGGATGCAGCGGGCCCTCGGCTACGCGCCCGAGGTACCCGGACAAGGCGACGTCCCGACCATCTTCAAGGGCCTCCAGCTCGACATCGGCGCTCCGCCCCAGTTCATGGACTTCCGCTACACCGTGCACGACCGGTGGCACGGCGAGTTCCACCTCGACCACTGCGGCGCCCTCATGGACGTGGAGCCGATGGGCGACGACTACGTCCGGTCCATGTGCCACGACATCGAGGACCCCACCTTCGACGCGACCGCGGTCGCGACCAATCCGAAGGCCCAGGTGCGGCCGATCCACCGGCCGCCGCGCAGCCCTGCCGACCGGCACCCCCACTGCGCGTGGACAGTGATCATCGACGAGTCGTACCCGGACGCGCAGGGCATCCCGCTCCTCGCCGACAACGAGCGCTCCCGCGCCGCGACCCTCGGCCTCGCGCCGATCGACCCGGCCGACGACGGGCTCGCCGACTACTCCGGCCCCCTGCTCTCCGACCTCGACTTCGCCGCCTTCTCCCGTTCCGCGCTGGCCCGGATCGCCGACGAGGTCTGCCTGCAGATGCACCTGCTCAACCGGGCCTTCACGCTCTCCGTGGCCAAGCGCGCCGCCGACGCCACGGAACTGCTCCGCATCCGCCGCAAGCAGCTCGCAGGCATCGCCGGAATCGCCGCGGAACGGCTCCTCCGAGCGTTGGACCTGCCGCGCGACGCGGAGGGAGCGGCCCGCCTACTCGCGCTGCACCCGATCCTTAATCCCGCGGCCTACGTCTATGCCGACCTCGACGGGGTGAATGTCGTCGTCCGTCCGTCCCCGGCACATGAGGACGGCGCCTGGATCTCCTTGTGCGGCCCCCAGTGGACGACTGCGCTCCAGACCGTCGTCCGCGCCGTGGACCCCCATCTCGACGTCGAGGTCACCGGTCTCGGCACTCAGGAGTGGCGGGCGACCGTCGTCCGCCGCGACCAGCCCGCACCGGAGGCCGACGAGGTCGCCGTCGTCCGCTTCAGCACCGGCGCCGCCTTCACCTTCCAGCCCCGCCGTTCCCTCCCGATCAGGCCCGTCTGACGGCTCGTCCTCTCCGCCGAGCCCGCGGGTCAGTCGAAGTCCTGACCGTCCAGCACCCAGGTCAGTCCGCTGAGCGGGTCCTCGATGGCCAGGTGCATGAACCAGATGTCGTCGTCGGGCCGACGCCAGGTCACGCAGCGCAGGCGGGCGACGACGTCCGCTATGGCCGCCACGTCGACGGGCTCGGCGAGGCCGCCGATCCGGGCCAGAAGCCGCCAGATGGCGACGCGTCCGCGCGCCTCCGACCACTGTCCGTAGGCCGCGCCGCCCCCGGCCATGCCGACCAGATCCGGATAGGCGGCGGCGAACTCGGTCGGCGCGCCGTACGGCTCAGCGGGCGGCTCCGGCCAGGTGGACATCGCGAACGCCGCCCCCTCCCAGGCCGTACCGCGCACCGTGATCGGGGGTTCCAGCCAGTAGGCGTCGGGGACGGGCTCGGTCTGAAGGCCCGTGTGATCCGTGCTGGCGATCGGCACGGTCAGCTCCAGGCCGTCCGGAGGGAAGGACGGCCTGGGGGAGCCGATGGCACCCTGCCCGGAGAAGTGGCGGATGGACCAGTCGAAATCCCAGCAGACGCGTTCCCACGGCTGGAGCACGAACGGGACTCCGGCGAACACCGCGGTGTCGAGGGTCGACACGCCGGTCAGGTCCTCACCGCGCAGCACCCGCGAATGCGCGACCAGATGCCGCAGTTCGCGGTGGGCCAGGTGCTCGGCGAGTTCCGCCCAAGGCCTCATGGCCAGCGCCTCGTGGAGTTCCGCCGCCTCCCAGGGGTCGACCTCGTACTCCCGGGTCACGATGCGCGCGGCGTGCCGAGCGGGCGCGCGCCCGGCCATGATGCGGGCGATCCATGCCCGTCCCAGTTCGTGCTCCCCTCGGACCTTCCTCTCCGGAGGGGAGGGCGTCGACCGGAGACTCTCACCATCGAGCCGGTCGTACAGGGCTTGAAGGTCATCCCAGCGCTGTTCATCGGCAAGCCGGCGGACAAGCTCGGTAAGTCCCTCGCTCTCCATCTCCCCAGACTCTCCGATCGGCACCCGGACGCGGAAGAGGCCGCGGGCTCTGGTCTGGAGACGTCTGAGACCGCCACCCGGGGTATCCGGCGATCACGGAGGCGGCCGCCCGGGACGAGCCGAGGCACTTGCCTGCCCGCCGCGACCAGCCGGTACCGAGGCCGACGAGGTCGCCGTCGTCCGCTTCAGCGCCGGCGCCGCCTTCACCTTCCAATCCCGCCGCTCACTGCCGATCACCCCCGTCTGACCACCACCTTCCACCGACTCGACGTAGGCCTAGGATCCGGGGGCGTTCCCCCGGAGACCGGTCAGCGTGGCATCGACGAGGCGACCGATCGCGGCGGGATCGTGCAGGGTTCCGGCCGCTGCCAAGGCATGGAGGCAGTAGGAGGCCAGCTCGCCGGCCGGGATGTCCTGGCGCACGGCTCCCGCGCCTGCCGCGTCGGCCACCAGTTCCCCGACGAACTCGCGCAGGTGCAGGTGGGCGGCGGCGACGTGCTCACCGCTGTGCAGCACGCCGGAGGCCTCGTCATCATGCCGCCCCCGCTCCGAGACGGCCTCCGCGTACGCCGCCAGCACCGCTTCCAGCCGCCGTGCCGGGCCCTCGGCCTGGTCGCGGATCTCGACCAGGCGCATCAGGTGCTCGTCGATCTGCCGTTCGTGCCAGGCGAGCAGGATGGTCTGGACGTCGGGGAAGTACTTGTACAGCGTCGCGCGCCCGATACCGGCGTCCTTGGCGATCTGCGACATCGTCACGCCGGTCAGCCCCCGCTCCGCGACCAGGGCCGCGGTGGCGTCCAAAGCGGCGTCCCGGACCGCGTCGCGGTGCGCGGCGATCGTCTCGCTCCACAGTCTCGGCATGCCGTCGATCATACGCAGTGAAGCGTGTATAGACAGTTGACGCGAGAGCGACAACCTGTATCGTAAAAGCGCCGAGACGGACAGGAGTGTTCCCGTGACCGAGTTGCCCCCGACAGACTGCGTCCACAGCGCGGACCCCCACGCCGGCCGTCCGCCCTGGGAGATCGGCGCTCCTCAACCCGCGCTGAAGGCCCTCGCGCAGGACGGCGCGCTTCGCGGCCGCGTGCTCGACGTCGGCTGCGGGACGGGGGAGCACACCCTGATGGCCGCCGCCTCCGGCCTGGACGCCACCGGCATCGACGTGTCCGCCGATGCGTTGCGAGCCGCCGACCGCAAGGCACGCGAGCGCGGTCTGACCGTCCGGTTCCTCCACTACGACGCACTCCGGCTGAGGGAGTACGGCGAGACCTTCGACACCGTGCTGGACTCCCTCGTCCTGCACGCGTTCCGGGCCGCTGACCGCGCCGTGTACGTGGCGGGCCTGCGCACGGTCCTGAGGCCGGGAGGGCGACTGTTCGTGCTGTGTTACAGCGACCGGCACACCGGGAACCCTGCCGTCCCGCACCGGTTGTCCCGCGACGACCTCGAAGCCTGCTTCGCCGACGGCTGGGCCCTGGAGTCGGTCGAACCCACCAAGTGCGCCTCGAACCTCAGCACAGAGGGCATCGCCGCCTGGCTGGCGACCTGTACCCGAATCTGAACACCGTCAAGGAACCGGCATGCCGACCTCAGAAACCGTCCTCCGGACCGAACGTCCCCAGCGCTACCTAGTACAACTGTGTCGCCACGCGGCCGCCATGGGGAAGACCGACGGAGGCCACGGCCCCCACACACCGGACCTGCACGTCGACGCTGAATACTCCGAATCCCACGGCGTCGTCACCCTCGCCCCATGGGGCCAAGCCACCCTGGACGCCGACGAGTCCACTCTCACGGTGCGCGTCGAAGCCGCCGACGAGGAGGCCCTGCAACGAATCCAGGACATCGTCACCCGAGACCTGGAACGCTTCGGCCGCCGAGACCAGCTAACCGTCACATGGCCGCCGAACGGCACCGCGCCAAAGCCACGGCCTCCCGCTCGGCACCGCCGCCGCTACGCACTTCTCCTGATCGTGCTCGCCGTGGTGGCCGTCCACTTCGCGGTGGGGGGAGCGATCCTGTCCCGCTGGACGGCCCTGTCCGCCGACATCGTCCTCGCGGTCATCGCAGGGAAGATCCTCTTGGTAGCCCTGGGCCGCCGTGCGCTTCGCAATCGGCACGTCCCTCACCCGCACGTGCGTCTCGGAAGGTCCGCCCCCAAACCGGAGTGAGGACCTTCGACCCTCCCGAACACCGACCTTGGCCGCTGCCGATCATCCTTTGACCGGAGCACCGTGGAAACGTCCCACCAGAAGGCACGAGCCGAACCGCGCGAGGAGCGACACGGCCGGCCCTGGGAAGGAGGGGGCCACGATGATGTACGGCGACCACATGAACGGCTGGGGCTACGGCTTCATGACCGTCGGCATGCTGCTGTTCTGGGCCCTGCTGATCTTCACGGTCATCGCGCTGGTCCGCTACCTCCCCGGCAAGGACCACCGGCCGCCCCCGCCGCCGCAGCCCCCGGCCGAGGGCGCCGAACAGATCCTGGCCGAGCGCTTCGCCCGCGGCGAGATCGACGAAAGGGAGTACCGCCACCGCCTGGCCGTCCTCCGAAACGACACCACTCCAACCCCGAGCCCCTGACGCCCACCCGCCGACGAGACCTGGGATGCCGTCCTCTCGTCCGCCTGAGTCGCGCCACAGAGGCCGTGACAGGCGCCGCGATGGGCCGGGGAGCATCCACCCACCAGAATCTCGCTCGGGCCGAGGTCGCGTCCGGGATCCTCAAGCCAGCAGGGGGCTGATGACGCTGTAGAGGCCTTCGGTCAGCTCAGGGCGGTCATGGAGCACGTCCTCCAAGACCGCCCGCCAGCATCCGGCTTCTTTGTAGTAGGCGTCTTCCCGCTGAAGCCTGAGACGGGTTTCGAGCAACCGCGCTTCGAAGCCCGGCCCAAGGCACCGGCCGACCTCACCGCTCATCCACCAGCACAGATCGCTGCCGGCGGCCGCCACCAGAACGCGCGCGGCATCGAACGCCACCCGTTGCGGGCTCACGGCGGCCATGGCACAAAGCTACGATCAGCCGTTCGCCCTGTCGATCGCTCCCCGAATTCGGTCAGCCCCGTTCTGCGGCAGCGGCGCGCCCCTAGCGACAGCCGCAGGAACGGAACCGGCCGAGAAAGGCTCGCGGCTAACAAAAAGGAAACGGCCGCCTCCCCAGGATGAAAGGAACCGAGCCAAGGGGAAGGTGATTCACGTGAGAATGCTCGCCAGAGCGTTGGGCACGTCGGCGGCCGCCGTCTGCCTGGCCACGGGAGCCGTGGTGCCGGCCGCCCCGGCGGAGGCCGGCACGGGCAAATGCATCGATTACCTTGAATCATACGGCTGGGTGGCCAATGCCAAGATGCTGAAGGCCTGCCAAGTAGGTGCCAAGGGCGACACCAAGCAATGCATGGCCAAGCTGATGGGCCAGTATGTGCCCAAATCGATGGCGGCCGCGGCCTGCATTCGGGCGAAGGACTAGCAGCGCGGTGACCACCCTGCCTGATCTTCCCGCGTGCCCGCGTCCCTCGCCCCGGTCTGGCGCATGTCCGGCCGATACGGCGGCAGGCGGGAAGACCGGGCTCTCTCAACGGCCATCACGGCGCCAGCCGTTCCAGTGCCGCGAGGGCCTTACCGGGCACAGGCCGCTCGTATCAGGCGCTCGGTCCGGTCGGCGATGGCCGGGACGTCGTTGAGGGCATGGGTGGCGGTGTCGACAACGGTGGTGAACGGGTCGTCCTCCGCCTTGGGGTCGAAGCGTGCTCCGTTGAGCTTGAGGAAGACATCGGTCGCGGCGAGGCGACCCGCTTGTTCCCATCGGTGAACGGGTGAGGGGTGGTGAGCGAGTGCAGCAGCGCGGCGGCCTTTTCGAGAAGGGTGGGGTAGGGGTCCACGCCGAAGGTCACCGTGGCCGGCCGTGCGGCAGCGGATGCGACCAGCCCGAAGTCCCGTACGTTGAGGTGCTCGCCGACGGCCCGGCGCCCGACGGCGACGATCTCTTCGGCCGTCAGGTAGCGCACGCTCACGCGTCGCCCAGCCGGTCCAGCAGGTTCCGGTGGTCGCGGGCGGTCTCGTCGGCGAGCTCGAGCACGTGAGCGAGCTCGCGCCGCTGCCGGTACTCCTCAAGCGCACTGATCAAGATCGCGTTCTTGGACCGCTGCTCGGCCGCGGCCGCCTCATCGAGCCGGGCGTCCAGGTCGTCGGGAAGACGGGCTCTGTCAGCACTGGGCGTGCCGATCCGAAAGACCCTCGCGCGGGTGGTAATTGCGGCGGTTCTCGTTCTTGTCTTTTGGCGGAATCTCTTTCCGAAGGTGAATGCCTTTGATAGGTCCTGCGGTGCGTGCGAGATCGATGTACGGGTGAGGGGGGAGTAATTCCTGGTGAGGTGCCTGATTCACTCGCGCCGGCCTGGTGGGAGGTTTGGGGCTATCGGGATGAGGAGGCGGGTGGCGCCGGTGCCTACGAAGATGGTTTGTTCGGCGATTGCGTAATCGGCGGGGGTGGCGTCCGCGGGCTCTGCCATTGTTTGCGGGTTCCGGTCGAATCGGGGGTGGTTGGACGAGGCGATCTGCAGGCGGAGGCGGTGCCCGGCCGGGACGACGTGGGCCAGTGAGCCCAGGGGCAGTCGGTACGACTCGCGGCGGCCCGGTTCGAGCGGGACGGGGGCGCCGCCGTGCCGGTACCGCGCTCGGACGATGCCGTCGACGAGTCCGGTCGACCGGCCGTCCGCGTCGACCTCGGTGAGGCGCGCCGTCCAGTCGCAGTCCTCGGCGGAGGATGCGGCCTCCAGGTGCAGGACCACCTCGCCGGCGATGGTCAGGTCGGACTCCAGCGGCGCCGAGGTGAGCACCAGCACGTCCTGCCGCGCCTCGATCTCGGACTGGTCCTTGGGGCCGGAGTTGCGGGCCACGAGGAGGCCCGGCAGGAACGTCGCCCCACCGGTGGTCGGGACCGGGTTCGCCGGATCGGAGCGGTAGGTCAGCGTCCCCGGTTCAGCGGTGCCGTCCCGTGTCAGGCGGCCGCCGGCGTCCAGGGTCCAGGACGTCGGGGTGGTGGCGGGCGGTGGCCAGGACGGCAGATCGTGCCAGGTGTCGGAGCCGGTGAAGAAGATCCGCGCCTTCGGCAGATCCGGTTCCCGGCCCTCGGCGAGCGCCGAGAAGAACTCCAGGTGCAGCGCGGTCAGGTCGGTCTCGGCTCCGTATCCGTGCCAGCCGTCGCCCTGCCACGTGCTGAGGTTGCCGTGGGACCACGGGCCGACGACCAGGTACTGCCGGCGGCGCGCGTCGTCGGTCGCGGCCTCCGCGCTGAGCCGCTGGAAGTTCCGCAGCGTGCCTTCGAGGAAGATGTCGTTCCAGCCGCCGATGTGGAGTGCGGCGACGTCCATCCGCCCGTAAGCGTGGGACGGGTCGATGGCGTCCCAGAACTCGTCGCGGGCCGGGTGGTCGAGCCAGTCCCGCAGGTAGGGGGCGATCGCCTGGAGGCCGGGACGCCGCAGGGGCAGCCGGTCCATCACGCTCCAGGGGTCCTTGCGGAGTTCGTCCAGAAGCTCCCGGGCCGCCTCGCGCCGATCAAGGTCCGGCGGTGCGAGCGACTCGGTGATCCACAGGAGGACGAACCCCAGTTGCAGCGCGCCGCCGCGGTAGGTCCAGCCTTCGTAGTAGTCGGAGCCGGTCAGCTGGGGGGCGATGGCGCGCAGGCCCTTGGGCGCGACCGACGCGGCCAGCAACTGGGTCGCGCCGATGTAGGAGGCGCCGTACATGAACACGTCTCCGTCGCAGAAGTCCTGCTCCAGGAGCCAGGCGATGGTGTCGCGGCCGTCGTCCGCCTCATGTGCGAACGGGGTGAAGACGCCCTCCGAGGCGTACCGGCCGCGGGTGTCCTGGACGACGACCGCGAAACCGGCGTCGAGCGCGCGCAGGATCTCCAGCCCGATGATGTGCTGCGCCATGAGCGACGACGACTTGTCATACGGCATCCGCTGGAGCAGCACCGGAAACGGGCCGTGGCCTTCGGGAAGCCAGATGTCGGTGCACAGGTTCACGCCGTCGCTCATCGGCACGTCGACGTCGCGGCGCACGGTGTGGGAACGGGCGGTCATCGGCGAGCGCTCAGCAGCTTGGCGCGGAACCGGTCGAACGCGACCGCCAGGATCAGCAGCGAGCCCGTGGCGACCTGCTGCCAGGACGAGTCGACGTTCATCAGCGTGAGCCCGTTGCTGAGCACGCCCACGATGAGCAGGCCGATGATGGTGCCGAACACGCCGCCGGTGCCGCCCTGCAGGCTGGTGCCGCCCAGGATCACCGCGGTGACCGCCGCCAGTTCCAGGCCCGTTCCGGTGGTTCCGGACGAGGACCCGATGAGGGAGGTGTTGAGCAGCCCGGCCAGCGCCATGCACAGCCCGGAGATGACGAACGCCAGGAACAGGTTGCGCTTGACCCGGATGCCGACCAGCCTCGCGGCGTTGGAGTTGGCGCCGATGGCGTACATCTCCCGCCCGTAGACGGTGAAGCCCATGAACAGCGCGAACACGGCGGCCACGGCGAGGAAGACCAGCGCCGGCGCCGGGACGTCGAGGAAGGGCCGGGCCAGCGCCCAGCCGAATCCGTCGACCGCGATGTTCTGGCCCTTGCCGACCGCCAGCGTCAGGCCGCGGAAGATGGCCAGGGTGCCGAGCGTTGTGATCAGCGCGTTGATGCCCAGCACGTTGACCAGGAAGCCGTTGAGCAGCCCGATGGCGATGCCCCCGACGACCGCCACCAGCACCGCCTGCGCCGTGCCGAGCTCGGGCTGGAGCTTGACCAGCAGCAGGCCGACGAACCCCACGCCGCTGCCCACCGACAGGTCGAACTGCCCGGAGACCAGCAGCAGCGTGGCACCGGCGGCCAGCACACCGGTGATCGAGATGGCGGTCAGGATGTTGGTCGCGTTATCCCAGTTGAGAAAGTACGGGGAGTTCGCACTGAAGAAGGCGATCTCCAGGATCAGGAAGACCACCAGCGCGGCGCTGTTGGGGATCCGGGCGAGCGCGGACCCCCGGCCGGCGCGCCCCTCCGGCGCCGGGTCCCGGTCCACGGCAGCGGCCGCGGACCCCCGCTCGACGGTGCTATCGGACACTGAGAGCTCCTCCCGCAGATTCGGTGAGTCGGTCGGTGGTGATCTCGGCGCCGCCGAGAACGGCGACGATCCGCCCGCGGACCATGACCGCCGCCTGGTCGGCGACCGCGACGATGTCCTCGTAGTCGGAGGACGCGACCAGGACGGCGGTGCCGTCCGCGGCGAGGCGGCGGATCGCCTGGTAGATCTCCTGCCGGGCGCCGACGTCGACGCCCCGCGTCGGCTCGGCCAGCACCAGGACGCGGGAGCCGCATTCCAGCCAGCGGGCCAGCAGCACCTTCTGCTGGTTGCCGCCGGACAGGGTGCCGATGCCCTGGTCGGGGCTGTTGCGCGAGCGGACGGACAGGGCCTCGTGCCAGCGTCGGTAGGCCCGCGCCTCCCGCCCGCGGGTCATCAGGCCGCCCCGTCCGGCCAGGCGCCGCCAGCTCGGCGCGGCGAGGTTCTCCGCCACCGACCGCGACGGCAGCACCGCCTGGCCCTGCCGGTCCGGCGGAAGGAACCCCACCCCGGCCCTGATCGCGTCCGTCGGGGTGCGCAGCCGGAGCGCCTTGCCGCCGAGGCGGAGTTCGCCCCGCGCCATCCGGCGCATCCCGAACAGCGTCTCGGCCACCTCCGAAACGCCCGAACCGACCTTGCCGTACAGCCCGACCACCTCGCCGGGGGCGATGGACAGCGACACGTCGGTGAAGTTGTCACCGGACGCGTCGCGCAGGGCCAGCACCGCGGACTCGCGCGAGGACGGCCCGTCCTGCGGCCCGACGAACCGGCGGGCGACGACCGCCCGGCCCACCATGGCCCGCACCAGGTCGGCGGTGGTCACCTCGGCCACCGGCCGGTCGAGCGAGATGCGGCCGTCGCGCAGCACGCAGGCCCGGTCGGCGATCCGGAAGACCTCGTCGAGCCGGTGCGTGATGTACACGATCGCCACGCCGGAGTCGCGCAGATCGGCGATCAGCTCGAACAGCCGTCCGGCCTCCACGTCCGACAGCGCCGCGGTGGGCTCGTCGAACAGCAGGCACCGGCTCTCCCCGGCCAGCGCCCGGGCGATCTCGACGATCTGCCGCTCGCCCAACCGCAGCTCGCTGACCAGCCGGTTCAGCGGGATGTCGGCGCGCAGCCGGTCCAGCAGCCCGGCCGCGCGGCGATGGGTCTCCTTCCGGCTCACCATGCCCAGCCGCCGCGGCCACGCGCCCAGCACCACGTTCTCCGCCACGGTCAGGGTGCCCGCGTCGGCGATCTCCTGCGAGATCAGGCGGATGCCGGCGGAGCGGGCCTCGGCCACCGAACCGAAGCGGCGGTGCTCGCCGTCGATGAGGATCTCGCCGCCGTCCGCGCCGTGGTCACCGGCGAGGATCTTGACGAAGGTGCTCTTGCCGGCGCCGTTCTCGCCCAGCAGCGCCACCACCGATCCGGCCTCCGCGGTGAAGTCGATGCCGTGCAGGACCTTGACCGGGCCGAAGGACTTGGTGATGCCGCGGGTGCTCAGGAAGGACATCGAGGAGCCCCTAGCACGCGTACGACGGGTAGTACCGCTTGACGGTGTCCTTGGTGACGAACTCGTGCGGCACCAGGAGCTCGGCGGGGAGCTTCTCGCCCTTCATCGCCTTGATCAGGTTCGGGACGAGGATCTGGCCGTACTTCTCCGGGAAGTAGGCGACGCTGCCCAGCCAGTGCGGGGCGTTGTAGATGACGCAGTTCTTGGGGTTGAGGTTCTGCACGCCCAGGTAGAGGTCGTCCATCCGGTTCTGGGCGCGGGCCGCCGCCAGGGCGCCGATGACGACGTCCTCGTTGATGCCCACGACGATCACGTGCTTCGCGCCGGGCAGCGCGGTCAGCGTGTCGGTCATCTGCCGCTGCGCCGGCTCGCTGAGGCCGCCGGGCCCGGTGTCGAGCGTCCGCAGGTTGTGGATCTTGCCGCAGACGCTCTCGAAGCCCTTGCGGATGCCGCCCATCCGCAGCTCGTTGACCTGGCCCACCGCCTTGGACTCCAGCGAGACGAAGGCGTCGTACTTGCACTTGTTCTGCTTGGCGAAGTACAGCCCGACGTTGTAGCCGACGAGCTGGCCGGCGTACTCGTTCGCGGCGCCCATGAAGGTCGTCTGGCACGGCTTCTGCTCGATGTCCACGGCCATCACCGGCACGGACGGGCCCGCGTCGCAGATCCGCGGCGCGGCGCCGGCGTCGGCCTGGAAGGTGATCAGACCTTGGGCCTTCTGGGTCTTGAACTGCTTGGCGCAGTCCAGCGCGACCGCCGCGTCGGCCTTGGAGTCGCAGGTGATCAGCTTGGCGCCCGCCTTCCCGGCCTGCTCCTCCACGCCGCGCTGCACGTCCTGCGGGAAGCCGACGGAAAGGTTCAGCTGGGTGAAGCCGATGGTCAGACCCGCACCGCTGCCGGGCTTGGCGTCCTCGAACTTCGCCACCCCCGCCGGCGGGGTCGGCGGCGGCGCGTTCACGCCCGCGCCCCCTCCGCCGCCGGCACCGGCCGCTCCCGCGTCGTCGCCGTTGCACGCGGCCAGGGAGGCCATCAGCGCGAGCGATGCGCCCGCGACGGCGATCGCACGCGATCGACTTCGAACGAACATGGGCCCTCCAGATGTACCGTCCCACCAGGCGGGTGGAACGCCTCATGGACTGAAACCGGGTCGCCGTCGCCGCCGAAGCGGAGCCGGGTACCGTAATCAACCTGAGGTTTGATCGGCGCCGGGTGACGCCCGACACGTTTTGGAAACCATCACGCAGGGCGGTTTCCCGAGCTACCCGCCATCCGTCGGCGCTTCCCCGCCAACCGGCGGGTGCCCGCGCGGCGGGAGCGGTCGCGACGATGGGGAGTCATGACGGAGATGGGCAGCAGCCGGGCGCGCACGATCGGGCCGCCCCCGCCGTTCGACGCCGAACTGGCCGCCGGCCTGGCCGTCGTGCAGGGCGGCGCACCGGTGCCGTTGACCCCGGACCTGATCGGCGCCCTCCGCACCGGTCACGTCGCCGCCCACGCGGTCGGCGACGACGGGCTGCGCCGGGGCGGCGCCTACACCTTCACCGACCACCGCGTCCCCGGCCCCGCCGGCGCCCCCGACGTCACACTGCTGGTGTGCACGCCGACGGCGCTGGACGCGCCCGCCCCGGTGATCTACCACGTGCACGACGGCGGCATGGTCGCGGGCACCCGCCGGTCAGGCATGACGCCGATGCTGGACCTGGCCGAGCCGCACGGCATGGCGGTGGTGTCGGTGGAGTACCGGCTGGCGCCCGAGCACCCCTTCCCCGCCTCGGTGGAGGACTGCTACGCCGGGCTGACCTGGATCGCCGAGCACGCCGACGAACTGCTCATCGACCCGGACCGCATCGTGATCGTCGGGGTCAGCGCCGGCGGCGGCCTCGCGGCGGCGGCCACCCTGCTGTCCCGAGACCGCGGAGGCCCCGCGCTGTTCGGCCAGATGCTCGGCTACCCCATGCTGGACGACCGCAACGACAGCTGCTCCACGCTGCAGATGCGGGGACTGGGCGTCTGGGACCAGGTCTCGAACGAGACCGGCTGGCGGGCCCTCCTGGGGACGGCGTACGGCCGACCCGACGTCTCTCCCTACGCCGCCCCGGCGAGGGCCACCGACCTGTCCGGGCTGCCGCCCACGTTCATCGACGTGGGCTCGGCGGAGACGTTCAGGGACGAGGCCCTCGCGTACGCGGACCGGATCTGGCAGGCGGGCGGCGACGCCGAACTGCACGTCTGGCCCGGGGGATTCCACGCCTTCGACGCCTGGATGCCGCAGGCGGCGCTGTCGCAGGCCATGACCCGGGCCCGGCACGACTGGCTGCGCCGGCTGCTGGCGACGTGAGCCGGCCCTGAGCACAATGAACCGATGAGAGAGCTGGTCGGCCGCCTGGAGGCGCTGGACCCGGACGCCGGGGCCGCGCTGCGGGTCATCACGTTCTTCGACCAGCTGATCGAGCGCCGCGCCGGACTGGAGAACGTCGTGCGCGGTGCCGCCGTCCTGTCCGGCCATCCGGCCGTGCTCGTCGACACCGACCGCGGCGTCCGCATTCGTGTGACGCCCGACGGGACCCGCACCGAGCTCACGCCGTCCGAGCCCCAGCCCGGATGGTGCCGGCTGACCGTCGACTCCCACATCACCGTGTGGCTGGAACACCCCGGACCACCCGGGCCCGTCGAAGCGATGGTGATGGAGCGGGCCGCGATGTCGGCCCGCACGATCCTCGACCGCACCCGCGGCCGGGCCCGCCCGCAGCCGCGCCACGACGCCGAACTCGTGGAGGTGCTCCTGGACGCCGCCGCGTCGGTGGAGGACCGCTCCCATGCCGCGAAGCAACTGCGGCTGAAGCCGTCAGAGCTCGCCCGAGTCGTCGCCGAGGTCGATGGCCCGCTCCACGTCAGCACCACGTCCCCGGAGGGCGACTCACGGGTCGGCGTCGGCCCCGCGGTGCCCCTTCTGGAACTGCCCAAGACGGTGGCGGCGGCCCGGGCGGCTGCGCAGTTCACCGCGCAGGGCACGCCGACCGACCCCGGTCCGAGGATCGTCTACGCCGAGGAACTGGGCGGCCTCATCCTGCTGGCGGCCGCAGCGGACGCACCCCCCGACACGTTGCCCGACATCGCCGCCGTGGAACGAGCGGCGGCCGCCGCCCCCTGGATGCTGCCGACCTTGGACGCACTCGCCACCGGCGGAAGCCTCCGCACGGCGGCCGCGGCCCTGAAGGTCCACCACTCCACCCTCCAGGAGCGAACGACCCAAGCCGAACGCCTCCTAGGCTGGCCCCTACGCGACCACCCCGGCCGAGTAAGACTCACCGTCGCCCTAATGCTCCGCAGACTCCACCGCAACAAGGCGCAGGCCTCCTGACGGTCACTCCCGCGGGTGGAGTCGCCTGACGGCGACGGTGTGCCGGGCCAGCGCGTCCGGCCGGGGATCGATGCCGATGCCCGGCCCGTCGGGCACGCGCATGAGGTCGTGGTGCAGGACGAACGGCTCGGTGAGGTCCTCGGCGAAATAGCGGTCCGAGGCCGACAGATCGCCGGGGAGGGTGAAGCCGGGCAGAGCGGCCAGCGCCAGGTTGGCGGCGCGGCCCACGCCGGTTTCGAGGTTGCCGCCGCACCAGACGGGGACCCCGTGCGCGCCGGCGAGGTCGTGGATCCGCCGGGCCTCCAGGTAGCCGCCGACACGGGCCGGCTTGACGTTGATGGCCCGGCAGGCGTCAAGCGCGATGGCTGCGGCGGCGTCGCGCGCGGTGTGGATGGACTCGTCCAGACATATGGGGGTCGTCAGTCGCCGCTGCAACTGCGCGTGGGCGTACAGGTCGTCTTCCTGCAACGGCTCTTCGATGAGCAGCAGGTCGTACTCGTCCAGGCGGCGCAGGTGACCGGCATCGCCGAGGGTGTAAGCGGTATTGGCGTCCACCTGTAGCCGCAGGTCGTTCCCGAACAGTTCCCGGACCGCGCGCACGGGTTCGAGGTCCCAGCCAGGGGCGATCTTCAGTTTGATGCGGGCGTAGCCCTCGGCGAGATACCGCTCCACCACGTCGAGCAGCTCGCCGACCGAGTCTTGGACGCCGACGGACACGCCCACGGGAACGGCCTCCCGCGACGCGCCGAGGAAGGTGCCGAGGGACATCCCGTAGGAGCGCAGCTCGGCGTCCAGCAGCGCCGTCTCGAGCGCCGCCTTGGCCAGGCGGTTGCCCTTGACCGCCGCGAAGACCGGGGCGAGATAGGCGACCCGCGCCTCGGGCAGCGCGAGGACGCCGGGCAGCAGGAAGTCGCGGAGGACGATCTCGGCGGCGCCGGCGAACTCCGGGTAGTAGCCCGGGTCGGGGTCTCCGGCGAATTCGGCCCAGCCCTCGGCGGCGTCGGTGACCACGTGCAGCAGGAACGTCTCCCTGGTCGTCATGGTCCCGGTCGAGATTCGGAAGGGGCTCACGAGCGGCAGTGCGACCTCGATCAGGTCGACGCACTCGATCCTCATCGTCCGGCTATCGCTGGGCTGTCCATCGGCACCTCTTCTCCGATGCGCAGGCCTGGCGGACCGGTCCGTCTCTTTCGGCCTGCACCTGAAATGGGAAGTCCGGATTGATAACTTAGCTCTATGGGTCAGCGTGGACCACGGGCCGTAGAGATCGCTTTGTCGGGCCGAGAGCGCGCCGAGTCGGTGCGTTGTGCCGGGCCGGCGGATGGGCGGCCGACCGAGCGGTCCCGGATCGCGCCGGCGTGCGCCGAGGGGATCTTGAATACCGCGCTGACGGCCGAGTCGGGGTTGATCGCGACGACGATGGGTGAATGGCGTCACCGGTTCGCCGTGCGGAGTTTCGCCGAGTCGGCGGACGGTGAGCGAAGCGGGCGGCCGCAGATCGCGCTGGTGCTTTCGGGGCCTGAGCGCGCCCAGTCGATCCCGGCAGGTGCCTCGCTGCCGCGATGCCGGATCCCGGCTATGTGCGGCAATGGCCGCTCGCACCGGATCGCCGAAATCTTCCGTCGTCGGCCAGGTTCTGTGGAAGTGTGATTTCAGATACGCGTATCGGTGAATCTCTCAAGCTCTCCGGCCATCCATTGTTCGCAGCCGAGGCGGTCGGTTGTGCGCCGCCGCGGCGCCCCTGAATTCAATATATTTCCGAACCGCTTCCCACAAGATCGTTTCGCCTTGTTCGGTATTGCATCAGGCATTCGGATGCGAGGACGATGCCCAATGCGATGCCGCCCGCCTCCGGCCCTCCGTCAGCACTGAAAGGCGACATAACCGACAAAACGCCATCTAGGGCGGTGAGCGCTCTCCCCGCTGGGGCGAGATCGTTCGGTGTGCTCCCGGCGGCGGTTGTCGGCCACCTGACGACATCATCCTGTCGGCGCCCAAAAACAGTGAACCAACTTAGACTCACCATTTAGCCGCAGGATGCCGGTCATAGCGGCTTGGTGGGTATCGTGGTGAAACCGGCAACTCTTCTTCGCTCAGGAGAGCGGCGGTGATATAACTTCCGTTCGGGATGCTTAGCGATGGCCCACCTTTTGGTTGATTCGCTCGGCGCCGCTCTCTGGGGGCAGGTGGGCGACGCTTCGGAATCAGCCGAGATGGCACCGAGCCGAGGTACCCGCCGTCCCAAGAAGACCTCGGTGTCGAAGGAGTTGTGATGGGCCCTACCCACCACGATGTGATCATCGTCGGCGGAGGCGTCATCGGAGGTGGGATCGCTGAACACCTGCGATGCGGGTCGCGCCTGCGGGTCACCGTGGTGGAGCGGGAGTTCGGCGCCTGCGTGAAGACCAGCGCCTCCCAGGCGGCGGCCGGTGGGATCAACCCGCATCTCTACGACGAAGCACACGGCGCCCTCGGGCCCATGGCCCAACGCAGCCGTGACCTTTACCCAGGCTGGATCGAGCGGCTCTCCGCCGCCTGGGGCAGGCCGATCGGACTCCGCCCTTCGGGTCTCCTCTGCGCGGCGATCGAGGAGAAGGAGCACGCCCGGCTGGTCGACGACGTGCTACCGCTCCTCCGCGAGCGCGGTGTGGCCGCCGAGGAACTGGGCGCGGACGAGGCGCGCAGGCACGAGCCGCTGCTGGGGCCCGCCGTCAGGGGAGGGCTGTGGCTGCCGGACGATCTGGCGGTCGAGCCCGTGCGAGTGATGGCCGCGCTGGAGGCGGTCCTCGAGGCCGACGACGGCTTCACCTACGTCCAGGACAGCGCCGAGTCCATCCACGTGGACGGGGATGGCGTGCGGGTCGTGCTGAGATCCGGGCGCGTCCTGCGGTCCGATCGGGTGGTCGTCGCGGCGGGGCACCTGAGTCATGAGCTGGTCAAGGACTTCATCGACTGGCGGGACGACAGCTTCTGCCCCATCAAGGGGCAGATTCTCGAGGTCGCGACTCCGCCGGAGGGCGGGCTGCGCACCCAGTGCGACGCGCTGCTGCCCGACGACGAGGAGACGCACATCGTCCGTGCGTCCCCCTACGCCGAGGGCCGGGTGGCCGTGGGCGTGACCCATGACCGGGGCGACGCATCGCCGGGGACGTCTTCGCGGGCCACGGAGGACATCCTGCGGAACCTGCGGCGAATCCTGCCGGCCGTCGCCGATTGGGAGGTCATCGGCGCCCGCGCCGGGATCCGGCCGGGGACGTCGGACGGGCTGCCGATCCTCGGCTACGTCGATCCGTCCCGCCGCGTTCTGGCGGCTACCGGGCACAACGGACTGGGCATCACGCTGGCGCCGCGCACCGCGCAACTGGCCGCCAAGCTGCTGCTCGACATGCCGCTGACCGAGGACGACCGCGCCGACCTGCATGTGAGCAGGCCGGAGCGCCTCGCTTCGAGCCGCGCGCGCTAGCTCAGCCCATCCCCGACCATTCGCTCTCCGTCCGCAGCACCAGGCGCAGGCTGTTGAGCGCCATATGGTCGCGGATCCGGTCGGTGGCCAGGTCCCACTGCCGGGTCAGGCCCTGGAACCGGTCGAAGGCGTCCCACAACCCGTAGAGGCCCGGCTGGACCCGGGCCTTGGGCATCCAGTGGTGAAGCAGGTGGTCGATGACGGGTCCGATGTGCTGGAGCGTCCGGTCGAGATCCCCGGAGCCGGGCCGCGCCCGCTCGATCTGGCGGTTGACGACGTCGAGCAGCCAGTCGTGCAACGCCAGGTCCTCGACCAGGTCGAGCAGGTCGGACACGTCGGGCCAGACGACCGAGAGCCGGATCAGGCGGGTGCCCTCGGGGAGGACGGTGAAGCGGTAGAGGCCGGGGCCGCCGTTCTCCCGCACGGGCTGCAGCGCCCACCGCCACCGTCCCAGCGGAGCGTGCAGCGGCTGCCTGCCGTCGAGCAGCCGCGACCGCTGCAGGTTGAAGATCGTGGACTCGGCGGTGCGCCCCATCTCGATGTTCAGGTGGCCGTGTTCGGCCTGGGCGAATCCCGCGGCCGCGTCTTCCAGGCGCAGCCGACCGAGGTATTCGGCCACGCCGGGATTGGCCAGGTAATGCGACCACGCCTGCCGGTACTGCCGGGACGACGGCACGAGCGTCGTGTGCGAGCAGGACTGCACGATCAGGCCGCCTGTCAGGGTGGCCCGTGTCGCGAACGTGCCGACGCCCCGGACACGACGTCCCGAGAGCGAAGGCATGAAGCAGTCGATGCCGGTCAGCCGCTGGGGCGAGACGGCGTAGGCGCGCGGACGCGCGGCATGCCGCACCTGCTCACCGGGCACCAGGTCGAGCAGCCTGACCGTCTCCGCCATGGACAGTTGCGAGGAGTGCGCGAGGAGGCCGGTCCGGATCTCTCCGATGGAGAGCGCGCTCTCAGAAGCCGGCGCCGAAGACATGGGAGATCCTGCCGACGACGTCACCGGGCAGATCGACCTTCTGGGCCGCCGCCTGGGCGGCGGTCTGCTCGGTGACGGCCGGATCGACGAACACCTGGTCGAGGATGGTCCGCACGGCGGCCTCCACGTCGGCGAACCGGGCCTGGAGCAACGACATCGTCTGGAACGCGGTGAACGGCTGGGCGGCGTCGGCGAGCTGGACCAGCGGCGGAAGGTCCTCCCAACGGTCCGGGTACTCGGCCGTCCACCGCGTGGGCGAGACCACCGGCTTGCCCTGATGGCGGAGAAGCCCCAGCCGGAGCAGCTGCCAGACGGCCGAGAGCATCGCACAGGACCACCGCCGCCGGCCGTCCCGTTCGTCCCAGATCTGGACCTCCATGCAGATGCCATGAGTCCGGGCGCCGTTCTGCTCGGGAGGGTGCCAGGGCCGGGTGGCGAGCGCCTCGTCCAGGCCGTCGGGCCGGAGCCTTTCCTTGCTGTTGGAGACCCAGCCGGTGATGTGGACCGGGGGACGGAGGCCGTTGCTGCCCTGCGGGGGGTCGGAGACGATGCGTCCCAGGACCAGCTCCGCCGGAGACACGTCGCCGGCGGATGCGCACGCGGACTCCCGCACCAGGTAGTCGATGCCGAACCCGGCGTCGTGCGCCGCGTCGAGCAGCTCGGGGACGAGCTTCTTGGGCGAGGTCAGCTGGCTGAAGTAGTCGTCGACCAGGAAGCAGGTACTGATCCGCAGGGGCGCGGGGTGCCGGGCGCGGACGAAGTCCACCCATGGGCCGATCCGTTCGAAGTGGCGGCGCAGGGTCTCCGGACCGTCGAGCAGATCCTCCATGTACAGGTGGCCGAGCTCGAGCGACAGGTGCGAGCGCGGCACCAGCTCCACGCGGGGCTGGCTCGTGAGGACGTCGACCTCCAACTCGGGTTCCGTCATAGCCGGCTCCATGCCGCCGGGTCGTCCAGGTTCGCGGCGAGCTTGGCGAACGCCTCGACGGTGCCGTCGTTGGCGATCTCGGCGTAGACGTCCTCGTCGGTGATGAGCTGCTCCCGCCACTGGAGCACCGGGTCGACGGGCACCGTCGCGATCACGGAGGTCCGGCCCAGCCCCGCGATGTTGGCCTGCTCGTTGAGGCCCTTGTCGACCTGGCGCAACCACGCCTCCTGCTCGGCGCGCAGCCCCAGCACGCCCTGGTCGCTCTTCGGGTCGATCACCGCCGTCCGCACGAACCGGATGCGCCGGCGCAGCTCGTCGCGGTCGTGGCCGAACAGGTTGCCGAACTCCAGCAGCCCCCGGTCCTCGAAGACCAGGTCCGCCGCGGCCGAGATGTGCTGCCTGGTCCAGCGGTGGAAGACCAGCCAGCGGGTGTCGGAGATCCGCTCCTCCCGCGCGGTGACGGTCAGGATCATCTCCGCCGCGTGGGACCGCCCGGCGCTCAGGTCGATGAAGATCACCGAGTACTGGCTCTGCAACTGCAGCAGCAGCTCGGCGCAGCGCTCGATGACCTCGGGCTTGGCGGTGAACTCACCGCCGCCGAGGTCACCGGGGTACAGGACGAGGTTCCCGGCGCCCGTCGGCCGGGGGCCGGTGCCCGGTGGCCGGCGGCTCTCCGACCAGATGTCGACATGGCTGGGCGTCACCGTCTTGCCCTGTAAATACCGGTGGAGCCCGTCCTCGCCCTTGGTCCCATGGGCCATCTGCTCGATCCCGAAAATCGCCCCCGCCGTCGGCGAACCGAAGTCGAAGTCCAGGTAGCAGACGTCATCGCCCTGGATCGCGCGCCGGTAGGCGACGTTGCACGTGGTGACCGAGCGTCCGGTGCCGCCTTTGTCGGAGGTGGCGATGACGAGCACGTCAACCGGTCCCTTCCGCGGCGTTCTGCCGGGCCACACCGACCTTCTCCAGCATGCGCAGGATCTCCATCGCGATCCCTACGGCGGTGGCCGGCCGCAGTGACGCGATCTCATGCGCATGGTTGAGGTTGAGCCGGGCCTCCTCCAGTTGGGCCCGCAGCGCTCCCCGGTCGACCACGTTGGCCTCGAGGAGCTCCAGATCGAAGAGGTTGTCGGTCTCGCTGAGGATGCCGCGGGCGTAGGCGTGGATGCTGCTGCTGCGGGGGAGCGGATCCCGGATCAGGTTGATCGCCATGACGATGCACTCGACGATCCGCTCGGTGTAGTACCACGACGGGCGGTCGTTGTGCTTGTCGAGACCCTCGAAGACGTTCGCCGCGTCGTCCCAGAGCCCCGCGTGGATCGAGTGCTGGATCCGGCGCCGGAAGATGTGGTCCCAGATCTCGTCCGCGGCCTGCACGAGATCTTCCCGCAGATCGGCGTCCCTGGACAGCTTGGCCAGCCGCAGGACGTTCTTCAGCAGCAGGGGGGAGAAGTCGTTGAGCCGCCAGATCAGGTCGGGCCCGTCGCCGCCGCTGCCGCCGAGCTGGATCTCCGTTCCCGGCGTGTGGTAGCGGACGGCGGCATCGTCCCGGGTGGCCCGGCTGGTCACGCGGCCGCGCTCTCCGAGCTTCATGAGGATCTCCGCCAGCCGCGGGAGCTCCATGGTGCTCGTGCCGCGGACCTCCTGGTCCTGCAGGACGAGGGAGATGATCAGCAGACTGAAATGGTCGGACTCCCGGTCGTCGGTGGTGCGCCACGGCAGGTCCTCCAGCGGCCACCTGCGCGAGTCGCCGAAGGTCGCGATCGTGCCCCAGTAGCGCTGGGTGAGCTCCCACCGCAGCTTGAGCGCGCCGGCGAGGCGCTGCTGCTCCTCGTTGAGGAGGCCGAGGACGGTCGTGCGTCCGGAGAACAGGTCGGCGATGCCGTCCAGGGCGTTCACCGTGAAGTACAGGAAGGGCGCGCTCTCCGCGACGCCGGTGCGCTGGTTCGTCACCGAGGGGGCGATCTCCACCTCCGGGGCGTCCTCGGCGATGCCCCAGGTCCAACCGATCTCGAACAGCCGGTTGCGGTTCTCGATCAGCTCGGTGGCGCGCTGCTGGCGGAAACCGAAGGTCACGTCCCCGAGGGAGGCCCGGATCTCCTGCAGCGACGAGCGCAGTTCCTCGGCGACCTGGCGATTCGAGCGGTTGGTCCGGTTCACCGTGCCGAGCAGGGCCCGGCCTTCGTCGGAGTCGGGCGTGAAGACGTTGATGACGAAGCTGCGCAGCAGGCCCACCAGCGCGGCGGTCAGCCGGACGTTCGCGATCCGCTCGAGGTGGCGCAGGCGGCGCTCGACCTCGGGGTTCATGAGCGTGTTGCCGAAGCCGCGGACGAGCGACAGCGTGCTGAGCATCAGCGAGACCGCCATCGAGAACGAGTCGACGACGTCGACCTGCATCTGCTCCGGGGTGGGCTCGGCGCCGTCCTTGGCGCCCTTGAAGTAGCTGCCTCCGGAGAAGGAGGGGCCGTCGCTGTCGGTGTAGTACTCGATGTGCTCGATGAGCAACTCGATCAGGCGCTGCGGGATGTCCAGCTCGTCGCCGAGCGGCCGTAACACCTCGAGGATGTCGTCGGCGGTCTCGTCGGGCTGGTCGAGGCGGAAGTAGGGGAGGACCGTCGCCGGGTAGATGATGCACAGGAGCTGCTCGGCATCGCTGATCGAGTTGCGTTCGTAGCGGCCGCCCCATTGCCACTTGTCTCCATCGAGTGAGACCTTCACGACGGAGCGCCAGAGGTTGAGGAGTTCTTCGCGTGGTTGAATCCTCATCGTGCTCAGCTTTCAGTTGATCTTTTGATGCCGCATGCCAAGATCATCCCAGTATAGCCCGGGCGGATCGGCTTTTCCTCCGCGCTCAACCGCTTCACGTGGTGCAGTTGTGTGCAAAAAGGCATAGAAGCGACGACGTCCTCGATGGATATCGCCACGGCCGGAAAGTCCTGATCGCCGACCCGCCAGCCTTCGGAGTTCTCCATGAACGCGACGGCGAACGGAGCGCCCGGCCGGAGTGCCATGACGAACCGCGCGAGCGCCGCTTCGAACTCCTCCCTGTCTCCGGATATGGATTCGGCGACGAAGAACATCGTGCCGACGTCCCACTGCTCGCCGGGGAGGTCGAAGACCGACGCCTGCTTGACCTCGATCCGGGTGCGGGCCCTGATGGCCTCGTGCAACGGGCCGGCGGCCGCGTACGCGGGAATCTTGGCGAACTCGTCCCAGAAGGGGGTCCAGGCGGCCAGCGAGCCGCCGAGCTCGCGCGTGAGCCAGTTGATGCTGGAGGGGGACATGTCGATCAGCGTCAGCGCGGAGCAAAAGGGGAGCATGGAGAAGGCGGGATAGAGATTGGCCCCGGTGCCGACATCGACGCCTTGGAGGTCGGTTCTACCCTGAAGGTGGTCGACCATGAAGGAACCGACCATTGCGACGAAGCTCAGATCGTCCCCGTGCGGCTCCTGGTAGTTGGACCTCCAGTAGGCCGGCAAGTCCATCTGGTTCCACGAAACGTCTCGGTTGAAACTTGAATTCGCTGACCGTTCCTGGCCAAGATCAGTTTCGCGATGCCTGGACAATAGTCCTCCCGAAACTTCCCGCATACATTGTAGAAATGTATACGTGATCGCGCATCTTGGATCAAGAGCATCGACCACAGGCAGGTGGGCATGTCCGCTTTTGTAATCCGGGAACTGCGGGAGCTCGATGAGCTGGCCGCGGCCTGCGAGTTGTTCGACCGGATCTGGGGGTTCGAGGACGGCGCACTCTCGATCCTCCGGGAGATCATGCGCGGATACGCGTATGAGGGGAACTACGTCGCCGGAGCCTTTCTCGACGGCGCGCTGGTCGGCGCATCGGTCGGTCACTTCGGCCCGCCGCACAGCCGGGCGCTGCTGTCGTACGTGACCGGCGCGGTCAAGCCGCACGCCGGCCTGGAACTCAAGCTGCACCAGCGCCGCTGGGCGATGGACCACGGGATCGAGCGGATCATCTGGACCTTCGACCCGCTCGTACGCCGCAACGCGCACTTCAACCTCGCCAAACTCGGCGCGCGCGCCGAGGCGTACCTCGAGAACCACTACGGGCAGATGCCCGACGCCATCAACGGGCATGACCAGTCCGACCGCATCAGGGTCGTCTGGCACATCACGGAGCCCGAGGTGAGAGGGGCGGTCGACCGCGGCCGGCCGATGCCGATCAGGGTTCCGGCCGACGCGCAGCGGCTGCTCGTCGTCGGGCCGGACGGGGGACCGGAGCTCCGCGTGACGGATTCCGAGACGGTCCTGCTCGAGGTGCCCCCGGACATCGAGGGCATCCGCATGGCCGGCTCCGACCTGGCCGTCCGCTGGCGCAGGGCGGTGCGGGACACGCTGGGCCGACTCGTCGCGGACGGCGGGACCGTCGTCGGATTCCATGACAAGGCCAGCTACGTGCTCCAGCAGAAGTGATCAGGCTGTGCGAAGCCTCATGTCAGAAAGTGGTTGAGCGTGTCGAGAGAACCCTTACCGTCGATCAGCACCGGCGGCGTGATCAGAAGGGTCGCGGTCGCCACGGCCGCCGGGGCCTTCGCCTTCGTCATCACGAACTTCGTCGCGGACCAGGACGTCGCCCAGTCGCTCACCCTGTCGGTCCTGATCGGCGGCGTGATCATGCTGGTGCAGCTGCTGATCGACTTCGACGGCCGGGTCGAGGGGATCGAACGGTGGATGCGCGCGACCGATCTGGCCATCGAGTCCGCCAAGTGGCAGCAGGCGCTGGGCGACTCGGCCCTGGACCGCGAGGCCTTCACCCGGTTCCGCGAGGCCGTGGTGAACTTCGGCCAGGACTGCCCGCCGCTGATCAGGCGGTTCACCGAGATCCTGGTGAAGGGCGACACCGATCTGATCGACAGGCTCAGCCGGGGTGAGGGCGAGGTGACCTGCGACGGCGAGGACCACAACTGGATCCTCCAGCTCACCACCGCCACCATGAAGACCCTCGACGCGACCAGCACCACCACGGTCGACGGCAGGGGGGACAACTTCAGCGGGGGCTTCTGGACCAGCGAGCACGGCCGGCGCTACCTCAAGGCCCAGGTCGAGGCGAAGAACCGGGGAGTGGTCATCCGCCGCCTGTTCATCATGGAGGGCGACCCCGACTTCAACGACGAGGACTTCCGGTCGATCACGCAGGAGCAACGCGGTGCCGGGATCGAGGTCAGGGCGCTGCGCTACAACCAGATCCCGGCCATCCTCGACAGCCCGACCGACTTCATCCTCTTCGACGAGGAGGTCGCGTACGAAGTCGTCCCGGCCTCCAACCGCCAGCTCGGCTTCTTCATGACCCGCCTCCGCACCCGCACCGACTACACCCGCGAGTGCAAGGAGCGCTTCGAACTCCTCTGGCAACTCGCCGAGGAAAGCTCGCCGGGACGGATGTAGCCCCTCGAGGAGCGTCCGCAGGTGCCTGGGCACCGAGGACGGCCGAGACGGGTCTGGTGCAAAGGCACTAGGACGCGGGGGCGGCTAGTCCGGATGCACGACGAGGAGACGGTGTCGGGCGACGATGCCCGCCGGGGGCGCTGCGGGGAAATGTTGGAGACCGCGTGAATCTCACGCGTTCCCCCTTTCCCGCAGCGTCTGGAGTGATCAACAGGTGGCGACACTTCTTTACCGGATCGGACGGTGGGCCTTCCGGCGCCGCCGGCTCGTGCTCTGCCTGTGGCTGGGCGCCCTGCTGCTCGCCGGGGTCGCCGCCGCCACGGCGCCGGCCGGTCAGGACGAGGACCTGTCCATGCCCGGCACCGAGTCGCAGAAGGCGTTCGACCTGCTGGACGAGCGCTTCCCCCAGAGCAATTCCCAGGGCGCCGAGGCCCGCCTGGTGTTCCAGGCCCCGGACGGGCAGCGGGTGACGGCCCGGGAGAACCAGGCGGCCGTCCATCGGACGCTCCGCTCGCTGGACGGAGGCGACCAGGTCGCCTCGACCACGGACCCCTACGAGACCGGCGCCGTCAGCAAGGACGGCACCATCGCCTACTCCACGATCGGCTACACCGCGGGCGCCGTCGACCTGACCGCGCCGACGAAGGACGCCCTCCGGCACGCCGCGGACCAGGCCCGGGACGCGGGGCTGACCGTGGAGATCGGCGGCTCGGCACTGGAATCGCAAGAGGAACCGGGCGGCACGACCGAGATCGTCGGCGTGGCGGTGGCGGCGGTGGTGCTGGTGCTCGCCCTCGGGTCGCTGGTCGCGGCCGGACTGTCGCTGCTGACCGCCTTCGCGGGCGTGGCCATCGCGTTCAGCCTGATCTCCGCGCTGGCCGTCCGGCTGGGCCTGACGTCCACCGTCGCCATCCTCGCGCTGATGCTGGGGCTGGCGGTCGGCATCGACTACGCGCTGTTCATCACCTCCCGTTTCCGCGACGAGCTCGCCCAGGGCGGCGAGCCGGAGGAGGCCGCCGGCCGGGCGGTCGGCACGGCCGGTTCCGCCGTCGTCTTCGCCGGTGCGACCGTCTTCATCGCCCTGGTCGGGCTGGGCGTCGTCGGGATTCCCGAACTCACCAAGATGGGTTTGGGCGGGGCGGGCGCCGTGGCTCTCGCCGTGCTCGTCGCGCTGACCCTCGTCCCCGCGCTGCTCGGCTTCGCCGGCCGGCGGATCCTGCCCCGCGCCGTCCGCAAGGCCGCCCGGCCGGGGAGCGGGCGCCCGCACCCGGAGCCCGCCGCGGCCGGACGGCCGGGGCTCGGCGCCCGCTGGGCGCGGTTCGTGCTGCGCCGGCCGGTGACCGTGCTGCTCGCCGCCGGCCTCGGTCTCGGCGCCGTCGCCCTGCCCGCGCTGAGGCTCGAACTCGGGCTGCCCGGAGACGAGTCCAAGTCGGTCCAGACCACCGAGCGCCGCGCTTACGACCTGCTGTCCGAAGGCTTCGGCCCCGGCTTCAACGGCCCGCTGACCGTGGTCGTGGACATGTCGCGGTCCGCGGACGCCCAGACCGCCGCGGACCGTGTCGCCGAGACCGTGAGGGGAGTGGACGGGGTCGCGTCCGTCGGTGATCCGGTTCTCGACCGGACCCGGGACACGGCCGTCCTCACCGCCGTCCCGCGGACCGCGCCGGCCAGCGCCGAGACCAAGGACCTGGTGCACGAGCTCCGGGACGTCGTCTCCGGCGTCGAGGCCGACACGGGCGCCGTGGTCCTGGTGACCGGCACCACCGCGATGAACATCGACATCTCCGAAGCCATGTCCGACGCCCTGCTGCCCTACCTGACCGTGGTCATCGGCCTGGCGGTGCTCCTGCTGCTGGTGGTCTTCCGCTCCGTCCTGGTACCGGTCAAGGCCGCGCTCGGCTTCCTGCTGTCGCTGGGTTCCGCCTTCGGCGTCCTGGTCGCCGTCTTCCAGTGGGGCTGGGCGGCGGACCTGATCGGCACCGAGCAGACCGGACCGGTCATGTCGCTGATGCCGATCCTCATCATCGGGATCGTGTTCGGCCTCGCCATGGACTACGAGGTCTTCCTCCTCTCCCGGATGCGGGAGGCCTACGTCCACGGCGCGTCCCCCGGCGAGGCGGTCGTGCACGGGTTCCGGCACAGCGGACGCGTGGTGGCCGCGGCGGCGATCATCATGATCAGCGTGTTCGCCGGGTTCATCGGGATGAGCTCCCCGACCATCCAGACGATGGGCGTCGGCCTGGCCGCCGCCGTCGCGTTCGACGCCTTCGTGGTCCGGATGGCGATCGTCCCCGCGGTCCTCGCACTGCTCGGCCGCCGGGCCTGGTGGCTGCCTCGTATCCTGAACCGCGTGCTGCCGAACGTGGACATCGAGGGGGAGAAGCTCAGCCGCCACGTCCCGGCGGACGCGACCAGGCCGGACGCGGCGGTGCCGCTGCTCCCCGGCGGCAGGCGCTGAGCCGGCCATGACGAACCCGGACGGCGGTGCCCCGCGACCACGCGGCCCGTGGTGGCGCGAGGGAGCGATCACGGGGGCGGCGTTCGCCCTCTGCCTGCTCGGCGGCATGGTGCGGGTCAACGACACGCTGTCCGCGCCGCCCGCCGTCACCTACCTCCTCGCCGTGGTGTCCTGTGCCGTGCTGCCGCTGCGGCACAGGGCGCCCCTGTCCGCCCTGGCGGCCACGACAGCGGCCGGCATGCTGGCACCGCTCCTGGGCCTGCTGCTGACCCCGCTCATCATGGCCCCCGCCGTGATCAGCGCCTACACGCTCACCGTCCGCACCGAACGGCGCGGGACGAGCGCGGCGCTGCTCGCCTCGGCGGTGCTGCTGGGCGCCTCCACCGCCCTGTTCGGTGCCTTCTCGTGGAAGGACGCGAGCCGGATGGCGGCGGTGGCGGCGTTCCCGCTGGTGGCCGGCGTCCTCGGTCACGCGACGCGGAACCGGCGGGCCTACCTGGCGGCCGTGGAGGAGCGGGCCCAGCGCGCCGAAGAGAGCCGGGAGTTGGAGGCGCGCCGCAGAGTGGCCGAGGAGCGGGTGCGCATCGCCCGGGAACTGCACGACCTCGTCGCCCACCAGATCACCCTCGCCAACGCGCAGGCCACGGTCGCCGCCCACCTCTTCGACAGCCACCCGGAGCAGACCCGCCAGAGCCTGAAGGAGCTCGTCGAGACCACCCGCGACGCGCTCGACGACCTGCGGGCCACGGTGGGCCTGCTGCGCCAGTCCGGGGACGCGGCCGCACCCGCCGAACCGGCGCCCGGCCTGTCCCGTCTTCCCACGCTCCTCGAATCCTTCCGCCGCGCCGGTCTGGAGGTGTCGGCCCAAGAGGAGGGGACGTCCAGGCCGCTGCCGGCGGGAGTGGACCTCACCGCCTACCGCATCGTCCAGGAGGCCCTGACCAACGTGACCAAGCACGCAGGCACCGGCGGCGCCCAGGTGCGCCTCACCTGGAACCACGACCGCGTGACCATCACCGTCGCCGACGACGGCGCCCATACGGCACCAGACGCGTCCCCGGACCGTCCACCCGGTTACGGCCTGATCGGGATGCGTGAACGCGCCACCGCCGTAGGGGGCCATCTCTCCGCAGGCAAGCGCCCGGAGGGCGGCTTCCTCGTATCCGCCGAGCTGCCCTTCCCGCCCGCCAAGGACACGGCGCGGGACGCGGCAACGACCACCGGGCCGACAAGCCGCGGAGCGGCGGGGGATGCGCCGTGACGCTCCGGGTCCTCCTCGCCGACGATCAGGCCCTCCTGCGCGCCGCCTTCCGGACGCTGCTTGACACCGCCGACGACATCGCCGTCGTCGGCGAGGCCGCCGACGGCGGCGAGGCGGTCAGACTCACCCGGGAGATGCACCCGGATGTAGTGATCATGGACATCCGCATGCCCGAGGTGGACGGTCTCACCGCCACGTCGCAGATCTGCGCGGACCCGGACCTGCGCGCCAGCCGCATCCTGATCCTCACCACGTACGAGACCGACGAGTACGTCGCCCAGGCGCTGCGCGCGGGCGCGAGCGGTTTCATCGGCAAGGGCATCGGCGCCGAGGACCTGATGGACGCCGTGCGCACGATCGCCGCCGGCGACACCCTCCTGTCTCCAGCCGCCACCCGCTCCCTGGTGGCACGTTTCCTGGCCACGCCGGACAACGCCCCGGTGCGGCATCCCGAACAGCTTGCCGTGCTCACCCCGCGCGAACGCGAGATGGTGGCCCTGGTCGCCACCGGCCTGTCCAACCAGGAGATCGCCGAGCGGATGTATCTCAGCCCCTACACCGTCCGCGCCCACGTGCAGCGCGCCATGATGAAGCTGGAGGCCCGCGACCGCGCCCAGCTCGTCGTCATCGCCTACCGCACGGGCCTGGTCCAACCCGACCACGACACCGACCCCCTCCCGTAACGTTCGGTGGATCAGCGAAGGGTGGGGACGGGGTCCTCAGAGGCGGGGGCGGCCGGAGGGGGAGTCCGGGTGGTGCGACGGGGGACGGTCAGGACGGCGAGGATGCCCGCGAGGGTGAGGACGGCCGCGACGTAGACCGCGTCGCGCAGGCCGTCGGAGGTGGCGGCGCGCAGGGACTCGCCGGTCAGGCCGGCGAGACCGGAGGCGGAGACGCTGACCAGGATGGCCAGGCCCACGCTGACGCCGATCTGGAGGGCCGTGTTGGCCATGCCCCCGGCGGCGCCCTGGTCCTCGTCGGCCACACCGGTGCCGGAGGTGCCGAACATCGTCGGGTAGATCGTCCCCATGCCCATGCCGTAGACGACGAGGCCGGGGAGGATCGTCCAGTACGAGCCGTCGGTGCGCATGCCGGCGGCCATCAGCGCGCCGCCCGCGGAGCCGAGCAGCAGAGCGATGATCAGGGTCGTCCGGGCGCCGATGCGGATGATCAGTCGTTCGGCGACGAAGTTGGCGGTGCCGATCACCACCGAGAGGGTCAGGAAGGCCAGCCCTCCCTGCAGCGCCGAGTAGCCGAGCACGTCCTGGAAGTAAAGGGTGAGGAAGTAGACCGAGTTCTGCATGGTGATGCCGAAGGTGAGGATCACCAGCAGGCCGGCGCGGAGGTGGGGGTTGGCGAACAGCCGCAGCGGCATCAGCGGGTGCCGGGTGCGGGCCTCGATGAGGACGAACGCGGCCAGCAGAGCCACGGCGAGGACGGCGGAGGCGAGGACGGAGGCCGCGGTCCAGCCGGCCTCCGGGCCCTGCGCGATGGCGAAGACGAGAAGGGTCAGTCCGGCCGTGCCGGTCAGGGCGCCAGGGAGGTCGAAGCCGCGTCCCCGTTCGCGCGGGCCTTCCGGGTCGAGCAGGGCGAACGCGCCCACGGTGCCCACCACGACCAGCGGCACGTTCACGAGGAACACCGCCTCCCAGCCGACGGCGTGGGTCAGCACACCGCCGAGCAGGGCGCCCAGGCTCAGCCCGCCCGCGCCGGCCCCGGCCCACACGGCCAGGGCCCGGACGCGCTCGGGGCCTTCGGCGAACCTGGTGGTGACCAGCGAGAGCGTGGCGGGGAACAGGACGGCGCCGCCGACTCCCTGGAGCGCCCGCGCGGCGATCAGTGCCGCGGGCGAGGTCGCCAGGCCGCCCAGCAGCGACGCGCCGCCGAACAGGAGCATGCCCAGGACGAACATGCGGCGGCGGCCCAGCAGGTCGGCCGAGCGGCCGCCCAGGAGCAGGAACCCGCCGAACGAGATGGCGTAGGCACTGATCACCCACTGGACGGCGTGACCGGAGAGCCCGATCTCGCGGGCGATGTCGGGCAGCGCCACGTAGACGATGGTGAAGTCGAGCGAGGTGATCAAGCTGGAGAAGGCCAGCAGGCAGAGGATCCAGCGCGGTCTCGCGCCGGTGGCGGGCTTCTTGGGCGATGGCATCGCGGTCTCCCTAGAAGATTCAGGACAAGGCTTCGTCACGCCGCATAGGGGCGTTCGGCACGGGCGTCCCGCAGGGTGCGGGCCCACCAGGTCAGCTGGTCGAGCAGGCTGTCGGCCGCCGCGCGGCAGCCGGCCGCGTCGATCGGGCGGCCGTGGTCGTCGAACCTGTCCCAGCAGGAGTGGAAGCTGACCGTGTTGCGGACGGTGACGGCGTGGAGCTCGGCGAAGACCTGCCGGAGATGCTCGACGGCGCGCAGGCCACCGGAGATTCCGCCGTAGGAGACGAAACCGACCGGCTTGGCCTTCCATTCGTCCACGTACCAGTCGACGGCCGTCTTGAGCGAGGCCGGGAAGCTGCGGTTGTACTCGGGCGTCACGATCACGAAGGCGTCGGCCCGGTCCAGCCGCTCTCCCAGCGCCCGTACCGGTTCGGGCAGCTCGGAGGGCTCCGCGTCGTCGGCGGCGAGAACGCCGGGGAGGGCGGTCTCGGCGAGGTCGACGAGGTCGAGGCGGAAGGCGGGGCGCCGGCCGGCCTCTTCGGCGAACCATGCGGCCACCGTGGGGCCGAACCGGCCTTCCCGGGTGCTGCCGACGATGATGGCGAGGTTCAGCGGTCCGGTCGGGGTCATCACGCTCTCCCTTCGAGAGTTACTGCGCGGCTCGGTGGGGCGAGCATGGCGACCGGCGCTTACCCGGCGCTTACCGCGCGCTTTCCGCTCGCGGCGGGCTGGGGCAAGCGGGCCGTTCCCAGGGGAAATCGCCCGATAGCGTGGGGGCATGCGATTCGGGGTGCTCGGGCCGCTCGGGGCATGGACGGCGGACGGCGCCCCGGTGGCGGTGCGCGGGGCCAAGGTCCGCGCGCTGCTGGCCGTCCTGATCGCGCACGAGGGGCGGCCGGTGCCGGTGGATCGGCTGATCGACGACCTGTGGGGCGACGCGCCGCCCCGCAATCCATCCGGAGCGCTGCAGGTCAAGGTCTCGCAGCTGCGCCGTGCCCTGGACGAGGCCGAGCCCGGCGCGCGGCACCTGGTGTCCTTCGAAGAAGCCCTGGGATATCGGCTCCGGGCGGATCCCGAGGCCGTCGACGCGACGCGCTTCACCCAGCTGCTGGCACGGACGCGTGAAGCCTCCGACCCGCGCGCACGGGAGGGCCTGCTGACCGAGGCGCTCGAGCTGTGGCGCGGGCGCGCTTTCGCCGACTTCGCCGACGCGGAGTTCGCGCGCCCGGCGGCAGCGCTCTTGGAGGAGCAGCGGCTCACCGCCCTGGAGGAACGGGCCGAGGCGCAACTGGAGATCGGCGAGCAGGGTGCGCTCGCCGACGAACTGGGCGACCTGGTGGAGCGCCATCCGCTGCGCGAACGCCTCCGCTCCGCGTACATGCGCGCCCTCTACGGCACCGGTCGGCAGAGTGACGCCCTCAAGACCTACGCCGACCTCCGGACGCGGCTGCGTGAGGAACTGGGCGTGGACCCCGGGCCGGAGATCGCCGAGTTGCACCAGCGGATCCTCCAGCAGGACTCCGCCCTGGCCACCGTGCCCGGGCCGCCGCCGCAGACGAACCTCCCCGCACAGCTCAGCGAACTGGTCGGGCGCGACGAGGCGATGGCGCAGGTCCAGGCGCTGATGAAGTCAGCCCGGCTCGTCACCCTCACCGGCCCGGGCGGTGTCGGCAAGACGCGGCTGGCCCTGGAGACCGCAGCGCGGGCAGCCGCGGACCATCCGGACGGCGTGTGGCTGGTCGAGCTGGCCGGGCTCGACCGGTCGGCCAGGGCGCCGGGGCTCGACCGGCTCGTGGAGACCGTGATCGCCGTCCTCGACATCCGCGACGACACCGCCCCCGGCCTCCCGCGTTCCGGCACGCCCGCCGATCCGGCCGCGCGGCTCGCCGACGCGCTGCGGACCCGCCGGACGCTGCTCGTCCTGGACAACTGCGAGCACGTGATCGACGAAGTCGCCGCGTTGGGCCAGCGGCTGCTGCGAGCGGCGCCGGAGCTGCGGATCCTCGCCACCAGCCGGGAGCCCCTGGGGCTCGCGGGGGAGTCGGTCTGGCCGGTGCCGCCGCTGCAGACGCCCCACTCTCCTGCCGACTACGGGCCCGCGACCGTCCGGAGGTTCAGCGCCGTCCGGCTGTTCGAAGCGCGCGCGAGGGCCGCCGCCCCGGGGTTCGCGATCGACACCGCCAACGCCGGCGCGGTCGCCGCGATCTGCCGCCGGCTGGACGGCGTCCCGCTCGCCCTGGAGCTGGCCGCCGTCCGTCTGCGCGCACTGGACGTCCACGATCTGGCCGAGCGGCTCGACGACCGGTTCCGGTTGCTCTCCTCGGGGCATCGCGGCACCCCGGCCCGGCAGCAGACCCTGCGTGCGATGATCGACTGGAGTTGGGAGCTGCTGTCCGAGCCCGAACGCCTCGTCCTGCGCCGGCTCGCGGTCCACTACGAAGGCTGCACACTGGAGGCGGCAGAGGAAGTCTGCGCGGACGGCGACGAAGTCTCCCCCGAAGACGTCCTCGACCTGCTGGCCCGCCTAGTCGACCGCTCCATGGTGGTTCGAGCCGAAAGCCCAGGCCAGACCCGGTACCGGCTGCTGGAATCGGTCGCGGCCTATGCCCTCGACCGCCTGGAGGAGACCGGCGAGACCGAGCGGGTCCGCCTCCAGCACCTCACCTTCCACACCGAACTGGCCGAACGCGCGGAGCCGAGGCTCCGCGGCCCGGACCAGCGGCGCTGGCTGCGGCGCCTGGACGCCGAGCACGCCAACCTGCGCGGCGCGATCGAGGAGGCCGTGCGGCGGCGCGACGCCGACCTCGCGCTGCGTCTGGTCAACGCGCTGGCCTGGTACTGGTACCTGCGCGGCAGGATCGGCGAGGGACGGCGCGCGTTCGCGATGGCGCTGGGCATCGGGGCCGAGGCCCCTACCGCGGCGAGGGCGCGGGCCGAGGCGTGGCAGACAGGGCTCGATCTGCTGGGGGAGCGTACAGCGGACGTCCGCACGCCCCCCGCGGCCATCGCCGACCCGGGCGAACGCGCCAGAGCAGAGTGGTTTCTCAGCGACGTGCTGCTCGGCGCCGGCGATCTGGACCTCAGCCGCGACCTGGTGGAACGGGCGCTGCCGGTGTTCCGGCGGCTCGGCGACCGCTGGGGCGCCGCCGCGGCCCTGGCCACGGAGGCCAACCACGCCCTCGTCCGCGGCGACCTGGGCACGCTCGAACGGTCCGGGCGGGAGAGCCTGGCGATCTTCGAAACGCTGGGAGACCGGTGGGGGCAGGTCCGGGCCGTCGAACTGCTCGCCCGGCTCGCGGAGATCAAGGGCGACCTTCGCAGGTCCGCCGAGCTGTGCCGCGACGGACTCCGGCTGGCCGAGGAACTCGGGCTGTGGCTCCAGGTCTCGCTGCTCCAGTCCGGGCTGGGCCGGATCGCCCTGCTGGCGGGCGACCACGCCGAGTCGGACCGGCGCCACGAACAGGGCAGGCTCCTTGCCGTCGAGCACGGCTACCGCCCTGGCGAGGCCTTCGCCCTCACCGGCCTCGCCCTCACCGCCCGCCGCGCGGGCCGCCTCGACGACGCCGAGGCCCACATGCACGACGCACTCGCGAGGGCACGCGAGGCGCGGTACGCGCCGGGCATCGCGCTCGGACTGGCCGAGCTCGGGTTCATCGCTGAGCAGAGAGGGAACGCCGCGGCGGCCGCGGAACTCCACCGGGAGGCCCTCACCGTCGCCCAAGGCATCGGAGACCCCAGGGCGATCGCGCTCGCCCTCGAAGGCCTGGCCGGCGCAGCGGCCCTGACGGGCACCTCCGCGGAAGCGGCACGACTCCTCGGCGAAGCCGCCGCCCTGCGCGAGTCCACAGGCGCACCCCTGCCACCGGAGGAACGGACTGACGTCGACCGCATCACGGCCACGGCGCGATCCGCCCTCGGCGACGACGCCTTCACCACGGCCTTCGCCGAAGGCCACGCCACACCCCGCGCTCCCTGAGCCGACCGCACCCACCCGGCTCCACGTGCACGGTAGGGCTTTGCCGCTCGGAGACGTGCAACGCCGCCCCGCGTCGCCGCCGAACCGGCCCCCGCGGCCGCGCTACGAGGAGCCGCGCCACGAGCGAGACATCCCGAGAACGGAAGCCCTCGGACGAGATGGTTCGGCAGCTCCCGGAAGGGAGCCGGACAGTGAAGCAGATGAGCTAGGACGAGCTGCTCGCCCTCCCCACCACGGTCAGCGTTGAGACCGCCGCTCGTGCCCTCGGGCTCGGACGAACACGCGCCTACCAGCTCGCCCGCCAAGGCCAGTTCCTCTGCAAGGTGATTCGCATCGGCACGAGCTACCGCATCGTGACGGTCGACCTCCGCCGGCTCCTCGGCATCGAGCCGAGCTAGCGACTCGTCCAACGAACGAAGGTCCGGTTCCCGTTCGGGAGCCGGGCCTTCCGTGTAGGCCCCCGCTCCGAACGTGTCCCCACCCGCCAGGCTCCCCGGTCTGGGGCTGGTAGGGCGGACCCAGTCGAGAGCCTGGAAATCCCAGGGTCCTCAGCGAACTGAAGGGTCCTCAGCGAACGGAGGGTGGCTTTGGGGGCGTGGCGGGCGTATCCGGTCCTTGGGTTCGGGAGCAAGGGACGACGTACGGCTCTGCAGGCTGACCGGGGACCACGAGCGCGTCGGCAGGCTGACCGTCGACGAGCAGCGGTGGACGCCGCGCTTGCGTTCGAGCGCGCTCGAACTCTTAGCGTCGCCGGCATGACATCTCAAGCAGGGACTCAGCGGACATGGATCATCACCGGCGCGTCGGCGGGCTTTGGCCGTGCCATCGCGGAGTGTGCGGTCGGGCGGGGCGACAACGTGGTGCTGGCCGTGCGGCGCCCCCGGTCGGTGGCCGACCTCGCGGACGCCCACCGCGACCAGGTGCTGGTCGCCGAGCTCGACGTGCGTGACACCGGGCGCGCCGGGGACGTCGTACGGGCGGCGGTCGACCGGTTCGGTCGGGTGGACGTGCTGGTGAACAACGCGGGCCGCGGGGTCGTCGGCGCGGCCGAGGAGGTCGGCGAACAGGAGCTTCGCGCGTCTTTGGAACTGCACCTGCTGGGTCCGGCGGCGCTCGTGCGGGCCGTCCTGCCGTACTTCCGCGAGCAGGGGTCGGGCACGATCGTGCAGATGAGCAGCCAGGGAGGGCGCATCTCCTTCCCCGGTGTCGGCGCGTACTCGGCCGGCAAGTTCGCGCTCGAAGGCTGGTCGGAGGCGCTGGCCGGCGAGGTAGCGCCGTTCGGGGTCCGGGTGATGATCGTCGAGCCGAGCCGGTTCCGCACCTCGTTCAACGCGCCCGACGTGCTCGGGGTCGCCGACGCCAGCCCCGCGTACGCCGGGCTGCTGGGGGCCGTCCGGAACGACATGGCGAGCGCCGACGGGATCCAGGAGGGCGATCCGGTACGGGCCGCGGAGATCATCGTGGACCTGGTCGCCGGTGGCGAGTTGCCGCTGCGCCTTCCGCTCGGGCGTGAGGCGGTCGAGCGCATCGGAAGGTCCTACCGGCAGAACCTGGAGGAACTCGAACGCTGGGCCCCTACCGCGCGTGCCGCCGACTTCCCCGGCGCTCCCGCATCCGCCCGGCCGATTTAGAGTGTCGCCATGGCCACGGACGATCTGATGTCGAGGGCGCTCGCCGCCCTCGACGAGGTCGACGGCCCGATGTCGGTCGAGGTGATCCACCGCCTCGTCGACGTCAGCGCCGCCACCGACCCCATGACCATCACGGAGGTCGCCGACCTGCTCGACATGTCGCCGCACACGCTGCGCTACTACGAGCGGATCGGGCTGGTCGAGGTGGCCCGCGACGCCAGCGGCCACCGCAGCTACGACGCGGCGGCGGTGCGGCGACTGGTGTTCCTGACCCGCATGCGCCTGTCCGGGATGGCCATGCGCGACCTCCAGCACTACATGCGGCTGGCCGACGAGGGCGACGACACCGTCCCCGAGCGCCTCGACCTGCTGCTCGAACACCGCGACACGATCCGCCGACAGCTCAAGGAGCTGACCCTGTCGCTGGCGGCGACCGAATACAAGATCGCCACCTACGGCGGCCACACCGGCCCGTCGTCAGCGGAGCAGGCCTGACCAACCGAACCGTGCCGAATGGGTCCACCGAGCCCAGTCGGCACGGTCACCCTCGTCTTCGTCGCTGGGGCGAAGACATCGGCTCGACGCGGACGTCATGATCGGTGCCGACGGCATCCACGCGCGGACCCGGCAGATGATCGACCCGGACGTACCGAAGGCCCAGCCACACATGGAGGGTTGGGGGCACGCCCGGGAGCCGGACCTTCCGCGTCGAGGACGCACGATCCGCCACCGTGCTGATCTCCGCCAGGGACAGTCAGACCATGATCGCGAAGCACGGCAGTTGAACCAGGATGCCGCTCAGACGTGCCAGATCCCAGTGACAAACGGGTGACAATTGATCTTCAAAAGGGCACCCAAGATCGCCCCACGGGGCTCTGACCTGGGGAAACAAAAGAGCGGGCGACGGGAATCGAACCCGCGTAGCCAGTTTGGAAGACTGGGGCTCTACCATTGAGCTACGCCCGCGAGCGCTAGGGCCCGGGTGGGCCTCGATCGCCAACCCGTAGCGTACAGGGTTCTCGGGGCGGGTGTGCCGGGGCGGAGCGGGCGAGGGCCGATCGGGACTACACTGCTCGCGTCATCGCGTTCGGCGGTGGTGTGCGGGCTGTAGCGCAGTTTGGTAGCGCACTGGCTTTGGGTGCCAGGGGTCGTGGGTTCAAATCCCGCCAGCCCGACCAATGGGACGTCCGCACGGGGTGCGGGCGACCCCGTGCGGACGTTGACTACGACTTCGCCGCCAGGAGGGCGCGGGCTTCGGTTGCCGCGGTCGTCAGCGCCCTTGGCAGGTTCTCCGGGTGGCGGCCGCCCGCGTTCGCGATCCGGCCCTTGCCGCCCGCGCCGCCGCCCACCTCGCGGGCCGCGGAGGTCAGCAGGTCGCGGGCCTGGAGGCCGGTGGACGTGCCCGCCGCCGCTACCAGCACCGCCTTGCCGTCCGATTCGGTGCCGAGGACGATGACGCCGCGCTGGTCGCGGCGGGTGAGGACGCCGGTCGCGATCGTGCGGAGGTCGGCGCCGGTCAGGCCGGGGACGGAGCGCGCCACCAGCCAGCCGCCGGGCACCGGTTCGGCGAGCGAGGCCAGGTGGTCGGCGTGCCGGTCGAGTTCGGTGCGGTGCATCGCCTCCAAGCGGCGCTGTGTCGCCGCGAGTGTTTCCAGGCGTTGCCGGAGGCGGGCCGGGGCCTGGTCGGGACGGACGTTCAGCAGCGCCGCGAGCTCCTTCAGGAGCGACGCGGTGCGGTCGTGGTGGCGGAGGGCGTCGGCGCCGGTGAGGGCCTCGATCCGGCGCAGGCCGGTGCCGATGGACGACTCGCCGACGATGTGGACGGGGCCCGCCTGCGAGCCGTGGCCGACGTGGGTGCCGCCGCAGAGTTCGCGGGAGGCGTCCCCGATGTCCACGATGCGGACGTCGTCGCCGTACCTCTCGCCGAACAGCGCGATCGCGCCCGCGCGTTCCGCCTCCGCCCGGCTCGCCTCCCAGACGCGCACCTCGGGGTCGGCGAGGAGGTAGTCGTTGACGAGGGTCTGGACGAGGTCGGTGTCGACGGGGGAGAAGTGCGCGAAGTCGAAGCGCAGGCGTCCGGGCTCGACGCGGGAGCCCTGCTGCGCGGCGTGGTCGCCGAGGGTGCGGCGCAGCATCGCGTGCAGGACGTGGGTGGCGCTGTGCGAGCGCGCGGTGGCCGCGCGGCGGTCTCCGTCCACGACCGCCTCGGCGTCGTCGCCTGGGCGGATCTCGCCGTCCACGATGCGGACGGTGTGGACGTGCAGGCCGTCCAGTCCTGGCCGGGTGTCGACGACCTCCAGGGTCGCGCCGGAGGTGCGGATCGTGCCCGTGTCGCCGACCTGGCCGCCTGACTCCGCGTAGAAGGGGCTCCGGGTCAGGATCACCTCCAGTTCGTCGCCCTCGGCCGCGGTGGGCACCTCGCCGTCCGGGCCGAGCAGGGCGCCGATCTGTGTTTCGGCTGTTTCGGTGGAGTGGCCGACGAAGTCGGTGAGGCCGTGCGACGCGGCGACGCGCCGGTAGAGGTCCTGGCGCGCGACCGCGCCGCCCTTGCGGCCCTGGCCGGCGCGGTGCGCCTGGCGGCGCTGCGCTTCGAGGAGCTCGGCGAACGCCTCCTCGTCGACGGTGAGGCCGGCCGACCGCGCCGCGTCGACGGTCAGGTCGATCGGGAAGCCGTAGGTGTCGTGCAGCTCGAACGCGGTCCGGCCGGAGATGGTGGTCGTCGCGCGGCCGATCGCCGCGTCGAGGAGCTGGGAGCCCTGGCGCAGCGTCCGCTCGAACGCCTCCTCTTCGGCCGTGACGACCTGCTCGATCAGCTCGGACCGCCGCGACAGCTCCGGCCAGGTCCCGCCGAGGGTGCCGACGACGCTGGAGGTCAGTGCGGGCAGGGCGGGGCCGTCGATGCCGAGCTTGCGCGCGTGCCGGATCGCGCGGCGCATCAGGCCGCGCAGGACGTAGCCGCGGCCGTCGCCGGCGGGCATGACGCCGTCCGCGACGAGGAACGCGATCGAGCGGGAGTGTTCGGTGACGATGCGGAAGGACGCCGAGTCGTCGCTGCCGTCGCGCCCCGGGTAGCCGCGTCCCGCCATCTCCTGGACGAGCCTGAACGTCGGCGCGAGCATGTCGGTCTCGCACGCGGTGTCGACGCCCTGCAGCACCGCCGCGAGACGGTCGAGACCGAGCCCCGTGTCGATGTTCTGTGAGGGGAGCTCGCCGAGGATCGGATATCCGTCCTTGCCGGAGCCCTCCCCACGGAGGTTCTGCATGAAGACGAGGTTCCACAGCTCCAGGTATCGCTCGCCGTCCACGGCGGGTCCGCCCTCACGTCCGAAGGACGGCCCCCTGTCGTAGTGCAGTTCGGAGGACGGTCCGCAGGGGCCGGGGATGCCCATCGACCAGTAGTTGTCCTCCATACCGAGCCGCTGGATCCGCTCGGAGGGGACCCCGACGCGACGCCAGAGCCGGACGGCCTCGTCGTCGTCCAGGTAGACGGTGACCCAGAGGCGGAGTGGGTCGAGGCCGTAGTGGCGGGTGAGAAGCTCCCACGCCCAGGAGATGGCCTCCGCCTTGAAGTAGTCGCCGAAGGAGAAGTTGCCGAGCATCTCGAAGAACGTGGTGTGCCGCGCGGTGCGGCCCACGTTCTCGATGTCGGACGTACGCACGCACTTCTGCACGGACACCGCGCGGGGGTGTTCGGGCGTGGTCTCGCCTAGGAAGTGCGGCTTGAACTGGTTCATGCCCGCGTTCACCAGCAGGAGCGTGGGATCCGAGGGGATCAGCGGGCTGGACGGCACGACGCGGTGGTCGCGCTCCTGGAAGAAGTCCAGGAAGGTCGAACGGATGTCAGTCGAGCGCATGGGACGGCCTCACGAGGTCGATGGGATGACGGAGCACACCGCCGAGCCGGGCCGGGCACGTCTGCGCGTTCCCCGGCTCGGCGCGGCTAGCTCGCCGTCCCACCTCGTGAATGACCATCGCCGCCCACGTTAGCTGCGCACGTCCTCCGACTGCACGTCGTTTTGGCGGGCGTCGTAGTCGGCGCGGGCCGTGTCGATCTGGACAAGGTGGTCCTCGGCCCAGGCGACGAGGGTGCCGGCGGCGTCCATCAGCGTCGCGCCCATGGGAGTGAGGGTGTACTCCACGCGCGGAGGCACCACGGGGTAGACCGTCCGGATGACGATGCCGTCGCGTTCCAGGCCGCGCAGCGTGACGGTGAGCATCCGCTGGCTGATGCCGTCGATCTCGCGCTTCAGCTCGGTGAACCGCTTGGTGCCCTCGCCGAGCAGCGCGATGACCAGCAGGGACCACTTGTCCCCGATCCGGTCGAGGATCTCGCGGGCGCGGCAGCCCGCGACGGTGTGCTCCATTGGTTCTCTCCAGGTGACCAGGGCAGAAAAAAGTGCCTTCTTGTGCCGGTTGTTGCGGTGTCCGCACCATGGTGACGGTTCCCAATCGGAACCGCCTTACCTTCCATAACCGTAGGAGACACGATGACGGCCCAGCTTGTCGAGATCCCCGGCTACATCGCCGGAACCTGGACCATCGACCCCCTGCACACCGGGATCGGCTTCACCATCCGGCATCTGATGGTCAGCCGGGTCCGCGGCCGCTTCGGGACGTTCGACGGGACGATCGTGACCGGCGCCGACCCGCTCGACTCGTCGGTGACCGCGACGATCGACCTGGCGTCGGTCGACACCGGGAACGCCCAGCGCGACGAGCACCTCAGGTCCGCCGACTACCTGGACGTCGCGAAGTACCCCGCCATGACCTACGCCTCCACCGGAGTGCGCCCCGACGGCGAGGACTTCGTGCTGGACGGCGAGTTGACGCTGCGCGGGCTGACCAGGGAGGTCCCGCTCCGGCTGGAGGTCGGCGGGTTCGGCCCCGACCCGTTCCGGCAGGACGACCCGTCCAAGGGCGCCCGCGCCGGTTTCACCGCGACGGGTGAGATCAGCCGGCTGGAGTTCGGGGTCGGCGCGGCGACGACCCTCGCGGGCGGCGGGCTCGCGCTGAGCGACAAGATCCAGATCGTCCTGGAGATCCAGGCGGTCCTCCAGACCGACTGAGACCGGCCGAGCGCCCCGGACGGTGCGCGCCGCCGCCGCGGAGGCGGTGCCCACCGCCCGGGAGAGCGGACGGTCAGCCCGTGAGCAGCGGGGGGAGCGCGTCCAGCGTCGTGATGCGCGGGACGTCCAGGGCGGACGGCTCCGGGGCGCCGGAGCGGTCGAGCCACACGCCGGTGAGGCCCGCGGCGGCGGCGCCCTGCGCGTCGGTGACGAGGCGGTCCCCGACGTAGGCGGCCGCGTGCGGCTCGGCGCCGAGGGCCGCGCAGGCGGTCAGGAAGATCCCGGCGGCGGGCTTGGCGGAGCCGGCCTCGCTGGAGGCCACGACGACGGGGAGCCGCTCGGCGAACCCGATCCGCTCGACCTTCGAGCGCTGCTGCGCGGCGTCGCCGTTGGTGACGACTCCGAGGCGGAGGCCGCGCGCGGCGAGCAGGTCGAGCGCCGGCTCCGCGTCCGGGAACGGGCGCCAGGCGGCCTTGTAGCGGGCCACGTACCCGCTGAGCCGGGCGTCGGCGCGGGCGTCGTCCCAGTCGCCGAGGCCGAGTTCCCGGGCGAGCGTGGCCATCCGGAAGCGGCGCTGCTCGATGAAGGTCAGCTCGCCCGCCACGTACCGGTCGACCGCCTCGTCGGTCAGCTCCGCCCAGCGCGGGACGAGCCACGCAGGATCGACGTCCGGGAACGTCGCGACGATCGCCTCGCGCGAGGCCCCCTCGTGGTCGAGGAGCGTCCCGTCCAGGTCGAACAGCACCGCCGCGATCATGTGAGGAAACCGAGGAGCGCGGCGGCCAGCTCGGCGGGCGCGTCCTCCTGCACCAGGTGCCCCGCGCCCTCGATCGGCTGGAGGCGCGAGCCCGGGACGAGGCCGGCCAGTTCGTGGCCCTTCTCGATCGGGATCCAGGTGTCCTCGGCGCCCCAGCAGATCAGGACCGGGAGGTCCAGCTCGCCGTAGCGGCCCTGGACCTCGTCGGTGAAGCGCTGGTCGGCCTGCGCGATCTGCCGGTAGAACGCGGGCTGCCCGGCTTCCCCCAGCCACGGATCCACTAGCGCGTCGAGGGTGGCCGGGTGCAGGCCGCGGTGGCTCGCCGACGTCACGTACTCCCGGACGAGGGCGCCGTGCAACGCGGGCGGCAGCTGCTCGAACACCTCCGCGTTGGCCCCGACAAGGCGGAAGAACGGCGACCCCCACGGGGCGAGCGCGACCGGATCGACCAGGACGAGGTCGCGGTAGCGCGCCCCGTGCAGGAGATGCGCCCGCAGGGACACGGCTCCGCCGAAGTCGTGCGCCACGACGGACGGCTCGTCCAGGCCCCAATGCGCCAGCAGTTCGGTGAACACCCTGCCTTGCGCCGCCAGCGAGACGTCCTGCCCATCGCTCATCTCGGACGTCCCATAGCCCGGCATGTCCCACACGTACACGCGGTGGGTAGCCGCCAGAGCGCGCGCGACACCACGCCACACATACGAAGAGAACGGTGTGCCATGCAGGAGGACGACCGGATCCGCATGCTCGTTCCCGAACACATCCCACCTGACCTCACCACTCTTGCTTCGGTGGATCTGACGCAGCGTCCAGTCCTGCAAGGAAGCTCCCCAATGTCGTCGAATCGGGTCAGCCGAACCCGTGGGATTCGGCGAGTACCCGTGCCGCCTCCATGACCGACGCGCGGCGGCGCGCGAAGGCGGCGGCGTCGTCCTCCTCGTCCAGGATCACCCGGCGCAGCTGCGGGACGGCGAAGTTCCACGCGATGAGGCCGAACACGGTGAACATCAGGTCTTGGACGGCCCGCGTACGGCCCGGGTCCGCGGGGCCGCCGCCGTGCTCCGTGAAGCGCGCGGCCTTGCGCCGGAACTCCTCGCGGCGCTCCGCCTCGCCCTGCACCTGGCCCGGGGTCTCCAAAGCTTCCCAGAGCAGCAGCCTGACCAGCTCCGGGTGCTCCCTGTACCAGTCGAACAGCCGGCCCACGGAGTCCGCCAGGCCGTCCGGATCGATGTCGGTCGCGTTGCCGATCTCCGCCATCTTCGCGCGCACCACGGCGCCGAACAACTTCTCCTTGCCGCCGAAGTACAGGTAGATGGCCTGCTTGTTGGCCCGCGCCTCGGTGGCGATGCGATCGATCCGGGCGCCCGCGAGCCCGCGCGCGGCGAACTCGGCGGTGGCGGCCTGGAAGATCCGCCGGCGGGTCGCCTCCGCGTCGTAGCCCATACGCGGATTAAACCACCCGGTTGACTTCGGCCGGGCCGGCGGGCACTCTAAAACAACCAGATGGTTTATTTATGGAGGACGCATGACCACGACCGAAGCACCCGTCCCAGTCCGCTCACCGCTCCCGGAGAGCCTCGCCGGCCGCACGGCGGTGATCCTCGGAGGCAGCTCCGGCATCGGCCTGGCCGCGGGGGAACTGCTCGCCTCGGTCGGTGCGCGGATCGTGCTCGCGAGCCGCGACAGGACCCGGCTGGACACCGCCGTGGCGCGAGTGGCCGCGGCCGGGACCGCGGCCCAGGTGCTGGGAGCGGCCGCCGACGTCACGGACGAGAACGCGCTGGAGGAGGTATTCGAGAGCGCCGGCACCGTCGACCACGTGCTGGTGACGGCCGGGCGCCCCGCCGGGATGGGGCCGCTCACCGGGCTCACCCGGGACATCGTGCGGGACGCCGTCGAGGGACCGGCGTGGGCGGTGGTCGCCGTCGCGCGCGCCGCCGCCCGCCGGATGCCCCCGGGCGGGTCGATCACGCTGACCTCGGGCATCCTCGTCACGCGTCCCCGTCCGGGGATGTCCGCGCCGGTCGCGGGGGGCGGCGCCGTCGAGACGCTCACCCGCGCGCTCGCCGTCGAGTACGCGCCCGCACGCCTGCGGGTCAACGCGATCCGGTTCGGGGCCTTCGACACCCCCCTGCTGCGGACGGCCTACGGAACCGCCTCCGGCGCGGAGGGCGACGCGGCCATGGCCGAGGCGGGCGGGTCCATGCCGCTCGGACGGTTCGGGACGGCCGAGGAGGCCGCCTCCGCCGCCCTGTTCCTCATGGCCAACCCCTACATGAACGGCGAGATCCTCACGGTGGACGGAGGCCAGTCCCTCGTCTGAGCAAGGGGCGGGCCCCTGACCGGCGTCCGGTGGTCAGGGGCCCGAAGTCTCGGCTGTCTGAGGGGCTGGGAGTCCCCTTCTGCGAACAGCTCAGCCGAGACCGCTCTTGATCGCGGTGATCAGTTCACCGCCCGTCGTGTCGCCGCTGAGCTCCCAGAAGAAGGCGCCGCCGAGACCCTGGTCGTTGGCGAAGCCCGTCTTCCCGCGGATGGTGGACGGGGTGTCGTAGCTCCACCACTCGCTGCCGCACTTGGCGTAGGCGGTCCCGGCGACCGTCCCCGTCGCGGGGCACTTGCCCTTGAGGACCTTGTAGTCCTCGATGCCGGCCTCGTAGGTGCCGGGCGCGGCGCCCGTCGCGGTGCCGCCCGGCTCGGACTGGGTGACGCCGGTCCAGCCGCGGCCGTAGAAGCCGATCCCGAGCAGGAGCTTGGCCGCCGGCACGCCCTTGGCCCGGAGCTTGGAGATGGCGTCGGTGGTGTTGAAGCCCTGCTGCGGGATGCCCGGGTAGGACGTGAGCGGCGAGTGCGGCGCCGTCGGTCCCTTGGCGTCCCAGGCGCCGAAGTAGTCGTAGGTCATGGGGTTGTACCAGTCGACGTACTGGGCGGCGCCCGCGTAGTCGGTGACGTCCATCTTGCCGCCGTCGCTCGCGTCCGCGGTGATCGCGGCCGTCACGAGGTTGCCGGACCCGAACTTGGCCCGCACCGCCGACATCAGCTTCTTGAACGCGTCCGGGCCGCTGGTGTCGCAGGTGAGGCCGCAGGCGTTCGGGTACTCCCAGTCGATGTCGATGCCGTCGAACACGTCGGCCCAGCGCGGGTCCTCGACGAGGTTGTAGCAGGACTCGGCGAACGCGGCCGGGTTCTGGGCGGCCTGGCCGAAGCCGCCGGACCAGGTCCAGCCGCCGAAGGACCACAGCACCTTGAGGTTCGGGTGCAGCTTCTTCAGCTTGCGCAGCTGGTTGAAGTTGCCGCGCAGCGGCTGGTCCCAGTTGTCGGCGACGCCGTCGACGCTCTGGTCGGCGGTGTAGGCCTTGTCGTAGTCGGCGTAGGAGTCGCCGATCGCGCAGCGGCCGCCCGTCACGTTGCCGAACGCGTAGTTGATGTGCGTGAGCTTGTCGGCCGAGCCGCTCGTCTCGATGTTCTTGACGTGGTAGTTGCGCTGGTAGACGCCCCAGTTGGTGAAGTAGCCGACGACCTTGCCGCCGCCGCCCGGGTTGCCGCCGCCGCCGTCGGCGGTGGTGACCGACACCGAGGCCGACGCGGGGGAGGTGTTCCCTGCGGCGTCCTTGGCCTTGACGGTGAAGGTGTAGGCGGTCTTGGCGGACAGCCCGCCGACGGTCGTGCCGGTGCCGGTCACGGACGCGGCCTTGGCGGAGCCGTTGTAGACGTCGTAGCCGGTGACGCCGACGTTGTCGGTCGAGGCGTTCCAGGCCAGCGACACGCTGGTGGCGGTCGTGCCGGTGGAGCGGAGGCCGGACGGAGCCGAGGGGGCCTCGGTGTCGTCGCCGGGGGGAGTGGAGCCGTCGCAGGCGGCGCCGTTGATCGTGCAGCCGGTGAACCAGCCGGAGCCGCTGCCGCCGAACCCGAAGCTGGCGCTCGCGCCCGCGGCGACCGTGCCGTTCCAGCCGGCGTTGGCGAACGTGTAGTGGTTCCCGGAGACGGTCTTCGTCGCGTCCCAGACGCTGCCGATCGACGTCCCCGACGGCAGGTCCGCCTCCAGCTTCCAGCTGCTGATCGCGGAACCGGTCCCGTTGGTGATGGTGCACTTGCCGTCGAAGCCGGTGCCCCAGTCGGAGGTCTTGGTGCAGGCGGCGGTGACGGTCCCGGCCGACGACGCCGGGGGCGCCGTGAGCAGGGCGGTGGCCGCCGTCAGTATCGCTGCGCCGGCGAGCGCGATGGCCCGCCGTCCGCCCGGTCGTGACATGGTTCTCCGTTCGGTTCGGCCCCCGAAGCAAACAGGAATCCCGCGTACTCTTAGGAAAGTTTCCTAAGAATTGCGCCGATCGTAACCGGGCCGAACGGTGCCGACAAGGCCCTCAGGGCACCCCGCCGACGCCGGACCGAGTGGTCTAAGCGACTGCCTGGACCCATACGGTCACCGGCCGCGCAGAAAAATCAGGACGTGCCGAACCATCCCGGCATGTCGAGCCGCCACAGGTCCGCGGGCGTCATCCGGCGGAGGTCCTGCTCCAGGGCGCGCATGCGGTCGGCGCCGAGCGTCCGGACCCAGTCGCCCCGGATCCGCTCGAAGACGCGCTCGGACCGGGCGAGGGAGTCCACGGCCCGCGGGGTCAGCCGGACGATCTTTCGGCGGGCGTCCCGCGGGTCGCTGCCGCGCTCCAGGTAGCCCGCCCGCTCCAGCGACTTCACCATCTTGCCCGCGGCCTGCTTGGACACCCCGAGCCGGCGGCCGAGCTCCACCGCCGTCGTGCCGTCCAGGCCGATGGCCTGGAAGACGAAGCCGTGCATCGGGCGCAGGTCCGGATGCCCCTCCCGGGCCAGCTCGGCGTGCAGCTCGTCGCTGATCGTGCGGAACGCCAGGAAGAGCCGCAGCGGCAGCTCGAAGCCGGGCGCGTCCCGCGGCCCGTCGTCACTTGACATGAAAGACAACCTCGTTGACTATATGGACAACCACATTGTCTAACTTAGGGGACGGAGAGCCATGACGCTCATCCGCAACGCCGAGAGCCGCCGGACCGAGACGCCGAACGCCGTGATGATCACCGCCGCCACGCCGACCCAGGGCGGCACCGAGGGGCTCGCCGTCTGGCGCGTGGAGATGGCGCCGGGCAAGACCGGTCCGCTGCACGCCATGGACACCGAGCAGGTGTGGACGTTCCTCGACGGCGACGCCACCGTCGACCTCGACGGCCGCAAGCTGGAGGCGGGCCCGGGCGACACCGTCGTCCTGCCCGCCGACGTGCGCCGGCAGATCACGACAGGGGACACCGGGTTCACCGCCGTCGTCGCGGCCCACGCGGGCTGCCTCGCCTACGACCCGGACGCGCTGGTGGACGAGACCCGGTGCGCGATCGCGCCCCAGGGGGACGAGCGGATCGTCCCGCCCTGGGCCCAGTGACCGGAGGCCCGGTGACCGGAGGCCCGGTGACCGGAGGCCCGGTGACCGGAGGCCCGGTGACCGGAAGCCCCGGTGATCAGGCGCCCAGGTAGGCCAGGACCGCGAGGACGCGGCGGTTGTCGTCCTCGGACGGCGGCAGTCCGAGCTTGCCGAAGATGCTGTTGGTGTGCTTGCTGATCGCCTTCTCGGTGACGAACAGCTTCGCGGCGATCGCGGCGTTCGAGCGGCCCTCCGCCATCAGCCCGAGCACCTCGCGCTCGCGGGGAGTGAGCTGCTGCAGCGGCTCCTCGCGGGCGTGCCGGGTGAGCAGCTGGGCCACCACGTCCGGGTCGAGGGCGGTGCCGCCGTCCGCGACCCGGCGCACCGCCTCCACGAAGACCTTGACGTCCGAGACGCGGTCCTTCAGCAGGTAGCCGATGCCGCCCGTGCTGTCGGACAGCAGTTCCCGCGCGTACAGCTGCTCCACGTGCTGGGACAGCACGAGCACCGGCAGGCCCGGGATCTCCTTGCGGGCCTCCAGCGCGGCCTTCAGGCCCTCGTCGGTGAACGTCGGCGGGAGCCGGACGTCCACCACCGCCACGTCCGGGCGGTGCGCGGTCAGCGCCCGCAGCAGGGACGGGCCGTTGTCGACCGCCTCGACGACCTCGAAGCCGAACGCGCCCAGCAGGCGGATCAGCCCGTCCCGGAGGAGGGCGAGGTCTTCGGCGATGACAACGCGCACGGCAGCTCCATGGTCACGACGGTCGGCCCGCCGACCGGGCTCGTCACGGCCATGGTCCCATCGAAAGCCGCGAGCCTGCGCTCGATACCGCGCATTCCGCTCCCGGCCGCCGGGTCGGCGCCGCCCGTGCCGTCGTCTCCGACGATCATGAGCAGCCGGTCCCCGGTGTGCTCGATCTGCACCCACGCGCGCCGCGCGGCCGAGTGCTTGACGGTGTTGGCGAGCATCTCCGCGACCGCGAAGTACGCCGCCGACTCCACCGGGGCGTCACTGCGCCCGGGCAGGTCGATCCGGACGTCCACGGGCAGCGGCAGGGTGAGCGCCAGTGCGCGCACCGCCCCGTCGAGCCCGCGCTCGGCCAGCACCGGCGGATGGATGCCCCGGACCAGGTCGCGCAGCTCCGTCAGCGCCGTTCCGCTCGCCTCGCGGGCCTCGGCCAGGAGTTGCTGCGCCGTCTCGGGGTCGTGCTTCATCATCTCCTCGGCGAGGCCGATGTTCATGCTCAGCGCGACCAGCCGGGCCTGCGCGCCGTCGTGCAGGTCCCGCTCGATGCGGCGCAGCTCGGCCGCCGAGGCGTCCACCGCGTCCGACCGCGTCTCGGTGAGCCGCTGGACGCGCTCGGCCAGCGCGCCCCGCGTCGGCGCCAGCAGCGACCGGCAGAACACCGCGTGCGCCTTCAGGAGCACCGGCCCGAGCCGGACCGCCAGCGCGGTCAGCGCCGCGCCCAGCACGATGGTCCCGACGACGCCGACCACGCCCCAGTCGGCCAGCAACCAGAAGGGGCCCCACCCGTAGTCGGTCAGCTGCGCCACCCACCACGCTACGAGGACGCCCTCCAGCCCGTAGATCGTCATGCCCCCCGCGAGGACGCCGAGGACGAGCGCGACCGGCACGTTCAGGATCGTCCACAGCAGGTCCCGCCACGAGGCCGGGTCGGTGAGGATCCATTTCAGCCGGCCGAAGGGGCCCGCGCCGGCGGGCTCCGGCCGGTACGGGACGGGGACCGCCACCCCCGACCACTCGGCCGCCCAGGCGCGCTGCTGGTTGGTGAGCGTGCGGATCGCCTGGAACATCACGGGTGCCAGCACGACCCCGAACCCCAGGGGGATGAACGCCACCGACAGCACGGTCAGGATGAACAACGGCAGGCCCACCGCGTACGCCAGCACGATCTGGACGACGGAGCGGAGGAAGTCGATGAGGGCGCGCCGCCCGTACTCGCGCAGTAGCTCGCCCACCCGTTCCTCCAGGGATTCGCCGTTCTTGCGGACCTCCACCATTGTCATGGTTCGCGTCCCGGCGCTCGGTGGTGCTAGACCCCCTCTTCACGGCCGGGGCGGTGGGGTTAGGCCTACCGTCATCCGGTCCCGACAAGACAACAGGCCCCGTTCCCTGGACAATGCACAGGCGACACCCAGGGGAGAAAGCGAATCCAAGCTGTGACAGCGACCATCAGCCAGACGTCCGACGGCCAGGGCCACGGGCCCGCCCTCCGGCCCATCACCGAGCGCATCGCCGAGGAGATCGGCGTCCGCGAGGGCCAGGTGCGGGTCGCGGTGGACCTGCTCGACGGCGGGGCGACCGTCCCGTTCATCGCCCGCTACCGCAAGGAGGCGACCGGAGCGCTCGACGACGCCCAGCTCCGCGCGCTGGAGGAGCGGCTGCGCTACCTGCGCGAGCTGGACGAGCGCCGCGCCGCGATCCTGGAGTCGGTCGAGTCGCAGGGCAAGCTCACGGACGAGCTGCGGGCCCAGATCATGACGGCCGACTCCAAGGCGCGGCTGGAGGACATCTACCTCCCGTACAAGCCGAAGCGCCGCACCAAGGCGCAGATCGCCCGCGAGGCCGGACTCGAACCGCTCGCCGAGATGCTGCTCGGCGACCCGTCCCGCGACCCGCAGGCCGAGGCCGCCGCCTTCGTGGACGAGGAGAAGGGCGTCGCCGACGCGGCCGCCGCGCTGGAGGGCGCCCGCGCCATCCTGGTCGAGCGCTTCGCCGAGGACGCCGACCTCATCGGCGCGCTGCGCGAGCGCATGTGGAACCAGGGCCGCATGGTCTCGCGCGTCCGGGAGGGCAAGCAGGAGTCGGGCGCGAAGTTCTCCGACTACTTCGAGTTCGCCGAGCCGTTCGCGAAGCTGCCCTCGCACCGCGTCCTCGCGCTGTTCCGCGGGGAGAAGGAAGAGGTCCTCGACCTCGACCTGGAGCCCGAGGAGGCGGGGGACGACCCCGCGGCGCGCAGCTCCTACGAGGTGGAGATCGCGCGCCGGTTCCAGATCACCGACCAGGGCCGTCCCGCCGACAAGTGGCTGTCGGACGCCGTCCGGTGGGCCTGGCGCACCCGGATCCTCGTCCACCTCGGCATCGACCTGCGCACCCGGCTGCGGCAGGAGGCCGAGGACGAGGCGGTCCGCGTGTTCGCGGCCAACCTGCGCGACCTCCTGCTCGCCGCGCCCGCCGGCACCCGCGCCACCATGGGCCTGGACCCGGGCCTGCGCACCGGCGTCAAGGTCGCCGTCGTCGACGCGACCGGCAAGGTCGTGGCGACCGACACCATCTACCCGCACGAGCCCCGGCGCAAGTGGGACGAGTCGATCGAGACGCTCGCCCGGCTGGCCCGCGAGCACCGGGTCGACCTGGTCTCGATCGGCAACGGCACCGCCTCGCGCGAGACCGACAAGCTCGCCGCCGACCTGATCGCCCGGTACCCCGACCTGGGGCTCACCAAGGTCATGGTGTCGGAGGCGGGCGCGTCGGTGTACTCGGCGTCGGAGTACGCGGGCCGCGAGCTTCCCGGCATGGACGTCTCGCTGCGCGGCGCCGTGTCCATCGCCCGCCGCCTGCAGGACCCGCTCGCCGAACTCGTCAAGATCGACCCCAAGTCGATCGGCGTCGGCCAGTACCAGCACGACGTCTCCGAGGTGAAGCTGTCGCGCTCCCTCGACGCCGTCGTGGAGGACTGCGTGAACGCCGTCGGCGTCGACGTCAACACCGCGTCCGCGCCGCTGCTCACCCGCGTGTCCGGCATCGGGGAGGGCCTCGCGGAGAACATCGTCGCGCACCGCGACGCCAACGGCCCCTTCCGCAGCCGCGCGGGGCTGAAGGGCGTCCCGCGGCTCGGCCCGAAGGCGTTCGAGCAGTGCGCCGGCTTCCTGCGCATCCCCGGTGGGGACGACCCGCTCGACGCCTCCAGCGTGCACCCCGAGTCCTACCCGGTCGTCCGCCGGATCCTGGACGCCGCCGGCACCGACATCAAGGCCCTCGTCGGCAACACCGCCGTCCTGCGCTCGCTCAGGCCGGCGGAGTTCGTCGACGACACCTTCGGGCTGCCGACCGTCACCGACATCCTCGCCGAGCTGGAGAAGCCCGGCCGCGACCCGCGCCCCGCGTTCCGGACCGCCACGTTCAAGGAGGGCGTCGACAAGCTCGGCGACCTCGAACCCGGCATGGTCCTGGAAGGCGTCGTCACCAACGTCGCGGCGTTCGGGGCGTTCGTGGACGTCGGCGTCCACCAGGACGGGCTCGTCCACATCTCCGCGATGTCGGACAAGTTCGTGTCCGACCCGCGCGACGTCGCCAAGCCCGGCGACATCGTCCGGGTGAAGGTCCTGGACGTCGACCTGCAGCGCAAGCGCATCTCGCTGACCCTGCGCCTGGACGACGAGCCGGGCCGCGACCAGCAGGGCGGCGGTCGCCGCGCTGAGCAGGGCGGCGGGCGCCGCGGCGGCGGCGAGCAGCGCGACCGCGGTCCGCGTCCGGGCCGCGGCGGGCAGGACGGGCGCGGCGACCAAAACCGGCGCGGTCAGGGCCAGCGCGGTCAGGACCAGCGCGGTCAGGACCAGCGCGGTCAGGACCAGCGCGGCCGGAACCAGCGGGGAGGGCAGCGCGGCGGCGGGCAGGGCGGCGGCGGGCAGGGCGGCGGCGACTTCTCCGGCGGCGGCGCCATGGCCGACGCGCTCCGGCGGGCCGGCCTGGACAAGGGCCTGCCCGGCAAGGACAAGGGCCGCTCCGGCAAGGGCCGCTGAGCCCGGCTACGCGTAACGGACGGCGTCCCGTGCTCCGCGCAGGGGCGCCGTTCAGCCGTCGCCGAAGCCGCGCCAGCGCCCGTCCGAACCCGTGTCGGTCGGGGGCTGCGGCCGGACGGGACGGCGCGGCTGCTGCGACGCCGCATCCGGATGAGGGGCCTCGGGACGGTCGTAGGGGCCCCTCCCGAGCGGGTCGGTCGCGTAAGGGGAGCGCTGCGGCGGCACCTGGGGGGCCTGCCCGAGGCGCGGGCCGCCCAGGACGGGCCCGCCGACCGCCGTGCTACCGAACGGGTCCACCTCGTCGGCGGCCTCCGTGCGGGCGGAGTCGTCCGGCCCCTCCGGTATCGGCCGGTGCCGGGGGAACTGGAGGACGGCGATCGCGCCCAGCGCCAGCGCGCCCAGCCGCATCGCGGAGCGGCCCACGTCCTGCGGCCACGGCTCCGCGTAGAGGAAGGTGCCCATGGTCAGCAGGTAGCTCTTCGCGCTCACCGTCATCACGGTGGCCACGATCGACACCCGGCAGCGCTGGAAGGCCGCGACCATGATCCCGAACCCGACCGCCGCCGCCAGCACCGTCAGGTACGGCCACGGCGTCGCGGCGATCCGCAGGCTGGTGGCGTGCGCGTCGTCGCTCCACCCCTTGATCGCCAGCTCGGCGGTGCCGACCGGGAAGCCCGAGCTCAGCCCGTAGGCGATGCCGGTGACCGGGCGCGCGTGCCGGCCGTCCGGCCGGTGGTCGCCGAGGACGAGGATCAGCAGCGGCACGATCACCGCGGGGGCGACCACCGCGGCGATCTTCCACAGCGGCGCGTCGGCGGAGCCGATCGGCTCGTCCCCGCGCAGCGACCCGGTCAGCAGCAGGATCGCCGCGCCGATCAGCACCAGGCTGAGCCACTCGCGCGCGGTCAGCCGCTCGCCGAAGAACACCAGCGCGATCAGCAGCAGCGGCACGATGCCGGACATGAAGATCGGTACCGCGGTGGACAGGGGCAGGTTGCGCAGCGCGAGGATCTGCAGGCTGAGCCCGCCGAGCACGATCCCGAGCGCGATCAGGAAGATCCAGTTGCGGAGGACCGTCCACGCCAGGTGCGGGATGCGGTTGCCCCGGACAGGGGGCATCCGGTCCGCCGCCAGCTTGAACACGGCGAACCCGAGGTAGTAGAGACCGGTCGCACTGAAGGCCGCAGCTATCCCGTTCATCCCGGACGAGTATGGGGGTTCCGGTGCCCTATGTCACTGCCCGTGCGGCATCGTTGACGCGGTTTCGCCGGGCTTGTGGACGTCCGATGTCCGCAGACGGCGCCGCTACCCCATAGACTTGGCCGCGCGAAGGCGCGGAGCCGTATCTCGGCGTGGCCGCGCCGCTGAGAGACTGACCGGCCGAGCACCGCGGTGCAGCCGCCGCGCGGAGGCCGAGGGCTCGCAGGCAAAGAGAGAAGAGTACGCGTCGAACGCCGCGGCCGAGACAGCGCCCGATCAAGGAGACCGACCCCAGTGAAGACCGATGTCGAGGAGCTGACCCCCACGCGGGTCAAGCTCACCGTCGAGGTTCCGTTCGACGAGCTCAAGCCGAACCTCGACAAGGCGTACAAGGAGATCTCGCAGCAGGTGCGGATCAAGGGCTTCCGGCCCGGCAAGGTTCCCGCCCCGCTGATCGACAAGTACGTCGGCCGGGGCGCGGTCCTCCAGGAGGCGGTCAACGACGCGCTTCCCGAGCTGTACGGCCGCGCCGTCGAGGAGTCCGAGATCTTCGTGCTCGGGCAGCCCGACGTCGAGGTGACCGAGCTGGAGGACGGCACCCAGTTCGCGTTCACCGCCGAGGTCGACATCCGGCCGAAGTTCGAGGTGCCCGACTACGACGGCCTCGAGGTCGTCGTCGAGGACGCCGAGGTCACCGACGAGCAGGTCGAGGAGACCATCGGCAACCTCCGCGAGCGCTTCGCCTCCCTCACCGGCGCCGAGCGCGCGGCCGAGGAGGGCGACTTCGCCACCATCGACCTCGTCGCGCGGATCGACGGCGAGGAGATCGAGGACGCCTCCACCACCGGCTACTCCTACGAGGTCGGCAGCAACTCCGCCATCGAGGGCCTGGACGAGGCGATCACCGGTCTGGCCGCGGGCGAGGACAAGACCTTCACCGGCACCCTGGTCGGCGGCGAGCACGCCGGCGAGGAGGCCGAGATCACCGTCACGGTGCAGAGCGTCAAGGTGAAGAACCTGCCCGACCTGGACGACGAGTTCGCCCAGCTCGCCAGCGAGTTCGACACGATCGAGGAGCTGCGCGAGGACGTCCGCGTCCGGCTCGGCCGGCAGGTGAAGCTGCAGCAGCTGTCCGAGGCGCGCGACAAGGCCCTCGAGGCGCTCCTGGAGAAGGTCGACATCCCGCTTCCCGAGAAGGTCGTGGAAGAGGAGATCAGCCGCCGCAACCAGCAGCTGGAGCAGCAGCTCCAGATGGCGGGGATGTCCAAGGACGACTACCTCGAGGAAGAGGAGAAGACCGCCGAGGAGTTCGACGCCGAGGTCGCCGACGCGGCCCGGCTCGCGGTCAAGGGCGGCTTCGTGCTCGACCAGCTCGCCGTCCAGGAGGAGCTCGGCGTCGAGAACGAGGAGCTCAGCGAGTACGTCGTCTCGCAGGCGATGCAGATGGGCGTGCAGCCGCAGCAGCTCGCCGAGTACCTGACGCAGAACAACCAGCTTCCGGCGATCGTCTCCGAGGTGCTGCGCAGCAAGGCGCTGAACCTCGTCGTCGAGCACGTCACGGTCAAGGACGAGTCCGGCAACGAGATCGACGTCGACGCCGTCCAGCGGGAGCTGAACGGCGAGACCGTCCAGGCGGAGGACGCCGCCGAGGCCGAGGCCGCTGCCGAGCCCGAGGCCGGTGCGCAGGACGAGACCCCCGAGGAGACGGCTGAGGCCGCCGCTGAGGAGACCCCCGCCGCCGAGGCGGCCGACGAGCAGGACGCGAAGAGCAAGGACGCCTAGAGCCTTCTGGACGCCTTCGACGCACCGGGCGCGCCCCGCATCCGTACGACGGGTGCGGGGCGCGCGCGTGAGCGGGCCCGGCCGGCCCGCCGGCGGTGAGGATCCTCCCCAACGTGCGAGTCGCCCGGGCAGCCCCGGGTACGCCCCTGGCGAAAAGCCGGGCCCCCGGGCGTGAGTGGGCCCGTGAGCGCGTTAATGTCCAATCATCCGAACCGATTAAAAGGACCGGAGGAACACCCGGTGAGCATGCCTCCGACTTTCGAAGAGTCGTCGCGGATCCAGGCGCGGGTCGCCGAGGCGCCCCTGCTGCCTCTGGGCGACCAGCTTTTCCAGCGGCTGCTGCGCGAGCGCATCGTCTTCCTCGGCCAGCAGGTCGACGACGACATCGCCAACCGCATCTGCGCCGAGCTCCTGCTGCTGTCGGCCGAGGACGGCCGCCGCGACATCACGCTCTACATCAACTCGCCAGGTGGCTCCGTCACCGCCGGCATGGCGATCTACGACATCATGCAGTACGTCCCGAACGACGTCGTCACGGTCGGCATGGGCCTGGCCGCGTCGATGGGCCAGTTCCTGCTGTGCGCGGGCGCCCGGGGCAAGCGGTACGCCCTGCCGCACGCGCGGATCATGATGCACCAGCCGTCCGGCGGCATCGGCGGCACCGCCTCCGACATCAAGATCCAGGCCGAGCAGATGCTGTACGTGAAGAAGACGCTCGCCGAGAAGATCGCCGAACACACCGGCCAGGAACTCGACCAGATCGAGCGCGACTCCGACCGGGACCGCTGGTTCACCGCCGACGAGGCCAAGGACTACGGGTTCGTCGACCACGTGGTGCTCAGCGCCAACCAGGTGCCCTCCGAGGGCCCCGTCTCCTGACGACCTCACAACGATTCGGAGGCACACAGTGAGCGACCTCATCCGACCCGGCTTCAGCGATATGGTCCGGCCCGGCGCGTACGCCGGCGGGGCCCCGCGGCCGGTCGACGACCGCTACATCATTCCGTCGTTCGTCGAGCGCACCACGTACGGGGTCAAGGAGATGAACCCGTACAACAAGCTCTTCGAAGAGCGGATCATCTTCCTCGGCGTGCAGATCGACGACGCGTCCGCCAACGACGTGATGGCCCAGCTGATCACGCTGGAGTCGATCGACCCCGACCGCGACATCAGCATCTACATCAACTCGCCCGGCGGTTCGTTCACCGCCATGACGGCGATCTACGACACGATGCAGTTCGTCAAGCCCGACATCCAGACCGTGTGCATCGGCCAGGCCGCGTCCGCCGCGGCGGTCCTGCTCGCGGCCGGGACGCCGGGCAAGCGGGCGGCGCTGCCCAACTCGCGGATCCTGATCCACCAGCCCGCGACCGAGGGCACCTACGGCCAGTCCAGCGACATCGAGATCCAGGCGCGCGAGATCATGCGGATCCGCGACCTGCTCGAGACGATCCTGGCCGAGCACAGCGGCAAGGGCATCGACGAGGTCCGCCGCGACATCGAGCGAGACAAGATCCTCACGGCGGCCGAGGCCAAGGACTACGGCCTCATCGACGACGTCTTCGCCAGCAGGAAGCGGAAGGCCGAGGTAGTGTCGTCCTGAGACGGCACGAGGACGAGGGAGTCCCCCAGCCCGGTCGTCACACTTCCGGGCGAGGGGCTTTCCAAGTCCGCTGGAGGCGGTAACGTCGATTGCGACGTCGTGAGCCTCCGGGACGCAGACCAGCTGCGCCGCATCCTCCAAGGCTGGCGGCCCCACGAAAAGGAGACGGTTGGGTGGCACGCATCGGCGACGGCGGTGACCTGCTCAAGTGCTCGTTCTGCGGGAAGAGCCAGAAGCAGGTCAAGAAGCTCATCGCGGGTCCGGGCGTGTACATCTGCGACGAGTGCATCGATCTCTGCAACGAGATCATCGAGGAGGAGCTCTCCGAGACCTCCGACCTCAAGTGGGACAACCTGCCCAAGCCGCGGGAGATCTACGAGTTCCTCGACTCCTACGTCATCGGGCAGGAGACGGCGAAGAAGGCGCTCTCCGTCGCCGTCTACAACCACTACAAGCGGATCCAGTCGGGTGACACCGGCCGTGACGACCTGGTCGAGCTGGGCAAGTCCAACATCCTGCTCCTCGGTCCCACCGGATCCGGCAAGACGCTGCTCGCGCAGACGCTCGCCAAGCTGCTCAACGTCCCGTTCGCGATCGCGGACGCCACGGCGCTGACGGAGGCGGGCTACGTCGGGGAGGACGTGGAGAACATCCTCCTCAAGTTGATCCAGGCGGCCGACTACGACGTCAAGAAGGCCGAGACCGGGATCATCTACATCGACGAGGTCGACAAGATCGCCCGCAAGAGCGAGAACCCGTCGATCACCCGCGACGTGTCGGGGGAGGGCGTCCAGCAGGCCCTGCTGAAGATCCTGGAGGGCACCACCGCGAGCGTCCCGCCGCAGGGCGGCCGCAAGCACCCGCACCAGGAGTTCATCCAGATCGACACCACGAACGTGCTGTTCATCTGCGGTGGCGCGTTCGCCGGCCTGGAGAAGATCGTCGAGTCCCGGGTCGGCAAGCAGGGCATGGGCTTCGGCGCGCAGATCCGCTCCAAGTCCGACTTCGAGGAGTCGTCGGCCGTGCTCGGCGACGTGATGCCGGAGGACCTGCTGAAGTTCGGGATGATCCCCGAGTTCATCGGCCGGCTCCCGGTGATCACCTCCGTGCACAACCTGGACCGCGAGGCCCTGATCAACATCCTCACCGAGCCGAAGAACGCGCTGGTCCGCCAGTACCACCGCCTCTTCGAGCTCGACGGGGTCGACCTGGAGTTCACCGACGACGCCCTGGAGGCCATCGCCGACCAGGCGATCCTGCGCGGCACCGGTGCCCGCGGCCTCCGCGCGATCATGGAGGAGGTGCTCCTGTCGGTGATGTACGAGGTGCCGAGCCGCCAGGACGTCGCCCGCGTCGTCATCACCCGCGAGGCGGTGCTGGAGCACGTCAACCCGACCCTCGTTCCGCGCGACCGCCCCAAGCGCGAGCCGCGGGAGAAGTCGGCCTGACGCCGCACGAAACGGTCTGAGACCACCGAAGAGCAGCGGGCGCCCACCGGGCCCCGCTGCTCTTCGCCTTTCCCGGCCAGGGCCTGTCTCGAAGTGGGCCGGGACTTTGGAACACGGCTAGGGGCGCGGCTCTTGCGCGGCGGTGCGGGACGGGTGGTTCCTGAGGGCGAAGTCGACCGTGTCCAGCGCCCACGACCAGGACGCGTCGGCGTCGCGGCGGGTGTGGCCGAAGGCGCCCGCCAGTTCCAGGCTCACATAGCCGTGGAACACGCTGCCGAGGAAGCGCACGGCGTCGGTCTGGTCGGGCTCCGGAAGGTCGTATCCGCGCAGGATCGCCCTCGTCATCTCCGCGTGCCGGGGCCCGGCGCTCGCCGCCGCGGTCTCGGGGTCGAGCTCGAACCGGGCCGCGGCGTACCGCCCGGGATGCTCCGCGGCGTAGGCCCGGTAGGCGCCGGCGCAGGCGACGAGGGCGTCCTTGCCCGCGCGTCCCGCCACCGCGCCCGCGACCCTGTCGGCCAGTTCCTCCAGCGCCAGCAGCGCGACCCGCACCTTCAGCTCCCGCGCGTTCTCGATGTGCGCGTACAGGCTCGGGTCCTTGACGCCGAGCCTGCGCGCCACCGCCGAGACGGTCAGCCGGTCGAAGCCGGTCTCGTCGGCCAGCTCCGCCGCCGTCCGGGCGAGGCGTTCGGGGGTGATGCCCGCGCGCGCCATGGGACCTCCATGCCTTAAATGATTTTGTATTTGCCTAAATATATTAGGTAGCCTCGCCACCGCAACGCCCGCCGCCGCGCGGGCCACCCGCCGGCAGGGAGGCCGACATGACCGAGTGGACCACGACGCCCATCGACGCGCGCATCCTGCGCGGCGCGCTCGAACTGGAGCGCACCGGCCGCGGGGTGCTGCCGCACCGGCTGCCCCTCGCAGCCCGCGCGCAGTTCCCGGACGAGTACCTGGCGAGGACGGAGGAGCAGCCGTCGGGCGTGCGGCTGGCCTTCCGCACCCGGGCCACCGCCGTGGAACTGGACGTCCTGCCCACGAAGCGGGCCTATCACGGCACTCCGCCGCAACCGGACGGCGTCTACGACCTCGTGGTCGACGGCCGCCCGGCGGGCCGGGGCACCGTGCCCGGAGGGAACCTGGCCGTCATCGACATGGCGACCCAGAAGGCCGTCACCACGCCGGGCGAGCCGGGCACCCTCCGGTTCGCGGGGCTGCCCGCCGAGGCCAAGGACGTGGAGATCTGGCTGCCGCAGGTCGAGACCACCGAGCTGATCGCGCTGCGCACCGACGCGCCCGTCGAGCCCGTCCCGGACAGGGGCCGCCCGGTGTGGCTGCACCACGGCAGCTCGATCAGCCACGGCTCCACCGCCGCGAGCCCCACCTCCACCTGGCCCGCGGTGGCCGCCGCCCGCGGCGGGGCCGACCTGGTCAACCTGGGGTTCGGCGGCAACGCGCTGCTCGACCCGTTCACCGCGCGGGCGATCCGCGACACCCCCGCCGACCTGGTCAGCGTCAAGATCGGCATCAACGTGGCGAACGCCGACGCGATGCGCCTGCGCGCGTTCGTGCCCGCCGTGCACGGCTTCCTCGACACCGTCCGCGAGGGGCATCCCGACACGCCGCTGCTGCTCGTCTCGCCGATCCTGTGCCCCATCCAGGAGGACACGCCGGGCCCCCTCGCCCCCGATTTCGAGGCCACGCGCCTGCGGTTCCGGGCCATGGGCGACCCGGCGGAGGTCGCGGCCGGGCGCCTGACGCTCACCGTCATCAGGGACGCGCTGGCGGCCATCGCCGAGCGGCGCGCCGAGAGCGATCCCCACCTGCACTACCTCGACGGACGCGCCCTCTACGGCGAGGCCGACTACGCCGAGACGCCCCTGCCGGACGAGGTCCACCCCGCGCCCGAGAGCCACCGGCGCATCGGCGAACGCTTCGCCGCCCTGGTCTTCGAGGACGAGAACGGCGCCTTCGCGCGCCGCTCAGCCGGAGCCGGGCACCGCTGAACCGGGGGAGTGGAGCGCCGCCGGGCCGGGGCGGGTCAGCCGCGCGACTCGCCGAGGCCGGCCTCGCGGGCCAGCACGATGGCCTGGGCGCGGTCGGCGACGTGCAGCTTCATGAAGATGTTCGAGACGTGGTTGCGGACGGTCTTCTGGCTGAGGAAGAGCGTCCCGGCGATCTCGGTGTTGCTGCGGCCCTGCGCGACCAGTTCGAGGACCTCCCGCTCCCGCTCGGTGAGCTGCGGGAACGCGGCCTGCCTCGGGTCGGGCATGTCGGTGAAGTAGGTGAGCACGCGGCGCGCGATCTCCGGGCCGTAGATGGCCTCGCCCGCCGCGACCGCCTTCACGGCGCGGGCGATCTCCTCCGCGCCCGACTCCTTGAGCAGGTAGCCGCGGGCGCCGGCGCGCATCGCCGCGAAGACCGAGTCGTCGTCGCGGAACATCGTCAGCACCAGCACGCCGATGCGCGGGCTGGTGCGGGTGATGGTGCGGGTCGCCTCGATGCCGTTGCCGCCGGGCATGTGCAGGTCCATGACGACGACGTCCGGCTGGAGTTCCGCCGCCAGCCGCACCGCGTCGGGCCCGTTCTCGGCCTCGCCGACGACCTCCACCCCGAGCGCCTGCAGCAGGCCCTTCAGCCCCTGCCGGAACACCGGGTGGTCGTCGGTGATGAGCACCCGGATGGTCTCGGTCATCGTCGCCCGTCTCTTTCGATGGATGGACGATGGTACCCGGCGGCGGTCTCCGCGGCGGCGAGCGGGAGCCGGACGGCGACGACGGTGCCGCCGCCGTTCCGGGACGTGATCGCGCAGCTGCCGCCGACCTCGGCGGCCCACTCCTTCATCGCGGCCAGGCCGCGGCGCGGCCGCGGCTGCCCGCCGTTGCGGGCCGTGTCGGCCAGGCCGGGCCCGGTGTCGGCGACCATCAGGTGCAGGTCGGTGTCGCGGGTCAGCCTGACCGTCGCGACGCTCTCCGGGGCGTGCAGCCGGACGTTCGTCAGCGCCTCCTGCGCGATCCGGTACGCGGCGACCTCCACCGCGGCCGGCAGGCCGGCGGGCTCGCCGTCGAACCGGACGTCCACCCGTTCGCAGCAGCCCTCGGCGAACGACTCGATGGCCGCGACGAGGCCGAGGTCGTCCAGCGCGGGGGGCCGCAGCCCGTGCGCCAGGTCCCGGATCTCCCCGACGGCCGTGGCCAGCCGGTCCCGGACCTCGGCGAGCAGCGGGTCCATCCGCTCCGGCTCGCCGGCGAGCGTGATGCGCGCCGCGTCCAGGGACATCGCGAGGCTCGCGAGCGTCGGGCCGAGCCCGTCGTGCAGATCGTTGCGCAGCTGCCGCCGCTCCTCCTCCCGGCTGGCGAGGATGCGCTCCCGGGAGCGCTGGAGGTCGGTGGTCAGGCGGCGGAGGTGAGGGAGGGTCGCGGCGCGCGCCGCCACGGCCCCCGCTGTGAACGCGCCGGCCAGCACGGCGGCGCGTGCCAGTACCGCTCGCATCCCTTCCCTCTCCCTCCGCCTGCCGTTGCGGGACTACGCCGCCCACCCTTTCCGGCGGGACGACCCGATGTCAGGTGACCAGTGTCCCGAACGCGGCGGGAAACCGCTCTCCGCCCCGGTTCCGCGCGCCGTCGCGGCCGTCCCACCCCCGGCGTCCCCGTAGAATCGTCAGCCGTGACACAGCCCAGCAATGAGCGCGGCCAGGGCGCCGCCGCGGACGTCGACCTTCCCACCCAGTACCGACCGGCCGATGTAGAGGGCCGGCTCTACGAGCGGTGGGTATCGGCGGGGCTGTTCACCGCCGACCCCGAGCGCGCGCCGGAGCGGCCCGCCTTCTCCATCGTGATCCCGCCGCCGAACGTGACCGGTTCGCTGCACATGGGGCACGCCCTCGACCACTCCATCCAGGACACCCTCGTCCGGCGCCGCCGGATGCAGGGGCACGAGACGGTGTGGGTCCCGGGCATGGACCACGCGGGCATCGCCACGCAGATCGTGGTGGAGCGCGGGCTCGCCAAGGAGGGGCTGTCGCGGCACGACCTCGGCCGCACCGACTTCATCGAGCGCATCTGGCGGTGGAAGGCGGAGTCCGGCGGCCGCATCCTCGGCCAGATGCGCCGCCTGGGCGACAGCGTCGACTGGACGCGCGAGGCGTTCACGATGGACGACGACCGCGCCCGCGCCGTCCGGACGATCTTCAAGCGGCTGTTCGACGACGGGCTCATCTACCGCGCCGAGCGCATCATCAACTGGTGCCCGCGCTGCCTGACGGCGCTGTCGGACATCGAGGTCGAGCACGAGGAGGTCGACGGCGAGCTGGTCTCGCTGCGGTACGGGTCGGGCGAGGACGAGATCGTCGTCGCGACCACCCGGGCCGAGACGATGCTCGGCGACACCGCCGTGGCCGTCCACCCGGAGGACGCCCGGTACGCGCACATGGTCGGGCGGGAGATCGAGCTCCCGCTGACCGGCCGCCGCATCCCGGTCGTCGCCGACGAGCACGTCGACCCCGCGTTCGGCACCGGCGCCGTGAAGGTGACCCCCGCGCACGACCCGAACGACTTCGAGATCGGGCGGCGGCACTCGCTGCCGTCCCTGTCGGTCATGGACGAGCGGGGCGTCGTCACCGCGCCCGGCCCCTTCGAGGGCCTCGACCGGTTCGAGGCGCGGCCGGCGGTCGTGGCCGCGCTGCGCGAGCAGGGCCGGATCGTCAAGGAGGTCCGCCCCTACAAGCACTCGGTCGGGCACTGCCAGCGCTGCGCCACGGTCGTCGAGCCGCGCGTGTCGCTCCAGTGGTTCGTGAAGGTCGAGTCGCTGGCGCGGGCGGCGGGCGACGCCGTCCGCGACGGCCGCGTGAAGATCCACCCGCCGGAGATGGCGTCCCGCTACTTCGAGTGGGTCGACAACATGCACGACTGGTGCATCAGCCGCCAGCTGTGGTGGGGCCATCGGATCCCGGTCTGGTACGGGCCGGACGGCGAGGTCGTCTGCCCGGGCCCTGACGAGGAGCCGCCCGCCGGCTGGACGCAGGACACCGACGTCCTCGACACGTGGTTCTCCTCCGCGCTCTGGCCGTTCTCCACGCTCGGCTGGCCGGACGAGACCCCCGACCTGAAGCGGTTCTACCCCACGTCCGTCCTGGTCACGGGGTACGACATCCTGTTCTTCTGGGTCGCCCGCATGATGATGTTCGGGCTGTACGCGATGGACGGCGTCCAGCCGTTCGACACCATCGCGCTGCACGGGATGGTCCGCGACCAGTTCGGCAAGAAGATGTCCAAGTCGTTCGGGAACGTCATCGACCCGCTCGACTGGATCGACGCCTACGGCGCCGACGCGACCCGCTTCACGCTGCTGCGCGGCGCGAACCCGGGCGGCGACGTCCCGGTGGCCGAGGAGTGGGCGCAGGGGTCGCGCAACTTCTGCAACAAGCTGTGGAACGCGACCCGGTTCGCGCTCATCAACGGCGCGCACGTCCGCGGCGACATGCCCGCCGAGATCTCCACGGTCGACGCCTGGATCCTGTCCCGGCTGCACGCGGTGATCGAGGAGGTCGACGCGCACCTGGAGGGGTTCGACTTCGCCAAGGCGTGCGAGGCGCTCTACCACTTCGCGTGGGACGAGGTCTGCGACTGGTACGTGGAGCTGGCCAAGGTGCAGCTCGCCGACGAGCGCGCCGAGGCGACCCGGCGGGTGCTCGGCGAGGTCCTCGACAACCTGCTGCGGCTGCTGCACCCGGTCGTCCCGTTCGTGACCGAGGAGCTGTGGACGTCCCTCACCGGCGGGGAGACGGTCGTCACCGCGCCGTGGCCGGCGGCCGACCCGGGGCGGCGCGACGGCGCCGCAGAGGAGCTCGTCGCCTCGCTCCAGCGGATGGTGACCGAGGTCCGGCGGTTCCGCGCCGACCAGGGTCTCAAGCCCGGCCAGCGGGTCGCCGCGCGGATCGACTGGAACGGCTCGGCCCTGCACCGCCACGAGGACGGCATCCGCTCGCTGCTGCGCCTCACCGATCCCGAGGACGGCTTCTCCTCGACGGCGTCCCTGCCGGTCGAGGACGTGAAGGTGCACCTCGACACCGCCGGCGTGATCGACGTCGCCGCCGAGCGCAAGCGGCTGGAGAAGGACCTGGCCGCCGCCCGCAAGGAGGTCGACCAGGCGCGGCGCAAGCTCGGCAACGAGGCGTTCATGGCCAAGGCGCCCGAGGCGGTCGTCGCGAAGAACCGCGACCGGCTCGCCCAGGCTGAGGCCGACATCGGCAGGCTGGAGGCTCAGCTGGCCGCGCTCCCGGCGGGCTGAGCGCGGCGCCGGCGGGCGCATCCTGACGGCGGGGCCGACACGACGATCTTTCGGCGCGGCGGCCCCGCCGCCGTTACGATCCGGTAGGGCCTGTAGGCCTTTGCGGCATTGGAAGCATCGGGAGTGCAATGGCCGAATCACCACCTCGGTCCGGCATGCCGGACTCCCCGTCCGGCGACGACCTGGACGCGGCGCAGGCCGGCGGGGACGCTTCCGGGCAGGAGGCCGCCCCCGCGCCCTTCGGCGGCATGCGCCCCTGGTGGTCGGTCGACATGGGCGACGGGACCGGCCCGCACGCGCTGGTGAACGGCACCGGTCCCCAGCCCCTGCCGAGGAACGGCACCGGCCCGCACCCCATGCCCGGCTCGGTGAACGGCTCGGGCTCGCATCCGGTCGTGGGAGGCACGGGCCCGCACGGCGTCCTGCGGGACGGCTCGGGGGCGCATCCGGTGGTCCGGAACGCCACCGGACCGCTGCCGCCGGTGACCGGCGCACCCGCCGGGTCCCGCCGCATACCGAAGCTGCTGCTGGTGGCGGGCGCCGCCGCGGTCGCCGGGACGGTGCTGGTCGCGGGCGTGCTGGCCTGGCGGACCGGCGGCGCCCGCAAGGCGGCCGAGACGGCGGCGGGCCCCGCGGCGTCCGACAAGGTGATCAACGCGGGCCCGACGGCCGGGGGACTGCGCAAGGACCCGCTCACCGCGCCGCAGGCGAGCGCCGCGTACCCGTTCGTCGCGGGCGCCTTGGAGGCGGGCGGCGTGCCGGTCGCGAAGAGCGGCCTGGCCGTCTACACCGAGGAGCCGGTGCGCAGGGTCAGCCTCCTGTTCGCGGGCGGGACGGGCCGCATCGGCGACCCCGCGGACTTCCTGCAGAAGACGCAGCCCACGACGTTCATCGCCGGGCAGGACGCCGACCCGGGCCGCAAGGGCGGCAAAGCGGTCTGCGGCACGTTCGCCGTCCTCGCCGAGACCCACACCTACTGCGCGTGGGCGACCCGCGACTCCTTCGGCGTGGTCGCGTCCAACAGGCCCTCGGTGAACCCGCAGTTCCCGCTGATGGCCGATCTGATGCACCGCATCAGGAAGGACGTCGAGAAGCCGAAGTGACGTAGAGGCAGTCGGTGTCGGCGTCCAGCGCGTCCAGGACGAGCCCGGTGAAGTAGACCGTGCCGAGGGCGACCACTCTGTGGCCCAGCGTCGCCAGCGCCTCGGGCGTGACGGCGGTCGACTCGACGACGTCCCAGTGGGGCGGCAGGGCGTGGGTGAAGCGGAGGTGCGGCAGCGGCAGCCGCACGAACGTGACGGGCAGCGCGCCCAGTTCGGCGATGGCGCCGTCCAGGTCCTTGTGGTCGGGGAGGCAGACGACGGCGTGGTCGATCGTCCCCCACGCCTCCCGCGCTGCGGCGAGGGCGGCGGCGATCCCGGTCCGGTCGATCGCGGAGTCGACGAGCACCCGCGTGGCCGATCCGGGCACGTCGTGCCAGGACAGGCGGCCTGGCAGGACGATCGTGGACAGCACGTCCCGCACCGCGCCCGCGGGGGGCTCGGCCACTCCGGGGAGGCGGCGGGCGGCGGCCACGCCGAGTTCGGCCGCCGCGCGCCCGAGACCGGCGGGGAGCAGGTCCGGGGGGATTCCGCTGGTGCCGGGCTCCACGAACTCCGCGGCGGCGAGCACCCGCGCGACCTCGGCCGACTGGGGAGCCGACAGGACGCGCGTGCGCGGCCCGGCGACGCCGAGCTTCTCCTCGGCGATCTCCGCCTCCGTGTCGCCGAGGACGCCGGCGTGCTCCCGGAAGACCGGCGTGATCGCGGCGACGTCCGGCGGGAAGAGGGCGACCTCGTCCGACCGCCCGCCCATGCCCGCCTCCAGGACGAGCGCGTCCGCCCCGGCGCGGCGCGCGTGCAGGACGCCCGCGATCGTGAAGAGCCCCGACGGCGACAGGTAGCCCCCGGACGGGGGCGGGAGGGCCGTGACGGCCTCGTCGAGGGCGTCCGCCAGGAAGGCGAGCTCCTCGGGGGAGACGGCGTGACCGTCCATCCTGATGCGGTCCCGATGGCTGCGCAGTCCCGGACTCGTAACGGTGCACACACGGAGCCCGGCGGCCCCGAGGAAGGCCGACGCGTACGTCGCCGCCGTCCCCTTGCCTTTGGAGCCGACGACGGTCAGGACGGGAACGCCCGGCGCGAGAAGGCTGAGCGCCCCGGCGAGGGCGCGGGCCCGCCCGATGTCGCGGGTCTCGCCCGGAGCGCGCCGCTCCCACTCGCGGAAGAACACCTCCATGCCTCCAGTGTGGCCGCCTCCAGTGCGGGCCCGGGCGGGGGCGCGCCCACCGCCGAGTAGGCTCTGTGACCGTGAGTCAGGTATCCGAGCCGTCCGATTACAGGGCCACCGTCGCCGCGATCATGGGGCGGGGGGTCGAGTGGGACATCGACCCGACCCTCGACCGGATCGCCGACCTGGTCGACGTCCTGGGCGGGCCGCAGCGCGCGTACCCGGTGATCCACATCGCCGGGACGAACGGCAAGTCCAGCACCGCGCGGCTCATCGAGGCGCTGCTGCGCGAGCGCGGCCTGCGCACCGGGCTCTACACCAGCCCCGAGCTGACGACGCTGCGCGAGCGCATCGCGATCGACGGCGAGCCGATCAGCGAGGAGCGCTTCGTCGAGACGTTCAACGACGTGCTGCCCTACCTCCAGCTGGTCGACGGCAAGCACGAGACGCGGCTGTCGTTCTTCGAGGTGCTCACCGCGATGGCCTTCGCGGCGTTCGCGGACGCGCCGGTCGACGTGGCGGTGGTCGAGACCGGCATGGGCGGCGCCTGGGACGCCACGAACGTCGCCGACGGCGCCGTCGCGGTGATCACGCCGATCGGCCTGGACCACACCCGCTACCTCGGCGACACGCTGGAGCAGATCGCGGGGGAGAAGGCGGGCATCATCAAGCCGGGCGCGGTCGCGGTGCTGGCGCAGCAGCCGGTCGAGGCCGCCGAGGTGCTGCTGCACCGGGTCGTGGAGACCGGCGCGGCGGCGGCGCGCGAGGGCGTCGAGTACGGCGTGCTCAGCCGGGACGTCGCGTTCGGCGGCCAGCAGATCGCGATCCGCGGCCTGCACGGCGTCTACGACGAGATCTTCCTGCCCCTGTTCGGCGAGCACCAGGCGAGCAACGCCGCGACGGCCCTGGCGGCCGTGGAGGCGTTCGCCAGCGGCGCCCCGACCCGGGGCGAGCCCAACCTGGAGGCCGCGACCCGGATCGCGCCCGGCGAGTCCTTCCTCGGCGGGCAGGAGGGGCAGCTCGACCCGGCGCTGGTCCGCAGCGGCTTCGCCAAGTCGGCCTCGCCGGGCCGGCTGGAGGTCGCCCGGTCGGGCCCGACCGTCCTGCTGGACTCGGCGCACAACCCGGCGGGGATGGCCGCGACCGTCGCCACGGTCACCGAGTCGTTCGGCTTCACCCGGCTCGCCGGGGTCCTCGCCATCGCCGCCGACAAGGACGTCGCCGGGGTCCTCGACCAGCTCGAACCCGTGCTGGCCGAGCTCGTGGTCACCCGCAACTCCTCGCCGCGCTCGATGCGGCCCGAGGAGCTGGCCGAGATCGCCGAGGGGATCTTCGGCCCGGAGCGCGTCCATGTCGCCGAGCGCCTGGACGACGCCATCGACCGGGCGATCGGGCTCGCCGAGGAGACCGGCGAGTACCGGGGCGCCGGCGTACTGATCACCGGCTCGGTGGTCACCGCGGGCGACGCCCGCACCCTGCTGCGCGTCGAGGAAGGCCGGTGACGGGCATGAGCCCACGGACCGCCGCGAACCCGGCACGGAGGCTGTTCGCCACCGTGCTGGCGTGCGAGGCCATCGTGATCGCGCTCGCGATCCCGGTGGCGGTGACGGTGCTGGACGTGGACGGCGCGACCGCCGGCGGCGTGTGCGGCGGGCTGGCCTTCGCCTGCGTGCTGCTGGCGGGCCTGCTGCGGTTCCCGTGGGCGGTCGCCGCGGGCACGGTCCTGCAGGTGCTGATCATCGCGACCGGGTTCATGGTGCCGGCCATGTTCTTCCTCGGTGTCGTGTTCGGGGCGCTTTGGGGTACGGCCATTTGGCTGGGACGCAAGGTGGGGAACGCTCAGCCGCGCTAGGTTCGCGGGGACGGCACCATTGCGTCCGCCAATTCTCGCCAATCCCAATTATTGCCTTAATTTGGACTATTCTTCCTTTCCGGGAATGCGCGTGCGGCGGATGACGACGTCCTAAGGAGCACGCCGTGTCCTCCCACGCACGCGAACACCCGCCCGGCGGCCTCGCCAGGGGGCGGCCCGCCACCGGGCCCCAGCCGCGCTTCCCCGAGGGTCCCGCCCGGCGGCGGCTCGCCATGCTCGGTGCGCTGCTGCTGACGTTCACCGCCCTGCCCGCCGCCGTCCTGGTCGTGCCCGACGCGTCCGGCGACGTCGTCCCGGCCGCCGCGAGCGCCCTCGCACTCGGCGACGCCGAGATCCCCGGGCTGCTGCGCGCCACCGGGCTGTCGCTGCCCGCGCTGCTGGTCACCGTGCCGCTCGCCGCCGTCGCCGCCCGCCGGTTCCCCGCGTGGTTCGTGCTCATGGGCGGGCTCGCGGTGCTTCTCGCCGGCACCGGCGCCGTCCGCCTCGCCGACTCGGTGCCCCTCGTCGGGGCGGTCAGGGCCCTCCAGGGCGCGGGCGCGGGCATCGTCCTGCCCGCGAGCCTCGTCCTGGTGTGGGAACGGCGGAGCCGCGCCCTGACCGCCGCCTGGGCCGGGGCCCTCGCGGGCACGCTGATCCTCGCGATGCCGCTGGCGCTGAAGGCCGTCCCGCCGCCCGCCGACGGCACCGCCGTCCCCGACTGGCGCGTCGCGCTCGCCCCCTACCCGCTGCTCGCCGTGGCCGCCGCCGCGGCGGCGCTCGCCCACCCGCTCCTGTGCGCACGCCCCCGACGGCCGCTCGCGTTCCGGCGCACCGAGCGCGGCCAACTGCTCCTCGTGCTCGTCCCCGCGGGCGGCTTCGCGTTCCTCGCCGTCGCCGCCGCGCACAACTGGTCGCCCGGCGCCCGCCTCCTCCTCGCCGGCCTCGCGCTGCCCGCCCTGGCCGGACTCGCCCTCACCGGCGGCCGGGACTCGGCGGGCAGCCCGTTCGGCTGCGCGGTCGTCATGATCGCCACCGGGCTGCTCTGCCACCCGGTCGCCGGCCCGCTGGCCGGGCTGGCCGCCGCCCGGGCCGGCGCGGGGACCGGCGGCCCGCCGCTGCTCCCGTTCGCCGTCGCGGCCGCCGCCGCGCTCGCCGGGGCGCTCGCGGCCACCCGCACCGGGGCGCGCGGGGCCGTCCGCGCCGGCTACCTCCTCATGATCGTCGCCGTGCCGCTCGGCCTCGCGGGCGGCGCCCCCGGCCGCTGGGCCCTGCTCGCCCCCCTCGTCCCCCTCGGCGCCGGCGCGGGTCTCGCCCTCGCCGCCTCGCTGCGGGACGCGAAGGCGGGCGCCGCGCTGTTCGGGCTGTCGCTGTGCTTCCCCGCGGTGCTGGCCGGGCAGCTGCTCGCCCTGTCGGCGCAGGCGGCGCGGTTGCAGCGGACGCACCCCGTCACGGAGGCCCAGCAGCTGCACGCGCTGCTGGAGGGCTACCGCGTGTGGCTGGTCATCGCCCTGGCGGCCGCCGTGCTGCTCGCCGGCGCCACCGCCCGCCTGTGCGCCGGACGCGCCGGGCGGCCGCGCGCCCGCGCCGCGCGGCACCCCGGGAATGCCGCCGCGGACCCGAGAGCCGGGTAGTATTCGCGCGCTCAACGAATCCGAAAATTCTCGAGGAGAAACACCCGTGTCCGAGCGCACTCTTGTCCTGGTCAAGCCCGACGGCGTTCGCCGCGGCGTCGTCGGCGAGGTCATCTCCCGGATCGAGCGCAAGGGCCTGACGCTCGTCGCGCTGGAACTGCGGACCCTCGCCCGCGAGACCGCCGAGGCGCACTACGAGGAGCACGCCAGCAAGCCGTTCTTCGGCGAGCTGGTCGAGTTCATCACCGGCGGCCCGCTCGTCGCCATGGTCGTGGAGGGCCCGCGCGCCATCGAGGCGTTCCGCGCCCTCGCCGGCGCCACCGACCCGGTCAGCGCCACCCCCGGCACCATCCGCGGCGACTTCGCCCTGGAGATCGGCGAGAACATCGTCCACGGCTCCGACTCCACCTACTCCGCCGAGCGCGAGATCAAGCTCTTCTTCCCCGAGTTGGGCTGAGTCTGCCCAGGGGGGCGACCCCCTGGAACCCCCGTCACGACGCAGGCGATCCTCACGCCGCCGTTGCGGTCGCTGTGCCCGTGACGGCAGGTGCGGCGTCGCTGCGGTCGCCTGCGTCGGCGGGCAGGCGCGCTGCGCTCGCTGCACTCGCTCCACGCGCCTGCCCGCGCCCCGGCGAAGGTTCAGTCCAAGAGGGTGTGAACCGTGCACGTCCAACGCTCTTGGATGTGCCACCCCATCATGCTCTTGGAGTGGACCTGAGCGGGATCGCGGGTCGGGCGGCCGGAAGGCGCTCTAGGCGCCTGGAGGCCGCACGACCCGCCGAGCCGGGCGACCGCAGCGCCACGCACAAACCCGCACGGGCACAACACACCGAAACCGTGGCGTGAGGATCGCCCGGCTCGTGACGGGGGTTCCAGGGGGTCGCCCCCATGGGTAAACACGTTTACATTCCAGGGGCGGTTCGGGGAGCGGTAACGGGGGGCTCTGGCGGGTCGCGGTGCTCATCATGAGGCGGTAGATCCTCGTTCGAGGGTTGGGCTTTTCTGCGGGGGTGCGGGCGGTGTCGTGGCGCCGATTCGTTCGTGTCGGGCGCGGGGGCTGTGTTCGGGCGGCGGCGACCCCCTAAGATCCTCGTTTACCCGATGGCGTCGGGTGTCCGCGGGTGCCGTGCGCACTCCGGTCGACCGTGCCGCGGGGCTGCCGGAGATCAGTCCGCCGGGTTCTCTTTATGGAAAACCGGGCTGGTCAGGACGCGTTTTTTTCGCGACGCGCGGCGCGGGGGTGACTGCCCGCGGAGGTGCGCGCACGTTACGATGGACGCGCCGCTATACACGCCCGTCAATCATGAAGGGCTCCCTTTCTTCATGGGTAACAAGCTGTCGTTTCTTGGCCGTGACATGGCGGTCGATCTTGGTACCGCCAACACCCTGGTGTACGTGCGCGGGCGTGGCATCGTCCTGAACGAACCCTCCGTGGTCGCGATCAATACCAATACCGGGAAGATCGTCGCGGTGGGCATCGAGGCGAAGCGGATGATCGGCCGCACACCGGGCAACATCGTCGCGGTCCGTCCGCTGAAGGACGGCGTCATCGCCGACTTCGACGTCACCGAACGGATGCTGCGCTACTTCATCCAGAAGGTGCACAAGCGCCGGCACTTCGCCAAGCCGCGGATCGTCGTGGCCGTGCCGAGCGGGATCACCGGGGTGGAGCAGCGCGCGGTGAAGGAGGCCGGCTACCAGGCCGGAGCCCGCCGCGTCTACATCATCGAGGAGCCCATGGCCGCCGCGATCGGCGCCGGGCTGCCCGTCTACGAGCCCACCGGCAACATGGTCGTCGACATCGGCGGCGGCACCACCGAGGTGGCGATCATCTCGCTCGGCGGGATCGTCACCAGCCAGTCGGTGCGCGTCGGCGGCGACGAGCTCGACCAGGCCGTGATCTCTTTCTCCAAGAAGGAGTACTCCCTGATGCTCGGGGAACGCACCGCGGAGGAGATCAAGATGGCGATCGGGTCGGCCTATCCCGGCGGCGACGAGGAGCCGCACGCCGAGATCCGGGGCCGCGACCTCGTCAGCGGGCTGCCGAAGACCGTCGTGATCTCCGCCGAGGAGGTCAGGCGGGCGATCGAGGAGCCGGTCAACGCCGTGGTGGACGCGGTGAAGACCACCCTCGACAAGTGCCCGCCCGAACTGTCCGGCGACATCATGGACCGCGGGATCGCGCTCACCGGCGGCGGCGCGCTGCTGAAGAACCTCGACGAGCGGCTCCGCGAGGAGACCGGGATGCCCATCCACCTGGTGGACAACCCGCTCGACTCGGTGGTGCTCGGCACGGGCAAGTGCGTCGAGGACTTCGAGTCGCTCCGGCAGGTCCTCGTGCCGGAGCCGCGGCACTGATTCGGACGTGGCCCGCCAGGGGGCGTGAGGGGACGTCCCTCCGGCGGGCTTATTCGGACATGGTCCGCCGAGGGGGGCGTGGGGGCGTCCTGCCTCGCGAGGCACCGGGCTCCCGGCGGACCAGGGAACGGGAGGTCGGTGCGTGAAGGACACCCGTCGCACCCGCGTGGTCCTCGGCGCGCTGCTCGTCGTGGCGCTCGCGATGATCACCATCGACTACCGCGGTGGGCAGGACTCGCCGCTGCACGGCCTGCGCGGCCTCGGCGCGACGGTGTTCGGCCCGGTGGAGCGGGCGTCGGCGTCCGTCGTGCGGCCGGTGGGCAACACCTTCGACGCGATCACCGACGCGCCCGGCGAGCGGCGCCGCGCCGACCGGCTGGCGCGGCAGAACCAGCGGCTGCGCGAGCAGCTGCGCTCCAGCCGCCTCGACCAGGACCGGTCCGAGCAGCTGCGCAGGCTCCTCGGCACCGCCGGGATGGGCGGCTACCGGATCCACGCCGCGCAGGTGATCTCCGCCGGGCAGGGCTTCGAGGACACCGTCACCATCGACGTCGGCAGCCGCAGCGGCATCAAGCCCGACATGACCGTGATGAGCGCCGAGGGCCTCGTCGGCCGCATCACCCGCGTCGGGCCCGCGACCTCCACGGTGCTCCTCGCCACCGACCAGACCTCCTCCATCGGCTCCCGCCTGGAGGACTCCAAGGAGATCGGGATCACCCAGGGACGCGGCCGCCGCGGCCTCGGCCGGGGCGGCGCCACGCCGCTGCGCTTCCAGCTGCTGGACGCCGCCGCGCCGATCCGGGTCGGCCAGCGGATCGTCACGCTCGGGTCGCAGGGCCAGAAGCCGTACGTCCCCGGCGTCCCGATCGGCACCGTCGAGCGGATCGAGAAGTCCACCAGCGGGCTGACCCGCACCGCCTACGTCCGCCCGTTCGTCCGGTTCACCAGCCTCGACGTCGTCGCCGTCGTGGTCGCCCCGCCGAAGACCGACCCGCGGGACGCCGTCCTGCCGCCCAAGCCCCCGCCGCCGCCGTCCCCCACCCCGACCCCCTCGGCGAGCAAGAGCCCGAAGCCGCGCCACTCGAAGAGCCCGTCCACGAATCCGACCCGGGGGGACTGACGTGCTGAACCCGCCCGAGGCGTCGCCGGCCGGCCGCGCCGCGGTGACCGCCGTGGTGATCGTCGTGACGCTGATCCTGCAGGTGTCGGTGGCGAACCGGCTCCCGCTGCCCGGCGGCGTCCAGCCCGACCTGGTGCTGCTGGCCGTGGTGGCGCTCGCGCTCGTCGCCGGCTCCACCACCGGGATGGTGGCCGGTTTCCTCGCGGGCCTCGCCGCCGACATCATCCCGCCCGCCGACCACACCCTCGGCCGGTACGCGCTCGTCTACTGCCTCATCGGGTACCTGTGCGGCGCCGCGTCCGCCGAGATGGACCGCCAGTCCGCCGTGCCGTTCCTCGCCGTCGCCGCCGGCGCGCTCGCCGGGACCGTGCTGTACGCGGGCACCGGCATGATCCTCGGCGACCCGCGCGCCGAGTGGGGCACCGTGTCCAGCATGGTGCCGCTGCAGGTGCTCTACGACGTCATCGCGAGCCCGTTCGTCGTGTGGGCGGTGCTGCGCGCCACCCGCCGGTACGAACGCGGGGAACGCGTCCGGGGCGACCGCCTCGCGGTGCCCGCCGCCCGCTACCGCGCGATGTCGGGGCGGAGCGGGAACCTGTGAACCCGAGGACCCACTTCCGCCTCGTCGTCCTGTACGTGCTCGTCGGCGCGCTGCTGCTCGTCCTGATCGGGCGCATGTGGGCGCTCCAGGTCCTGGAGGGCGAGCACTACAAGGCGATCGCCGCCCAGAACCGCACCCGCGACATCGTCGTCCCCGCGACCCGCGGCATGATCCTGGACGACCGCGGCCGGCCCCTCGTGCGCAACCGCAGCGCGCTCGTCGTGTCGGTCGACCGGACGACCCTGTCGCGGCAGAAGGACGGCGGCAAGACCGTCCTGCAGCGGCTCGCCGACGTGCTCGGCGTGAGCCACGACGAGATCACCAAGCGGATCCGGCTGTGCGGGCCCGGGATCAAGCGGCCGTGCTGGCCCGGCTCCCCGTACCAGCCGATCCCGGTCGAGGACCACGTCGACCCCAAGCGCGCCCTGCAGATCATGGAGCGGCAGGAGGACTTCCCCGGGGTCACCGCGCAGGTCCAGGCCGTCCGCGACTACCCCCAGCCGGAGGGTGCGCGGCCCGCGCAGATGCTCGGCTACCTCCAGCCGGTCACGCAGGAGGAGCTCGACAAGCGCAAGGGCCTCAAGGTCACCGGCTACAGCGGCGTCGACCTGGTCGGGCGCGACGGCCTGGAGGCGCAGTACGACTCGCTGCTGAGCGGCGAGCCCGGGTTCCGCAAGGTGCTGGTCGACAGCCAGGGCCGCGTCACCGGCACCGCCGAGGAGCAGCCTCCGATCGCCGGCAGCAACCTCGTCACCAGCATCGACGCCGGTGTGCAGGGCGCCGCGGAGGACGCCCTCAAGCACGCGATCGACGGCGCCCGCAAGCAGGGCCGCCCCGCCGACGCCGGCGCCGCGGTCGTGATGGACGTGCGCACCGGCCGGATGGTCGCGATGGCGAGCTACCCGACCTACGACCCGGGCATCTGGACCGGCGGGATCTCCCAGGACGAGTACGACGCGCTGCTCGGCAAGAAGCAGGGCGAGCCGCTGATCTCCCGGGTCACCCAGGGGCAGTTCGCGCCCGGCTCCACCTTCAAGATCTCCTCGGTGTCCGCCGCGGTGGAGGACGGCAACAGCCTGACCGGCACCTACGACTGCCCCGGCTCGCTGAACGTCGGCAACCGCGCCTTCCGCAACTTCGAGGGCGAGGAGCTCGGGGCGATGTCGCTGCACACGGCGCTCGTCAAGTCCTGCGACACGATCTTCTACCGGTTCGCCTACCAGGAGTGGCAGCGCGACGGCGGGATGAAGCCGAAGAAGAACCCCTCCGACCCGATGGTGAAGATGGCCCGCAACTTCGGGTTCGGGTCGCGCACCGGCATCGACCTGCCCAGCGAGAGCGAGGGCCGCATCCCCGACCGGGGATGGAAGAAGAACTTCTGGAACATCACCAAGGCCGCCAACTGCAAGGGCGCCAAGGAGGGCTACCCGGAGGTCGCCAAGACCGACCCGGCCCGCGCCGCCTACCTGAAGGCGGTCGCGACGGAGAACTGCACCGAGGGCTACGTGTGGCGGCCCGGCGACGCGGCGAACTTCTCGGTCGGGCAGGGCGACGTCCTGGTGACGCCGCTCCAGCTCGTCCGCGCCTACGCGGCCGTCGCCAACGGCGGCAAGCTGATGACGCCGCGGCTCGGCGTCGCGCTCGTGCGGCCCGACGGCACGGTCGTCCGCCGGATCGACGCGCCGCCGCCGCGGAAGCTGCCGGTCGACGGGAAGGTGCTCAAGTACATCCGGGCCGCCCTCGGGGACGTGACCAAGAGCGGCACCGCGTCCGGGGCGTTCTCCGGTTTCGACTTCAAGCGCGTCGACGTCGGCGGCAAGACCGGCACCGCGGAGGTCTACGGCAAGCAGGACACGTCCTGGTTCGCCTCGTTCGGCCCCGTGGACAAGCCGCGCTTCGCGGTGGTCGCGATGGTCTCCCAGGGCGGGCAGGGCGCGCAGACGTCCGCGCCGGCGGTCCGGGAGATCTGGGAGGCCATGTACGGGACGAAGGACCGCAAGCCCATCCTCCAGGACGGCAAGCTCCCGTCGGAGCTGCCGCGGATGCCCGCCGAGGGGACGGCCCCATGATCACAGGCTCCGGGGTCGGCAGCGTCGACGCCTACGCCGCGCACCGGTCGTGGACCAGCCGCGTCGCCGAACTGCGCCGCCTCGACCTGCCGATGCTGCTGGCCGTGCTGGCGCTGTCGGTGGTGGGCGCGCTCCTGGTCCGCTCGGCCACCTTCCACCTGCTGACCGAGCAGGGCAAGGACCCGGAGGGCTTCCTCAAGCGGCACATCCTCAACCTGATCATCGGGTTCCTGCTCGGCGGCCTGGTCACCGTGCTGGACTACCGGCTCCTGCGCGCCTACGTCCCCATCCTGTACGGGCTGGCGTGCGTGGGGCTGCTGGCCGTGCTCACCCCGCTCGGCTCGACGATCAACGGCTCGCACTCGTGGATCGTGCTCGGCGGCGGGTTCCAGGTACAGCCGTCGGAGTTCGCGAAGGTCGGGCTCGTGGTGCTGCTGGCGATGATCCTCGGCGAGCCGAGGGACGGGGAGATCGGCCCCGGCCGGCGGGACGTGCTGCTCGCGCTCGTGCTCGCCGGGGTGCCCGGCCTGCTGATCATGCTGCAGCCCGACCTCGGCACCACGCTGGTGTTCATCGCGGTGGTGCTCGGCATGCTGGCGATCTCCGGGGCGCAGAAGCGCTGGCTGGTCGGGCTGGTCGGCGGGGGCGTCGCCGCGGGCGCCGCCGTGTACTTCTTCGGGCTGCTGAAGGCCTACCAGATCGCCCGCTTCACCGCCTTCCTGAACCCCGAGGCAGACCCGCGCGGCGCCGGCTACAACGCCCAGCAGGCCCGCATCGCGATCGGGTCGGGCGGGGCGTTCGGCAAGGGCCTGTTCAACGGCGAGCAGACCGGCGGCCACTTCGTCCCCGAGCAGCAGACCGACTTCATCTTCACGGTGGCGGGGGAGGAGCTCGGCTTCGTCGGCGCCGCCGTGATCATCGCGCTGCTCGGCGTGGTGCTGTGGCGCGGCCTGCGCATCGCCACCCAGGCCGCCGACCTGTTCGGCACGCTCGTCGCCACCGGGGTCGTGTGCTGGCTGGGGTTCCAGACGTTCGAGAACGTCGGGATGACGATCGGCATCATGCCGATCACCGGGCTGCCGCTGCCCTTCGTGTCCTACGGCGGGTCCGCGACGTTCGCCAACATGATCGCGTTCGGGCTGCTGCAGGCCGTGCACGTGCGCCGCCGCCCGTTCGATTAGCGACCGGCGACCGCGTAGGCTGGACGTTCTTCCCCACGTCCCCTGCACGGAGGGTTCCGTCATGCCGGTCGAGTCGCTCTTCCCGCGCCTGGAGCCGCTGCTCCCGAGCGTGCAGAAGCCGATTCAGTACGTTGGCGGCGAGCTGAACTCCCAGCTCAAGGACTGGGACGAGACCACGGTCCGGTGGGCGCTGATGTACCCTGACGCCTACGAGGTGGGGCTGCCGAACCAGGGCGTCCAGATCCTCTACGAGATCCTCAACGAGCGCGACGGCGTGCTCGCCGAGCGGACGTACTCGGTGTGGCCCGACATGGAGGCCGTCATGCGGGAGCACGGCATCCCGCAGTTCACCGTCGACGCGCACCGCCCGGTCGCCGCCTTCGACGTGTTCGGCGTGTCGTTCTCCACCGAGCTCGGCTACACCAACCTGCTGACGGCGCTCGACCTCGCGGGTATCCCGCTGGAGGCCGCCGACCGCACCGACGGCCACCCGATCGTGATCGCCGGCGGGCACGCCGCCTTCAACCCCGAGCCGATCGCCGACTTCGTCGACGCCGCCGTGCTCGGCGACGGCGAGGAGATCGCGCTCGCCATCACCGAGGTCGTCCGCGAGTGGAAGGCCGAGGGCGAGTCCGGCGGGCGGGACGAGCTGCTCATGCGCCTCGCCGCGTCCGGCGGCGTGTACGTCCCGCGCTTCTACGACGTGACCTACCTGCCCGACGGCCGCATCCAGCGGGTCGCGCCGAACCGTCCCGGCGTCCCGTGGCGGGTCGAGAAGCACACCGTCATGGACCTCGACCAGTGGCCGTACCCGAAGAAGCCGCTGGTCCCGCTCGCCGAGACCGTGCACGAGCGGTTCAGCGTGGAGATCTTCCGCGGCTGCACCCGCGGCTGCCGGTTCTGCCAGGCCGGGATGATCACCCGTCCGGTGCGGGAGCGGTCGATCACCACGATCGGCGACATGGTGGAGCAGGGGCTCAAGGAGTCCGGCTTCCAGGAGGTCGGGCTGCTCAGCCTGTCCAGCGCCGACCACAGCGAGATCGGCGACGTCGCCAAGGGCCTCGCCGACCGCTACGAGGGCACCAACACCTCGCTGTCGCTGCCGTCCACGCGCGTGGACGCCTTCAACATCACGCTCGCCAACGAGTTCTCCCGCGGCGGCCGGCGCTCCGGCCTGACGTTCGCGCCGGAGGGCGGCTCCGAGCGGATGCGCAAGGTGATCAACAAGATGGTCTCCGAGGACGACCTGATCCGCACCGTCACCACCGCCTACGAGAACGGCTGGCGGCAGGTCAAGCTGTACTTCATGTGCGGCCTGCCCACCGAGGAGGACGAGGACGTCCTCGCCATCGCCGACATGGCCAAGCGGGTCATCAAGGCCGGGCGGGACGCCACCGGCCGCAAGGACATCCGCTGCACCGTGTCCATCGGCGGTTTCGTGCCCAAGCCGCACACCCCGTTCCAGTGGGCCGCGCAGTGCGACCACGAGACCGTCGACCGCCGCCTGCGCGCCCTGAAGGACGCCCTGCGCGGCGACAAGGAGTACGGGCGCGCCATCGGCCTGCGCTACCACGACGGCCAGCCCTCGATCGTCGAGGGCATGCTGTCGCGCGGCGACCGGCGCGTCGGCAAGGTCATCCGCGCCGTCTGGGAGGACGGCGGCCGCTTCGACGGCTGGAGCGAGCACTTCTCCTACGAGCGCTGGACGGCCTGCGCCGAGAAGGCCCTGGCCGGCGAGCCCGTCGACCTCGCCTGGTACACCGTCCGCGAGCGCGACGAGGTCGAGGTGCTGCCCTGGGACCACCTCGACGCGGGGCTCGACCGCGAGTGGCTCTGGCAGGACTGGCAGGACGCCGTCGACGAGACCGAGGTCGAGGACTGCCGCTGGACGCCCTGCTACGACTGCGGCGTCTGCCCCACGATGGGCACCGAGATCCAGATCGGCCCGACCGGCCGGAAGCTGCTCCCGCTCGACGTGGTGTAACCGGATTCCTCCGTGGAAACCCCTGACCTGTAAGGGTTTCGGGCTTACCGGGCCGGTGCCTGGCGGAACCGGCTCCGGCGCCCCGTACTCTATAGGGAGACCTTTATTTCGACTCGACACGAGTAGGAAGGACCAGAACCCTGCCACCCATGCCGGAGGGTCCGGCGCCGGCCCCCGTGACCCAGCGACTGCGCGTCCGCTACGCCAAGCGGGGCAGGCTGCGGTTCACGAGCCATCGCGACATTTCCCGGGCCGTGGAACGCGCCGTACGGCGTGCCGGGATCCCTGTCGCGTTCAGCGGCGGATTCACCCCCCACCCGAAGATCTCGTACGCGGGTGCGGCGGCGACAGGGGTGGCCAGTGAGGCCGAATACCTCGAACTCGGGCTCACCGAGTCCCGCGACCCTGCGCGGGTGCGAGCCGATCTCGACGCGGCCCTGCCTTCCGGACTCGACGTCCTCGACGTCGTGCCGGTACGGGCGGACCACGGCGGCGCCCCGGTGAAGCCGGGCGCGTTCACCGACCGGCTCGAGGCGTCCGAATGGCGGATCCGGCTGGACGGCGTGGCCGAGAGCGACGCCGCCGACGCCGTGGCCGCCTTCATGGCCGCCGAGAACATCGAGGTGGAACGCCTCACGAAGAAGGGACGGCGCCGTTTCGACGTGCGCGCCGCCGTGTCCGCCTGCGAGCTGGACCGGCGCGCCGCCGAGGCGGCGGATGCCCCTTGTGCGATACTTCGAATGGTTGTTCGGCATTCCACACCCGCCGTTCGACCCGACGACATCCTCACCGGACTGCGCCAGGTCGCCGACCTCGCGCCGCCGTCACCGCCGCTGGTGACCAGGCTGGCGCAGGGGCCCCTCGACGCGGACACCGGTGGCCTCGCGGATCCCCTGGATCCCGACCGGGAGACCGGCCAGCCGTCCGGCGACGACGCCGAGACGGCCCGCGGCCATGACCGGCCGCAGTCCGGGGACGCCGCGAGCGCGGATGCCGTCAGCGCCTGACCGTGGGACCGAAGCCGTGGAGGCACGGAACCGGTCCGCAGGGTACGGCCGGCGCACCCCCGACGACTTCGTCGTCATGGCCGGACCACCGTCCGGCCGTGGCGGCACCGACTGACGAGGTGCTCCCGCGCGGCGCACCGCACCGCCCCGCCCTGGCGGGACGGGCGGACGCGCCCGGGAGCCTGACGGGAGATTGCCCGGATGCTTGAGAACGAAGCCGACGCGGCCCCGGCCGAAGGCGCCGACGACGGGACCGTTGACAACGAGACCACGGAGAGCACGGAGAACGCGCAGGCCGCGCAGGCCGAGGGCGCGCAGAGCGAGGGCGCCGAGAGCGCGAGCACGGGCGTGACGTCGCGTCCGCGCCGTGCGAGCCGGCCCGCCGGTCCGCCGCCCGACGTGGACGACGCCGCCGCGGCCCCCGCCGCGCAGCCGGAGCCCGCCGCCGAGCAGCCCGCCGCCGCCGAGGCCCCCGCGGCGTCCGCCGAGCAGCCTGCGTCCGCCGAGCAGCCTGCGTCCGCCGAGGAGCCCGCGGCGCCTGCCGAGACGCCCGAGCCGGTCGAGGCGGCCGAGCCGCCCAAGCGGACCCGTACCCGCGCCCGCAGGACCACTAAGGCCGCCGCCGAGACGCCCGAGCCCGTGCCGATGACCGGTGCCGAGACCTCCCCCGAGGCCCCCGCCGAGCCGGCCGCCGAGCAGTCCGCGGAGTCCGAGCAGCCCGCCGAGCAGCCCGCCGAGCAGCCCGCCGAGGAGGCGGCCCCGGCCCCCCGCACCCGCACCCGGCGCCGCACCACCAGGGCCGCCGCCGAGGTCCCCGCCGTGCCGCAGGTCCCGGCCGTCCCGGTCGCCGGGGAGCAGCCGACCCCCGAGCAGGTGTCGGAGACCGAGCCCGCGAGCGGCGTCGGCGTCCCCGGCGTGACGTTCCAGCCCCCGATGGTCGTCTTCCAGCCGCCGCAGCCCAAGGCCGAGGCCCCCGCCCGGCCGAAGGCCGCCGAGGCCGAGCCCGCCGAGCCCGCCGCCGAGGAGGACCTCGACCACGGGCCCGCGGACGAGGACGACTCCGAGGACCGCCCGTCCCGCCGTCGCCGCCGCCGCGGCGGCCGCGGCCGCGGCCGGGGCGGCAAGGAGGGCGCCGAGGACGAGGCCCTGGCGGAGGAGGCCGAGGCCGAGGAGCCCAAGGACGAGGAGCCCGCCAAGTCCGCCAAGCCCGCCAAGGGCAAGACGGCGAAGGGCAAGGCGTCCAAGGCCAAGGACAAGGAGCAGGAGAAGGAGCCCAAGGCCGAGCAGCCCGAGCAGGGCGCCGCCGAGGGCGAGGGCGAGGACGAGGGAGAGGGCGGGACGAGCCGCCGCCGGCGGCGCCGCAGGCGCAGGTCCGGGGCCGACGGCGAGGCCGGCGCCGGCACCGACGACCCGCCGAACACCGTCGTCCACGTCCGCACGGCCCGCGAGGAGCGCGCCGACGCCGAGGCCGAGGTCCAGTCCGTGCGGGGCTCGACCCGCCTGGAGGCCAAGAAGCAGCGCCGCCGCGAGGGGCGCGAGCAGGGCCGCCGCCGCCCGCCGGTGATCACCGAGGCGGAGTTCCTGGCGCGCCGCGAGGCCGTCGAGCGGGTCATGGTGGTCCGGCAGGAGGGCGAGCGCACCCAGATCGCCATCCTGGAGGACGACGTGCTCGTCGAGCACTACGTCAACCGCGCGACGCACCAGTCGTACGTCGGCAACGTCTACCTCGGCAAGGTCCAGAACGTCCTGCCGTCGATGGAGGCGGCGTTCGTCGACATCGGCAAGGGCCGCAACGCCGTGCTGTACGCGGGCGAGGTGAACTGGGACGCCTCCGGGCTGGAGGGCCAGCCGCGCCGCATCGAGTCGGCGCTGAAGTCGGGCCAGTCGGTGCTCGTCCAGGTCACCAAGGACCCCCTCGGTCACAAGGGCGCCCGGCTGACCAGCCAGGTCTCGCTGCCCGGCCGGTACCTGGTGTACGTGCCGGACGGCTCGATGACCGGCATCAGCCGCAAGCTGCCCGACAAGGAGCGCAGCCGCCTCAAGTCGATCCTGAAGAGGGTCATGCCGGAGAACGCCGGCGTGATCGTCCGGACCGCCGCCGAGGGGGCGACCGAGGAGGAGCTCGCCCGCGACGTCTCGCGCCTCGCCGCCCAGTGGGACAGCATCCAGAAGAAGGTCAAGACGGCGTCGGCTCCGTCGCTGCTCCACGGCGAGCCCGACCTGACGATCCGCGTCATCCGCGACATCTTCAACGAGGACTTCTCCAAGCTCGTCGTGTCCGGGGACGAGGCCTGGGACACCGTCTCCGAGTACGTCGAGTACGTCGCCCCGCATCTGGCCGACCGGGTCGAGCGCTGGACCGGCGACCAGGACGCCGTGTCGGCGTTCCGCATCGACGAGCAGATCGCCAAGGCCATGGACCGCAAGGTCTGGCTGCCGTCCGGCGGCTCCCTGGTGATCGACCGCACCGAGGCGATGACGGTCATCGACGTCAACACCGGCAAGTTCACCGGGCAGGGCGGCAACCTCGAGGAGACCGTCACCCGCAACAACCTGGAGGCGGCCGAGGAGATCGTCCGCCAACTCCGGCTCCGCGACATCGGCGGCATCATCGTGATCGACTTCATCGACATGGTGCTGGAGAGCAACCGGGACCTGGTGCTGCGCCGCCTCGTCGAGTGCCTGTCGCGGGACCGTACCAAGCACCAGGTCGCCGAGGTCACCTCGCTGGGGCTGGTCCAGATGACCCGCAAGCGGGTCGGCCAGGGGCTGCTGGAGGCGTTCTCGGAGACCTGCCAGTCCTGCAACGGCCGCGGCATCCACGTCCACCTGACGCCGGTCGAGCCGAAGGCGGAGAAGGCGGCCGGCAAGGAGTCCGGACGCCGCCGCAAGCGCAAGGGCGAGGTCGAGAAGGCCGTCGAGGAGAAGCTGTCCCGGCACGAGGCCAAGCCGAAGGAGCCCGCCGAGGTGCCCGCGCCGGAGCCCGTGAAGGAGCCCGTGAGCGAGGCCGTCCCCGAGCCGGCGCCGGTCGTGGAGGCCAAGGCCGAGCCGGTCCGTTCGCGGCCGAAGAAGTCCGGGCCCGCGAAGCGTCCGGCCGGCCCGCCGCCCGAGATCGACGAGCCCCCGGCGCAGGCGGCCGTGGAGGCCGCCGAGGCCGCCGTCGAGACCGCCGACACCGCTCCGGGCGCGCTGGACTCCGCCGAGCCGGTGCCGGTCGGCCCGAACGGCGCCGAACCGCCCGAGCCCGAGGCCGCGGGAGCCGAGGCCGCGGGAGCCGAATTGAACGGGGCCGAGGTGACCGCCGGCGCGTCCGCCGCCGAGTCCAAAGGCTCCGCGCCCGCCGGCGACCAGGACGCCGGCGAGCCCGCCCGCCGGCGCCGCACCCGCCGCCCCCGCGCGGCGGCGCAGGCCGCCGACGGCGAGTCCTCCGACTGACGGGGCCGGGCGCCCTGACCGGACGCGTTCGCGTTCCGGTCAGGGCATCCGGTACCCTTGACCTTCGGCGCGCTCTCGGCGCGTCGCCCGAACCCGCACCGCGAGCCCCGTCCGGGGATCGGTCGGTGCTCACCTCACCGATCCGGTGAGGACAAGCAGAGAGCGCCAGGGTCCTCCTGGTGTGCCGCCCTCGGCCCGGTGCCGGGGGTAGGCCCCCGTCCGGGGGCTGGTAAGCCACGCGTGGGACCGGTTCACTCCGGAAGCGCGCGCAGACGAAGGGTTTTCCGCGGTGTACGCGATTGTCCGCGCAGGCGGCAGGCAGGAAAAGGTCGCCGTCGACGACGTGCTGACCGTCGACAAGCTGGCCGGCGACGTCGGGTCGACCATCAAGCTCCAGCCCCTGCTGGTCGTTGACGGCGACGACGTCGTGAGCGCCACGGCCGACCTCGCCCGCTACGAGGTGACCGCCGAGATCCTCGGCGCGGTCAAGGGCCCGAAGATCAACATCATGCACTACCGGAACAAGACCGGGTACAAGCGGCGGATGGGTCACCGTCAGCCGTACACCGAGGTCAAGATCACCGGTATCAAGGCCGGGAAGTAAGGGAGAGCGGTCTCATGGCACACAAGAAGGGCGCATCGTCCAGCCGTAACGGTCGCGACTCCAACGCCCAGCGCCTCGGCGTGAAGCGCTTCGGCGGCCAGGTCGTCAACGCCGGCGAGATCATCGTCCGCCAGCGCGGCACCCACTTCCACCCCGGCCCGGGCGTCGGCCGCGGCGGCGACGACACGCTGTTCGCGCTGGTCGCGGGCGCGGTGCAGTTCCGCCGCTACCGCGGTCGCAACGCGGTGAGCGTCGTCCCGCCGGCGGAATAGTCCGCCGGGCAGAGCGACTTTTCGAAGGGGCGGACCGTTTCCGGTCCGCTCCTTCGCCGTTTTTCACCGAGGTTTCCTGAGGAGAGTCACCGTGGCCGCTGGAGCGGGATCGGGCGCGCAGTTCGTCGACCGGGTGGTGCTGCACGTCGCGGCGGGCAACGGCGGCAACGGCTGCGCCTCGATCCACCGGGAGAAGTTCAAGCCGCTCGGCGGCCCGGACGGCGCCAACGGCGGCCGCGGCGGCGACGTCGTCCTCGTCGTCGACTCGAACGCCGCGAGCCTCCTGGAGTACCACCGGCGCCCGCACCGCAAGGCGGGCAACGGCAGGCCCGGCCAGGGCAGCCTCCGGACGGGCGCGGACGGCGACGACGTGATCCTCCCCGTCCCCGACGGCACCGTCGTGAAGTCGGGCGACACCGTCCTTGCGGACCTGGTCGGCGAGGGCACCCGGTTCGTGATCGCCAAGGGCGGCAGCGGCGGCCTCGGGAACGCGGCGCTGGCGACGGCCAAGCGCAAGGCGCCCGGGTTCGCGCTGCTCGGCGAGCCGGGGGAGGAGCGCGACGTCGTCCTCGAACTGAAGAGCGTCGCCGACGTGGCGCTCGTCGGGTTCCCGAGCGCGGGCAAGTCGTCGCTGATCGCCGCGCTGTCGGCCGCCAAGCCGAAGATCGCCGACTACCCGTTCACGACGCTGATCCCGAACCTCGGGGTGGTGAGCGCGGGCGACACGACGTTCACGGTCGCGGACGTGCCGGGCCTGATCGAGGGCGCCAGCGAGGGCCGCGGCCTCGGCCTGGACTTCCTGCGCCACATCGAGCGCTCCTCCACCCTCGCTCACGTGCTCGACTGCGCGACGATGGAGCCGGGCCGCGACCCGGTCAGCGACTTCGAGGTCATCGAGCGCGAGCTCCAGGCCTACGACCGCGTGCTGGGCGACCGCCCGCTGTCGGACCGTCCCCGCATCGTCGTCCTGAACAAGGTGGACGTGCCCGACGCCCGCGAACTCGCCGAGATGGTGCGGCCCGAGTTCGAGGCCCGCGGCCTGCGGGTGTTCGAGGTGTCGGCGGCGTCGCACGAGGGGCTGCGGGAGCTGTCGTTCGCGATGGCGGCGATGGTGGCCGAGTACCGCGCCTCGCTGCCGCCGGCGGAGCCCACCCGCATCGTCATCCGGCCCGAGCCGGTCGGCGGGGACACCGACTTCGAGGTCAGGATCCTCGGCGACAACACCTACCTGATCACCGGGACGAAGCCGGTCCGCTGGCTGCGCCAGACCGACTTCGCCAACGAGGAGGCCGTCGGCTACCTGGCCGACCGCCTCGCCCGGCTCGGCGTGGAGGACGCGCTCGCCGAGGCGGGCGCCGCCGCCGGCGCCACCGTCCTGATCGGGACGCCCGACGACTCGATCGTCTTCGACTGGGAGCCGGAGGTGGCGGCGGGCGAGGGCACGAGGGGCCCGCGCGGCACCGACCGCCGTCTCGACGGCTGGTCCTAAGAACACCAGATTGGAGCGGGTCTGGTCATGAGTGGGCGTGAGGCGGTCGCCAAGGCGCGGCGGATCGTGGTGAAGGCGGGCTCGTCGTCGCTGACCACGCCGCAGGGCACGATCGACGCGAACCGCATCGACGCGCTGGTGGACGTCCTCGCCGCGCGCCGCGGCGAGGGAACCGAGATCGTCTTCGTGTCGTCCGGCGCGATCGCGGCGGGGCTCGGGCCGCTCGGGCTGACCCGCCGCCCGCCCGACCTCGCGACCCAGCAGGCGGCGGCGAGCGTCGGGCAGGGCCTGCTGTTCGCCCGCTACACCTCCTCGTTCGCCCGGTACGCGCTGACGGTGGGGCAGGTGCTGCTCACCGCCGACGACATGATGCGCCGCTCGCACCACCGCAACGCGCAGCGCACCCTGGCGCAGCTGCTGGCGATGGGCGTCCTGCCGATCGTGAACGAGAACGACACGGTCGCCACCGACGAGATCCGGTTCGGCGACAACGACCGGCTGGCCGCGCTCGTCGCGCACCTGATCCGCGCGGACGCGCTGGTCCTGCTGTCGGACGTGGACGCCCTCTACACCGGGGACCCGCGCCGTCCCGGGACCCGCCGCATCGACGAGGTGCACGGCCCGGACGACCTGCGCGACGTCGAGCTCGGCGGGTCCGGGCGGGTCGGCACCGGCGGCATGGTCACCAAGGTGGAGGCGGCCCGGATCGCGGGTATCCCGGTGGTGCTGACGAACGCCGCGTCGGCGGCGCACGCGCTCGCCGGCGACCAGGTCGGGACGCTGTTCCACCCGGCGGCGGGCCGCCGCATGTCGACCCGCGACCTGTGGCTGGCGCACGCGACGACGGGCCAGGGCCGCGTCATGCTGGACGCGGGCGCGGTCGAGGCGGTGGTGCGGCGCCGCAAGTCCCTGCTTCCGGCCGGCGTGACGGGCGTGGACGGCGACTTCGCCGCGGGCGACCCGGTCGACCTCTGCGACACGGCCGGCGAGGTCGTCGCCCGCGGCCTGGTGAACTACGACGCGTCCGAGATCCCGGAGCTGATGGGGCGCTCGACACGCTGGCTGGCCCGCGAGCTGGGCGCCGAGTACGAACGCGAGATAATCCACCGCGACCATCTGGTGATACTGCGATGACAGGGAGTGCCTGCTGATGAGCGACGAGCGCGAGGAGTTCCTGCGGGTGGCGCGGCGCGCCAGGGATGCCGCCGCCGGGCTGGCTCCGCTGCCGCGGTCGGCGAAGGACGCGGCGCTGCACCGGATCGCCGAGGCGCTGGTCGCCGCCGCCCCGGAGATCGTCAAGGCGAACGATGCCGATGTCGCGCGGGCCCGCGCGAACGGCACCTCCGAGTACATGATCGACCGGCTGAGCCTGTCGGAGGAGCGGATCGCCGCGATCGCCGACGCGGTCCGGAAGGTCGCCGCGCTGCCGGACCCGGTGGGGGAGACGGTGCGCGGGAACGTGCTGCCGAACGGGCTGGAGCTGCGGCAGGTGCGGGTGCCGCTCGGCGTCGTCGGGATCATCTACGAGGGCCGCCCGAACGTGACCGTGGACGCCGCCGCGCTGTGCCTGAAGAGCGGGAACGTGGCGATGCTGCGCGGCTCGTCGTCGGCGTACGACTCCAACACGGTGCTCGTCGAGGTGATGCAGGGCGCGCTCACCGGCACCGAGGTCCCGCCGGACGCGGTGCAGCTGGTCCCGGGCACGTCCCGGGAGTCGGTGCGGCACCTGATGCGGGCGCGCGGCCTGGTGGACGTGCTGATCCCGCGCGGCGGCGCCTCGCTGATCAACTCGGTGGTGGAGGAGTCGACCGTCCCGGTGATCGAGACGGGCGTCGGCAACTGCGCGGTGTACGTGGACGCCGCCGCCGACGTCGACATGGCCGTGGACGTCCTGCTGAACGCCAAGACGCAGCGTCCCTCGGTGTGCAACGCCGCCGAGACGTTCCTGGTGCACGCCGACATCGCCGACACGTTCGTCCCGCGCGCGCTTGAGGCGCTGAAGAGCGCCGGTGTCACGGTGCACGGCGACGACCGCGTCCGCTCCTACAGCGGGGACGTCGTGGAGGCGACGGAGGACGACTGGTACGCCGAGTACCTGTCGCTCGACATCGCCGCCCGCGTGGTGGACTCGCTGGACGAGGCCGTGGCGCACATCCGCCGGTACGGCTCGGGGCACACGGAGGCGATCGTCACGACGTCCCAGCCGGCCGCGAAGCGGTTCGTGGCGCTGGTCGACTCGGCGGCCGTGATGGTGAACGCCTCGACGCGCTTCACCGACGGCGAGGAGTTCGGGTTCGGCGCGGAGATCGGCATCTCGACGCAGAAGCTGCACGCGCGCGGCCCGATGGGGCTGCCGGAGCTGACGTCGACCAAGTACGTGGTGGTGGGGGAAGGACACGTGCGCGGCTGAGGTCCGGATTTGTGACATTTTTGCCATTGATGTCACGTGTGCGGGTGTGGTCTGATTCACGATTGTGACTCGTCAGTACAGCCGCCGCCGCGTCATCCAGGGCGCCGCCCTCGGCGCGGGGATCGCCACCACCGGACTGGCCGCCTTCCCCGCACGCCCCGCCGCCGCGGCGGCGCCGGCGTTGCGCGGTCCCGCAGCCGGCACCACCCTCGACCGGACGTACCTGCTCGGCGCCGCCGGCGCCGGCGGGTACCGCAAGGTGACCGCCGGGCCGGGGGAGCCGCACCTGCTGCGCCGCGACCTCGGCGGCGCCGCGTCCGCGCGCCGGGCCGCAACCCGCCGCGGCATCCTGGCGTTCGGCCACCTCACCGACGTGCACGTCATCGACGCGCAGTCCCCGGCCCGCGTCGAGTTCATCGACCGGCTCAAGGACGGCCTCGACCTGCTGCCGGTCGAGGGCGCCTACCGGCCGCAGGAGATCCTGTCGACGCAGGTCGCCGAGGCCATGGTCCAGGCGATGAACAAGGTCGGGCGCGGTCCGGCGACCGGGCTCGGCCTCGCCTTCACCATCAACACCGGCGACGCCGCCGACAACGTGCAGTACAACGAGATCCGCTGGATCATCGACCTGCTGGACGGCGGGCGCATCCGCCCCGACTCCGGCGACCCGAACCGGTACGAGGGCGTCATGGACTGGGCGTCCTACGACCGCTCGTTCTGGCACCCCGAGGGCCCGCCGCCCGGCGCGGAGGCCGACCTCCCGAGCGCCAGGTACGGCTTCCCGCGCGTGCACGGCCTGATCGACGCCGCGCGACGGCCGTTCCAGGCGACCGGCCTCGACGCGCCGTGGCTGGCCGTGTTCGGCAACCACGACGGGCTCGTCCAGGGCAACCTGCCGACCAACCCGCTGGTCACCGGCCTCGCCACCGGCGGAATCAAGATCGGCGCTCCGGCGGACTCCGGGCAGGCCGAACGCCTCGCCCGGATGATCAGCGGGGGCGACGCCGCCGAACTCGTCCGGCTCAGCCGCGAGCAGGGCGGCGCGGGCGGCCTGTTCCGGCCGGTGACCCCCGACCCGAACCGCCGCATGCTCTCGCGCGCCGAGGTCGTCGCCGAGCACTTCAAGACCACCGCGTCCCTGCGCGGCCACGGCTTCACGCTCTCCAACCTGCGCGACGGTACCGCCTACTACGCCTTCGACAAGGGCGTCGTGCGCGGTCTCGTCCTCGACACCGTGAACCCCAACGGCTACTCCGAGGGCTCGCTCGACAGGAAGCAGTTCGCGTGGCTGGAGGCGCAGCTCAAGGCCGGTAGCAGCCGCTACATCGCCCCGGACGGCACGGTCGTGAAGCACGCCGCGAAGGACCGGCTGTTCGTCCTGTTCAGCCACCACCCCATCGGCTCGCTGGAGAACCCGCTGGGCGGCGACCGCGTCCTCGGGGACGAGGTCGAGGCGCTCCTGCTGCGCTACCCGAACGCCGTCCTGTGGGTGAACGGCCACACGCACCGCAACCAGGTCATCCCGCACGCGCGCAAGGGCGGCGGAGGGTTCTGGGAGGTCAACACGGCCGCGCACATCGACTTCCCGCAGCAGAGCCGCATCGTCGAGCTCGCCGACAACGGCGACGGCACCCTGTCGGTCTTCGCGACGATCCTCGACTCCGCAGGCCCGGCCTCCTACGGCGGCCGCCTCACCGACCCGGTCCGGCTGGCGTCGCTGTCGCGCGAGCTGTCGGCCAACGACTGGCAGGACCGCGAGGAGAACCGCCGCGGCGAGGCCGCCGACCGCAACGTCGAGCTGCTGATCCCTAGGCCCTTCTGACAGGAACGGCGAAGGGCCGCCGCGTCCGTGTCGCGGCGGCCCTGGCTCGGTGCCCGGTCAGTTCCCGGACGTGGGCCCGTTGTCGCGCCGGGTGAACCGGTCGAACAGCCCGCCCGCCGCACCGGCCGCCGCGTCGGCCATGTCGCGGACCTTGCCGACGAACGGGTCGGCCGTCCGCTCCCACGACTCCCGGTAGGACTGGGCGGCTTCCCTGATCCCGTCGCGGACCGACGCGCTGTCGTCCTCGTCGCGGCGCGGGTAGTCCCCGGCCAGGATGCGCTCGTACTCGCCGCTGCGCGCCCACCGGTCGATCTCGGCGAACCGGATCACCGCGAACGGGTGCGTCTGCCCGAGCAGGTTCATGAACTTCAGCAGCCCGTCCCGCACGTCGCCGGCCGCGTCGTACTCGCGGGCCTGCTGCAGGAACGCCTCGCTGCTCATCTCGCCGAGCCGCGTCCCGCCGGCGAGCTTCATGTTCACCCGCTTGGCCGCGTCGAGGTCCTGCCCGGCGAGCAGCCCGGCCCGGTCCGACGACAGCTCCGCCTTCCGGAACCACTCGCGCAGCCCGATGATGATCGCCGCGATGCCGACGTTGCCGAGCGGCAGCCAGGCCAGCCGCGCCCCGAGCTGCAGCAGGATCTGCATCATCGTCTGGTACACCGCGTGCCCGGACAGGATGTGCCCGACCTCGTGCCCGACGACGAACCGGAGCTCCTCCTCGTCCAGCAGGTCGATCAGGCCGGTGTTCAGCACGATGAACGGGTGGTCGGAGCCGAGCGCCATCGCGTTCGGCGTCGGGTCCTGCCGGACGTACAGCTCGGGGACCTCCGGCATGTCCAGGATGTACGAGGCGTCGCGGACCATGTCGTAGATGTGGCGGAACTGGTCCTCGCCGACGCGCACCGTCCCGCCGAGGAACATCAGCCGCAGCGCCCGCTCGTTGACCAGCCCGGACAGCTTGCGCAGGACGACGTCGAACCCGGAGAGCGAGCGCAGCGCCACCAGCGCCGACCGGTCCGCCGGGTGTTCGTAGGCCCGGGAACTGATCCCCGGGAACCGAGTACGTGCTCGATCCGGTGTGTTCTCCGTCATATCTGGCATGGTAGTTCCGACGATCAACCGTGCCCGAGGGTTCCCCGCCGCGGAAGCCCGTCCGGCTCTGGCCGCGCCCGGGAGGCAGCCATGTTCGACCCCAAGGCCGAGGCGATGTCCCTCGACGAGCGCGCCGCGCTCCAGCGGCACCGGGTGTGGGGGCTGGTCGACCGGCTCCTCGCGGCAGGGGGCGTGCAGGGGCGGCGCCTGAAGGAGGCCGGGGTCGGGCGCGGCGCCGACGTGACGCTCGCGGGGCTCCGCGACCTCCCGTTCACCACCAAGCAGGACCTGTGGGACCACTACCCGTTCGGGATGCTCGCCGTGCCGCGCGACCAGGTCGCCGCCGTGCACGGGTCCAGCGGGACGCGGGGGCGCCCGACGCTCGTCGCCTACACCAAGGCCGACCTCGACCTGTGGGCGGCGATGTGCGCGCGCTCCCTGTCCTGCGCCGGGGCGTCGCCGGGCAGCATCGTGCACAACGCCTACGGGTACGGGCTGTTCACCGGCGGGATCGGCATCCACCAGGGGGCCGTGGCGCTCGGCGCGACCGTCGTGCCGATGTCGGGCGGCATGACCGACCGGCAGGTGCGCATGCTCGCCGACCTCCGCCCCGACATCCTGACCTGCACTCCCGCGTACGCGCTGCGGCTGGGGGAGGCCGTCGCCGAGGCCGGGGTGGAGCCGGACTTCCTCAAGGCAGGGCTCTTCGGCGCCGAGCCGTGGTCGCAGGAGCTGCGCACGGCCATCGAGGACGTCCTGCCGATCAAGGCGATGGACATCTACGGGCTCTCGGAGATCATCGGGCCGGGTGTGGCCACCGAGTGCCTGGAGCAGGACGGCCTGCACGTCAACGAGGACCACTTCATCGTCGAGACCGTCGACCCCGCCACCGGCGACCCCGTCGAGGACGGAACGCCCGGCGAGCTCGTCTTCACCACCCCGACCAAGCAGGCGCTGCCCCTGCTGCGCTACCGGACGGGCGACATCGCGTCCCTCGCCCGCGGCGAGTGCGCCTGCGGTCGGACCCTGGTCCGGATGAGCAAGGTCCTCGGCCGCGCCGACGACATGATCGTCGTCCGGGGCGTGAACGTGTACCCGAGCGAGGTCGAGCGCGTCCTGCTCGGCTCCGGGCTCGTCCGGCCGCACTACCAGCTCGTCGTGGACCGGCGCAGCCCCTCCGCCCGGCTGCTCGTCGCCTGCGAGGCCGTCTCCGGCGACCCGAAGGCCGAGCTCGTCCACGCCCTGTACGAGACGCTCGGCCTCACCGCCGAGGTGGCGGTGCTGCCCGAGGGCACCGTGCCGAGGGTCGAGGTGGGCAAGGCCGTCCGCGTCGTGACCTGGGAGGACGGCGAGCCGCCGCTGCCGGGCCTGGCCTGAGGGGCCGGGGGCGGGCGTTCCGGGCGCCGGTCCGGCTGGCTATTGTCGTCGCTATGACGCAAAAGCGGCGCCTGGGGATCATGGGCGGCACGTTCGACCCGATCCACCACGGGCACCTCGTGGCCGCAAGCGAGGTCGCGCACTTCTTCTCCCTGGACGAGGTCGTGTTCGTGCCGACCGGCCTCTCGGCCCACAAGGAGATGGGCAAGGTCGCCGCCGCGGAGGACCGCTACCTCATGGCCGTCATCGCCACCGCGTCCAACCCGCGCTTCTCCGTCAGCCGCATCGACATCGACCGGCCCGGCCCCACCTACACCGTCGACACGCTGCGCGACATGCGCGAGATCCAGGGCCCGGACGCCGACCTGTTCTTCATCACGGGCGCGGACGCGCTGGAGAAGATGCTCACCTGGCACGACACCGCCGAGCTGTTCGAACTCGCGCACTTCATCGGCGTCACCCGCCCCGGCCACCGGCTCGCCGACCCCGGGCTGCCCGACGGGCGCGTCTCCCTCATGGAGGTGCCGGCCCTGTCGATCTCCTCCACCGAGTGCCGGGAACGCGTCAACTCCGGCGAACCCATCTGGTACCTCGTCCCGGACGGGATCGTCCAGTACATCAACAAGCGGGGCCTCTACCGCACCGCCGCCTGACGGGACGGCGCCGCCGCCTATTCTGGGATGGAGAACGGGGCCGCAACTGCCATTGCGGTCGAACAACGACAAAGAGGTCGATCGACCGCCGCACGTGAGAGGGTGGGAGCGGAGACGACCCCTACAGGGAGGATCGCGAGCGCATCGTGACCGCATCCGAGAGGGCGGCGCAGCTCGTCCGGATCGCCGCCGAGGCGGCGGGCGACAAGCTGGCCGACGACATTCTTGCCTACGACGTGAGCGAGCAGCTCGTCATCACCGACGCGTTCCTGCTCTGCTCGGCCCCCAGCGACCGGCAGGTCCGCGCCATCGTCGACGAGGTGGAAAAGCGCCTGCGCGAGGAGGCCGAGGCCAAGCCCGTCCGCCGCGAGGGCGAGCGTGAGGGCCGCTGGGTCCTGCTGGACTACGCGGACATCATCGTGCACATCCAGCACGAGGAGGACCGCATGTTCTACGCCCTCGAACGGCTCTGGAAAGACTGCCCCCTCATCGACCTGCCGGCCGCCGTCACCGCGCACCAGGCCCAGCGCGCCCGCGCCGTCGGGAGCCCGAGTGAGTGACGCCCGCCCGGCCCGCGAACCGGGCAGACGCCGGCTCGTCCTCTGGCGGCACGGCCAGACCTCGTGGAACGTCGAACGCCGCTTCCAGGGCAAGACCGACATCCCTCTCGACGAGACCGGGGTCGCGCAGGCCCAGCGCGCCGCCCGCCTCCTCGCCGGGCTCCGGCCCACCGCGCTGCTGGCCTCGCCGCTGCGCCGCGCCGCCGACACCGCCCAGGCCCTCGCCGACCTCACCGGACTGCCCGTCCGCTACGACCGGGACCTCATCGAGCGCGACGGCGGCGCGTGGGAGGGCCTCACCGCCCGCGAGATCCGCGAGCGCTACCCCGCCGAGCACGCCGCGTGGCAGCCGCCCGGCGGCGAGACCAGCGCCCAGGTCGCCAAGCGGGTCGGCGCCGCCCTCGAACGCGCCCTCGACGACCTGGAGCCCACCGGGCAGCTCGTCGTCGCCTCCCACGGTGCCGCGCTCCGCCTCGGCATGTCCCACCTCCTCGGCCTCCCCGAGGAGACCTGGGAGCGCCTCGGCGGCCTGTCCAACTGCTGCTGGTCCGTCGTCACCGAGATGCGGAACGGCGGCTGGCGCCTCGCCGAGCACAACGCCGGCACCCTCCCCGAACCCGTCCTCAGCGACGACCGCCCCGACACCGGCACCTGACGGCCAAAACGATTCGAGACCAGTCCCGCCCGTCCTATACACTGGCGGGGCGCCGCAGGATGAACGTCCATGCGGCGGCGGGGCTATGGCGCAGTTGGTAGCGCGCCTCCATGGCATGGAGGAGGTCTGGGGTTCGAATCCCCATAGCTCCACGAATGGAGTTGGGAGTCCTCTACCCACGGAAAGCGTGGGTCGGGACTCCCTTCTTCATTTCTGCCTGGGGGGCGACCCCCAGACCCCCGGTGTGGGGGCTCCGCCCCCACGCCCCCTCCCGGCTCAGGCCTCCGTCCTTGTACGGGTCGGTGCGTGGTCGGTACGAGCGCTTTCGTTTGGGGCTTCGCCCCTTGCCCCCTTCTTTGGGGGCTTCGCCCCCTTACCCCCCTCTTGGCTTGGTTGTCGGGCATCGGCGGGTGCGGTGTCGGGCCCCTTGGCGAAGGGGGTGGGCCGTTGGGCGTTTGGGGGGTGCTCGGCGGGTGGAGCATCGGCGCGGGGATGGTTTCATGCGGGGTATGGGAAGACACCGCAGGGGGGCGAAGCGCGAGGTCACCGTGGCCGACCTGATCGACGAGCTGCGCCGGTTCGATCCGGACGCCGAGGTGCGGCTGGCGATCCAGCCCCGGATGCCGCAGGAGCACGCCGTGGGGGCCGTCGCGGAGGCGGACGGGATCGTGTGGATCGGTGACGGCGGCGCCCGGGGCTACGCGCCCGACGAGGTCGCCGACCGGCTCGGGTGGGTCTGACCGCAAAGCCTTCACCATGGCGGCGGCTGCCTTTCCCCCGGCCGTGCTTCGCGATGTTGATCATGAGGGAAGGCCCTCACGTGGCGATGCACGATCGAGATGAGGGTTGACCCCATGACAAGCCGGTTCACCGGGAAGAGGCTGCTGCTGGCCGCGGCGGTCGCCGGGGCGTCCGTCACGGCGACGACCGTCCCCGCGCAGGCCGCTCCGCCGCCCGCCCCGGAGACCCAGAAGGTCGACGACTGCACCAGTGCGCTCGACGTGCTGTCGCACCTCAAGCTGCTCCCGCGCGGGGCCGAACCCGGCCGGATACTGTGCGACGTCCGCGACGAGAGCAAGGAGCAGTACTCCAACGAGCTCCACACCGAGCGCACCGACGCGAGCGGCAAGACGGTCGAGAGCGACACGCTCCTCGGCGCGTACGAGTGGCTCAGGAGCCTCGTCGTCCAGGTGCCGGCGGCCAACGACCTGCTGTACGTCTTCACCGCGAAGTAGCCCTGCCGCGGTCGGCGGCCGCGGAGGCGCACCTCCGCGGCCGCGCGTCCCGAGCGCTCCCAACGTGCACTAAGCTTTTCCTCGACCGAGGGGCTATGGCGCAGTTGGTAGCGCGCCTCCATGGCATGGAGGAGGTCTGGGGTTCGAATCCCCATAGCTCCACAAACGAGGTGGGAGTGGCGCAGAGCGCCACTCCTTTTCGTTTGCTCAGGCGGTGAAGCGCAGGACGGCGCCCACGTGTTGGTCGGGGGTCGGGCCGTCGGCGGGCAGGACGACCAGTTCGCCGTCGGTGGCGGCGGCCGCTCTCACCAGGGCGGCGTCCGCGCGGACCTCGCGGGGGTCGGATACGCCGAACTCCTCGCGCAGCTGATCCGCGGACGTGGCGACCTCGGACGGGTCGGGCCCGACCCACAGCCGGGCCTGCGAGTCCGGCTCGTCCACCAGCAGGAGCGTCTCCACGCGGGCCTGCCGCACGGCCTCCGTCGTCGCGTCCAGGCCGGAGACGGCGCGCTGGCCGTTCGCCAGCTCCCGGTCGAAGCGCTCGGCCACGGTCAGGACGCGCTCGGTGGACTTCAGCTGCAGGAGGCGGCGCAGCTCGGCGTCCAGGTCCGGGTCGTCGACCGTGGTGTTCTTGTCGGCCTCGACGGTGTGCTCCAGGACGTGCTCCGAGACCTCCTCCAGCACGGCCGTCCGGGCGCGGGTGTCGCCGGCGATCACGACGGCCTCGGCGCCGCAGCGCTCCGCGGCCCTGTCGATCTCGTGCGCGACCTTCTTGGCGTTGATCTTCCAGACGTTCTCCGAGGAGCGCTGGAAGCGGGACTGGTTCCAGTCGCCCGCCTTCACCTTGCGGATGGGGTACTGCTCGTCCCCGTCCACGTCGATGCGCTCGTGCTTCCCGTCGGCCGTGACGCAGTCGATCGCGCCGCCGCGCCGGTCGACGACCGCGAGCAGGTGCGGGAACCGCTCGCCGCGCTCGGCGAGGTAGGGCAGGACGTCGGGGAGCGGGGCGAGGGTGGCGCGCGTGCTGCGGGGCGGGCCAGGGAGGCGGTCGCCGTACACCACCTCGCCGTCGGCGGCGAAGATCACGATGCCTTCGGAGCGGCGCATCTCCAGGTCGTCCCGGATGGTCTGCTCGATCGCGCGGAGCGTGGCCTCGGGGGTGTCCTGGGCCTCCAGCTCCGCGCGCAGCGCCCGCCACCGCAGCTCGGCGGCCTTGGACGCGTCCTCGGTGGTCCGGGTGAGGTCCGCGTACACCGACGCGTACGGGCCCGGCCGTTGGTACAGCGTTTTGAGGAATGCCAGATCCATGGGTTGGCCGTACCCCCCGTATTCGTGGCAAACGTGCAAAGAGTGATGTGCGGGGCGTCAGTCCTCGGCGGACTGCTGGAGCCGCGCGTAGGCGAGCTGCAGCCAGTCCGAGCCGGCGACCGCGGTCATCGTGGCGCCGGCGAGGCGGGTGGCGTCCGGGGCGAACACCAGGCCCGCCGCATAAGCCGTCGCGACCCACTGGGCCGTGCAGAACGGGCAGGTGATCAGCTCGCCGACGGCGTGCCGGACGCCCTTGCCGCGCACCTCCTCCGACAGCTCGGCAGGGCCGGCCGTCCCGGAGTAGCGGGTGAACGGGGCGCGCAGGGGGCTCGTCACCGGGTCCTTGGTGATGAGGCGGGACGCCTTGTGGGTGGTGATCGTCATCAGCGCCAGGTCGGCGAGGCCGATCGCCGGGGTCCGGTCGCGGAGGCGGCGGCCGAGCAGCGCCAGCGTCCCCGTGGTGAGCGCGTAGACGGCCAGGGTGCCGAGGTAGGAGCCGAGGGGACGGTCCTGCCCGGCGGCGTACTCCTCCTTCTGCCTGCGCGCGGTGTCGACGACCGCGTTCATGGGTTCTCCTTCCGGCCCGGGACGATCAGGCAGAACTCGTCGCCCTCGGGGTGCACTCGCCTAGTGGTCGCGCAGCGCCTTCACCAGCTCCGACTTGTTCATCGAGGAACGGCCCTCGACGCCGATCTCGCGGGCGCGCTCGAGCAGCTCGTCCTTCGTCCAGTCGTCGTAGGAGGGGCTCTTACCGCCCTTGCGGCCGACCTTCTTGCTTCCCTGGTTCGCGGACGCGTTGGCGATCCGCGCCGCCTTCTCCTTGCTCTCTCCCTTGTCGCGGAGCTTCTGGTACTTCTTTTCGTCCTTGATCTGTGCTCTGGGCATGTCGAAACACGTACCCGGCTCGCGAGATCCACACATCGGGGACAATGACACGCGGGAAGGGGGCACGCGTGCGCATCGGCATCCTGGGGCCGCTCGACGTGCGGGACGAGGCCGCGCGGCCCGTCGAGGTCGCGGGCCGCAGGCTGCGCGCCCTTCTCGTGCGGCTGGCGGCCGAGGCGGGCCGTCCCGTGTCGGCCGAGCGGCTCCTGGACGACCTGTGGGAGGGAGCGCCCCCCGGCGGGAACGCCCTGCAGGCGCTCGTGTCCCGGCTGCGCGGCGTCGCCGGGCGGGACATGGTCGAGCACGGCCCCGCGGGCTACCGGCTCGGGATCGACCCGGGCGAGATCGACGCGGTCGCGTTCGAGCGCGGCGTCGCCGCCGCCAGGGCCGAGGACGATCCCCGCGCGCGGGCGGACGGCCTGCGCGCGGCGCTCGCGCTGTGGCGCGGGCCCGCCTTGGCCGACGTCGCCGACGCCGACTTCGCTCACGCGGCCGTCGCGCACCTGGAGGAGCTGCGGCTCGCCGCGGTCGAGGACCGGGTCGACGCCGAGATCGCCGCCGGGCTCCCCGTCCCGCCGGTCGCCGAACTGGAGCCCCTCGCCGCCGCGAACCCGCTGCGCGAGCGGCTGTGCGGCCAGCTGATGCGCGCCCTGTACGCGGCGGGGCGGCAGGCCGAGGCGCTGGAGGTGTACGAGGAGACGCGGCGCGCCCTGGCCGACCGGCTCGGCGTCGACCCGTCCCCGGAACTGGCCGCCGTCCACCTGTCGATCCTGCGCCGCGAGACGACCGCCCGGGCGCCGGAGCCCGCGCCGCCGCCCCCGTCCGGCCCGCGGTCCGCGCGCACCAACCTGCCCGCGCGGCTCACCAGCTTCGTCGGGCGGGAGGAGGAGTCGCAGCGGGTCGGCAAGCTGCTCCGCGAGACCCGGCTCGTCACCCTCACCGGCCCCGGCGGCGCGGGCAAGACGCGGCTCGCCGGGGAGAGCGCCGGCGCGCTGGTCGACGAGATGCCGGACGGCGTGTGGTTCGTCCCGCTCGCCCCCGTCAGCGGTCCGGGCGACGTGGTGCAGGCGGTGCTGGCGGCGCTGGGCGTTCCCGAGAGCGTCCGTCCCACCGAGACCCGCGCGGTGGTGCGGCCCCTCGAACGGCTCACCGACTTCCTCGCCGCCAAGCGGATGGTGCTCGTCCTCGACAACTGCGAGCACCTCATCGACGCCGTCGCGCGGCTCGTCGACCACGTCGTCGCGCACGCCGACGGCGTCCGCGTCCTCGCGACCAGCCGCGAACCCCTCGGCATCACCGGCGAGTCGCTGTGCCCGGTGCCGTCCCTCCCGCTGCCGGAGGAGGGCACCGCCGACCCGGCCGACGCCCTCGGCTACGCCTCGGTGCGGCTGTTCGCCGACCGCGCCGCCGCCGTCCGCCCCGGCTTCGCGGTCGACGCCGGCACCGTCGCCGACGTCGTCGAGATCTGCCGTGCGCTCGACGGCATCCCGCTCGCGATCGAACTGGCCGCCGCGCGGCTGCGCTCCCTCACCCCCGGCCAGGTCGCGGCCCGCCTCGGCGACCGGTTCCGGCTGCTGACCGGCGGCAGCCGCACCGCACTGCCCCGGCACCGGACCCTGCGCGCCGTCGTCGACTGGAGCTGGGACCTGCTGGACGAGCGGGAGCGCGCCGTCCTGCGCCGCCTGGCGGTGTTCGCCGGCGGCGCCACACCGGACGCCGCCGTCCGCGTGTGCGGCCTCGACGCGCCGGACGCGCCCGACCCCCGCGACGTCATCGACGTGATCGCCGCGCTCATCGACAAGTCGCTGGTGATGGCCGACGGCGACACCGACGTCCGGTACCGGTTGCTGGAGACCGTCCGCGTGTACGCGGGGGAGCGGCTGGAGGAGGCCGGCGAGACCCGGCGCGTCCGCGACGAGCACGCCGCGTACCTCGTCGAGTTCGCCGAGCGCGCCGAGCCCGAGCTGCGCCGCCGCGACCAGCTGCTCTGGTCCGCCCGGCTGGCCGCCGAACGCGAGAACTTCACCATCGCCTTCCGCCATGTCACCGAGGTGGGCGACGTCGAGACGGCCCTGCGGCTCGTGGCCGGGCTGGTGTGGTTCTGGATCCTGCGCGACATGGAACGCGAAGCGGGCGGCTGGACGATCGCCGTCCGCGACATGGCGGGCGGCGCCGCGCCGCGCGGCCTGGAGGAGCCTTACGCGATGTGCGTCGTCTCCGCCGCCCTCGTGAGTGAGATGACCAAGGAGGAGGGGCCGACGCAGGAGTCGCTGCGCCGGGCCATGAGCGAGGCGGCGGCCGTGGTGCCCCCCTCACCCTCGCATCCCGTGCTCGCGCTCGCCGAGACGGCGTCCAACGTGCTCAGCGGAGACATGGAAGAGGTCAGGCGTGGTCTGGGCCGCATTCGCGACCACGACGATCCGTGGGTGCGCGCCGTCGTCCGCGTCATCTTGGCGCACCTGGGGATCAACTACGGTGAGATCGACGACGCCGCCGAGCAGGCGGCCGACGGCTACGCGCGGTTCCGCGAGCTCGGCGACCGGTTCGGGATGATCGTCGCGCTGAGCGGGATGATGCAGACCGCCGTGGCGCGCGGCGACCTGGCGGAGGCCGTCCGGCTCGGCGAGGAGGCGTACGGGTACGCGACGGTCGACGTCAGCCCCGAGCAGGGCTCCCAACTGCTCGCGCAGCTCGCGTGGGCACGGGCCCAACTGGGTGAGGTCGCCCGCGCCCGCGCCGACCTGGAGCGCGCCATGGCGCAGTCCGAACGCATCGGCGACTTCGCCGACGCCGCGACCGCTTCCCTCATGCTGTGCGAGATAGCGCTGCTGGAAGGCGACCGCGCCGCCGCCCGCGCCCACGCCGATCGCGCGTGCGGGTGGATCGAGTCGCGCGGGCACCGCCCCGACATCGTGCAGGTCGCCCGCCGGACGTCCAGCCGCCTCGGCTGCCTCGCGGAGGAGGTCGGCGACCTGGAGGCCGCCGCGCGCCGGCACGTCCAAGCGCTGAGCGGTCTCCGGAACGACACGTTCATGGGGAACCCGACCGTGGCCGCGCTCGTCGAGGGCGTCGCCGCCTACGCCGCCGCGCGCGGGCGGCACGTGCGGGCCGCCGAGCTACTGGGCACGGCGCACAAGCTGCTCGGCTACCGCGACACGGCGAGCTACGAGGTCCGCCGGACGCTGCCGCTCGTCAGCGGCGTCCTCGGCGAGGAGGCGTTCGCCGCCGCGTACGAGCGCGGCCGGCAGGTGACCCGGGACGAGGTGTTCGATCAGGCGGAGGAGCTGGTCGCCTCCGTCTGAGCGGCACCGTGCCCGGCCCCGGTTCGCCGGGACGGGCAAGGCACGCCGCCCCGAACGGTTCTCCGGGGCGGCGCGCCTTCCGACGCGGACCGGCCGTCATGCCCTCCGCGAGTACATGCGCATGGCCAGCGGGAACGTGACGAGGACGATTCCCGCCGCCCAGGCGAGCGTGTACCAGGCGTGGTTCCCGATCGGGCCGCCGACGGTCAGCGCGCGCACCGACTCCGCCAGATGCGTGACCGGGTTGACCTTCGACCACGCTTCCAGCCAGCCCGGCATCGTGGACGTGTCCGGCACGAGGATGCTGCTGCCGAACGTCAGCGGCATCACCCAGATGAACGAGAACCCCTGCACCGTGTCGGGCGTCGGCGCGACCAGCCCCACGAGCACCGAGATCCAGCAGACGGCCAGGTAGAACACGTACGCCAGCGCGAAGGCCGCCAGCACCGACAGCGGATCGGTGTGGAACCGGAACCCGAGGGCGGACCCGAACCCCACGAGCACCGTCATCACGGTGATGAACCGGACCGTGTCGCCGAGGACCGTCCCGAGCAGCGGTGCGGAACGGGCGATCGGAAGGCTGCGGAACCGGTCGAACACGCCCTTGTGGATGTCCTCGTTCAGCGCCGTCCCGAGCCCCATCGTGGCGAACATCGCCATCTGCGCGACGAGGCCCGGAAGCAGCTTCTGCAGGTAGGAATGCGTGTCGCCGGCCACCGCGCCGCCGAACACGTACAGGAACAGCAGCAGGAACACGATCGGCATCAGCGTCGTGTCCAGCAGCTTCTCCGGTGAGTGCTTCAACTGGGCGACGTTGCGCCACGCCAGGGTGAGGCCGTGCCGCAGCGTCCGCCGAGCGCTGATGCGCGCGGGCGGCTCCGCGGCGGACGGACGGCCGTCGACGGTGATGGCGGTCATGCGACGCTCCCCTCGGAAACGAGCTCGGACTTGGGCTCTTCGGCCAGATGGCCCGTGAGTGTGAGGAACACCTCGTCGAGGCTCGGCATCCGCAACGCCAGCTCCGCCGCCACGATGGACGCCTCGTCCAGCCGCCGCACCAGAACCGACAGCAGCCGCGGATCGTGCACGGGCGCCGTGACGAGGCCCGTGGCCTGCTGCACCTCCGGCCGCTCACCGGTCAGCTCCGCGACGATCGCGGTGAGCTGCGCGGCGCGGAACGGCTCGGCCGCCCGGACCACCAGCGTCTGCCGCCCGACCTGCGACTTCAGGCTGTCGGAGGTGCCCTCGGCGATGACCCGCCCGTGGTCGAACACCGCGATGCGGTCGGCGAGCGCGTCGGCCTCCTCCAGGTACTGCGTGGTCAGCAGCACCGTCGCCCCGTCGGCGACGACCTCCCGGACGGTGTCCCAGACCTCGTTGCGCGCCCGCGGGTCCAGCCCGGTCGTCGGCTCGTCCAGGTAGATGATCTCCGGGTGGTTGATCAGGCTCGCCGCCAGGTCCAGCCGCCGGCGCATCCCGCCCGAGTACGTCTTCACCGCGCGGGACCCCGCGTCGGTGAGCCGGAACCGGTCGAGCAGCCGCCGCGCCCGCGCCTTCGCCTCCGCGCGGCCGAAGTCCAGCAGCCGGGCGATCATCACGAGGTTCTCGAAGCCCGTCAGCTCCTCGTCGACCGACGCGTACTGCCCGGTCAGTCCGATCTTCGCCCGGACGCGCACCGCGTCCTTGACCACGTCGTAGCCGGCCACCTCGGCGCGCCCGGCGTCCGGCTTGAGCAGCGTCGCCAGCACGCGCACCGCGGTGGTCTTGCCGGCTCCGTTCGGGCCGAGGACCCCGAGGACCGTGCCCCGGCGAGCCGTGATGTCCACACCGTCCAGGGCCTTCGTCTCCCCGAACCGTTTCCGGAGACCCTCCGCGCGGATTACTTCGTCCATCTGGATGCCTTTCATCAGTCCTTCGCTGTGACGGTCACCACCGTGGGGGAAGGCGCTGACGTGGCGCGGACACCGGCGGGGGGACGCTGACGCGGCACTGACGGGGCACTGATTCCGCCGAATTGAACCGCGTATGACCTGCGGGTTTCGCGGGAGGGACGAACAAGGGGCCGATCCCGATTTGACGGCTCTTCCGGGGCTGCCTAATCTCTGTGGTGCCCCAAGGGGATGCGGGACGCCGAGAGGCGGACGGCCCCGGGGGACACGGACAGAGGAAAACGGTTCGCAGGGTGCTGCAGGCCGAGGTACTCTTGAAGTACAAGCCCGGACGGGATGCAGGACGCCGCGAGGTGGCCGGCCCGCAGGGCGCCTCCTACGGAACGATCTTTCCAGGTCTCTTTGGCCTGGGGATGTGTCGTCGCGTGGGGGACGGGCACACCTCCGACTCGTCAAAAAGATCTTCACGGATCGGCTTGACAGCGGAGATGGGTCTGGTAAGTTAGCAGGGTTGCCCCGGAGCCGGGGTCCGCGGGAGCGGGATTCGGCGCGGTGGGTGTCCGTTTCTTGAGAACTCAACAGCGTGTTAAAAGCCAGTGCCTTTATCGGCTCGGTCGATTGTTCGGCCGGGTCGCCCCGTGCCGCCCCATCTGATGGGGTGGTGGGGATTTCTTTGAGGCAATGCCGCCCCTTTTCGGGGGTGGTGATGCTGGGATTGTTTCCTGAGGTTTGGCCGGCTGGGGTTCGCCCCCTGGTTGGTCGTTTGGACCTTGATGGAGAGTTTGATCCTGG